>CAZKIB010000115.1:3410-20633 GCA_964552425.1 uncultured Anaerolineaceae bacterium | reverse complement strand
CCGCCTGCACGAACGCAAAGGGGTGCAGGTATTGATTGAGGCGTTTCGGGCGGCGGCTGTACCCGATGCGCGCCTGGTCATTGTGGGGCCGGACGAAGGAATGCTGGAGCGTATCACGCCGCTTCTGGACGACACGATTGTCCTCACAGGTTATCTGGAAGGCATGGAGCGGCTGGCGGCTTTCGCGGCGGCAGATGTATTCGCGCTGCCCGCAGTTGGCGAAGGTCTGCCGATGGTCGTGCTGGAAGCATTGGGCGCGGGCCTGCCAGCGATTATCTCCCCCGGTTGTTATTTCCCCGAAGTGGCCGAACATGGCGCAGGGCTGGTGGTCGAACCGGCCTGTGAACCCCTCAGCGCGGCGCTGCGGCATCTGCTCACCGACCCGGTTCAGCGCACCACGATGGGCGAACGCGGCCAGCATCTGATTAGAAAACATTTCACCTGGGACGCAGTGGCGCTACAATTGGAAACCGTCTATAGATCGTTGTCAGCGGTCACGGAGTAGTCTAACAATGGTCGATAGCTTGTTGAACAAGCGCCACGTCCGCGCGCCTGAGTTTGGTCGCGGCCAGTGGTTGAATGTCGAACATCCCCTTACCATGATGGGCCTGCGCGGTCAGGCTGTGCTGGTCGACATCTGGGAATACACCTGTGTCAACTGCCTGCGCACGCTGCCGTATATCCGCGAGTGGTTTCGTCGTTACGCCAGTCAGGGTCTGACCATCATCGGTGTCCACGCGCCCGAATTCCGCTTTGGCCGAGAGCGCCAGCAGCTTGAGGAAGCGGTTCGGGAACTGGAGATTCACTATCCGGTCCTGATGGACAACAACTTTGAAACCTGGGATGCCTTTGCCAACCGTTTCTGGCCGAGCAAGTACCTGATTGACCAGCGCGGTTATATTCGCTATCAGAGTCACGGTGAAGGTGGTTACGATGCTTTTGAACGCGCCATCCAGACAGTGCTGCTCGAAGAGAATCCGGCGCTGGACCTGCCGCCGGTTATGCAGCCGCTGCGGGCCGAGGACGTAAGCGGCGCGGTCTGTTATCGCCCCACACCCGAACTGGCCGCCGGTCTGAATTACGGCGCACTGGGCAACCCGCAGGGGTATGCCAGCGGCGCGCCGGTGTTCTATGCCATGCCGGCGGAACGGGCGGCGGGAGCCTTTTATGTGGAAGGGGCCTGGCAGGCCGGGAGCGAATATATGGCCTTTGAAGGTCGCAATGAGGGTCTGATTCAGCTTCCGTATGAGGCGGTGGAGGTCAACGCAGTGCTGACCCCCCACGTCGATACGGTGGAGCGGATGCTGCATCCTGAAATTGTCGATGTGGAAATCTGGCAGGATAACAAACCCCTGCCAGAAGCGCATCGCGGCATGGATGTCACCGAGGATGGTCGGGTGCAGGTAGACCGGCCCCGCATGTACAATCTGGTACGCAACCCCGGTTTTGAATCCCACGAACTGACCCTGCGCGTCCGGTCACGCGGCCTTGCGGTCTACAGTTTCAGCTTTACCGGCTGCGTCAAACCGCGCTGAGCGGCTTGCTACTCGCCGAGTTCAGTCTTGCCGGTGTCGTCGGTTTCTTCGGGTTCCGGCGCTTTTTCGGTGGTTTCCACCACAGTCTCAGGCTTTGCTGCCGCCTGAACAGCTTCGGACTGGCTCGCCATTTGCAGGGCCAGCGGATGGGCTGACGGGTGCTTATGGGGTGGTTCGGTCATAATCATGCGCATCACCAGCGCCATAACCGCCACATCGATGATGATAATCAGAATCAGGACAGCCAATGCAACCCCCTTGCATGTCGGTTGGTATTCATAATCATAACTTTACCAGATCAGGCTGATATGCGAAATGGAAATGTTGCAGCGGCTCAGGCGGCGCGGGCATGGGCTGCTGCCAGTACACCGGGCGAATGAACGGCTGTCCCTCGCGTTTCAGGCTGACGGCATATTCCCACTCACGCTGGCAGTGCATGGACTTGGAGTACGGTTCTGACCAGAACATCTGGAAAATCGTGGCCTGCTCAATCATGGTTTGCAGACCTGCGTTCCAGTCCTCCCCGCTGCGCAGCGTAATCACATCGCGCAGGTAGGTCATGCCGAAGGTTCGGGCGGCGGTTTCGACTCGTTCGACGATGGTCGTATCCCTGTGGCTGTAGCTGGCGAAGACCGTGTCATACATTGGGCGCGCTTCACTGGCCTGGGGTTTTGCCTGGGTGAGCGCGGTTGTCACAAACACCGACAGTGGAATATCCGCCACGATGATGCCGCCTACCGTGAAGGTGAGGAAGCCGTTGGCGGCCAGGTTGAGCGGGGCTTCTCTGGCGCGCATCTTGAACTCGAAACGATGCCAGTCCTCAAAAAAGCCGACGCTGACCGCTGGTGGGTTGAACTGAAAGCCGGGCAGGTGCGGCGTGGCGGTGATGGTCTCGCCTTCGACAATTCTCTGGCGGGCGTTTTCGACAATCCGCCGGAAGTGACCCAGCGGGCCAAGCTGTTTCTCGGCATCTTCCAGCACGCGGTCTGCCGCGAACTGTCTGAAGACATAAGCTTGCAGGGGCTGCCAGTCATCTGGCTGCACCTCACGGGGATAATAGGCCGAAAACTGAACATCCTGCGTCTCTTTGGCCCTTTTTTTGGGCTTCACCGCCGGGGCCGCCTGCTTCGGTTTCCTGCCGCTGCCGGGATACGTGGCGATCCGGCGCGGCGGGCTGGGGTGGTGGTGGCGCTGACGGAAGGGAAACTGCCGGGGCGGGCGCAGTGATGGGTCTGGGCAGGGGAACCGGTTTGGGTTCGGGTGGGGCTTCGGCGGCCGGCGTTTCATCCCAATCCAGCGGCTCCATTGACCCGGTGTGTTCCTCATCGTCGAAATCAATCAGGTCATCCAGCATCGGCCCGGCGGGGACCGGTGCAGGCGGCGCAAACGGTTCTGGTTCTGGCGCGCTTTCTTCCAGTTCTGCCGGGAAGGGGATTGCAGCATCAACCCTGGGTGACTGAATTGCACCGATGGCTGCTCTGGCTGCTTCTATCTCCGCATTCCGAAGATATAACAACGCACCGGAAATGGCCTTGCCTATCCCACCCCAGGTTTTTCCGGCTCCCAACTGGCTGTCATCGATCATGCTCTGCGAGGCTATGTCGTTCAAGAAGGGCACAGCGCGTTCATCACCGAGCTTTCCTAACGCCGCGATGCTGGCAAGGCGCACTTCATGCTGCTCGCTTTTCAGCAGTTCGATCAACCTGGGGACTGCCTGAAGTGCTTGCAGTTCCGCCAACTGTCTGATGGCCTGAACCTGGGTCTGAATATCCGCACTGTCGAGTGCTGCCAGCAGTTCCTGAATTTGCTTCTCATCTGCCATCCAACTGTCCCCCATCGTGCTTTACACGCCTTGCATGGTGTTTCATCTACGCTTCCGGTGGTTCGTTGTAGCCCATCTTCGTCAGCGTATAAGCCGCGATGATCGTCGTCTGCGGGTCGGGGTCATTGAGCGCCTCACGCAGCACGGGCAGCGACGCATCACCGATGTCCCACAGCGCGCCGGCGGCGGCCTTGCGCACGCGCACATCGGCATCGCGCAGGGCCTCGCCCAGCACATCCACTGTGCCTGCGTCATTGATACGTCCCAGTGCCTGCGCGGTAAAGCGGCGCACGTCCGCGTCTGAGTCCTTCATCGACAGACGCAGACCGGGCACAGCGTCCGCATGGCGAATTTTGCCGAGCGCTTTGGCTGCTGCCCGCCGCACCGCCGAATTGGAGTCTTGCAGCGCTTCCAGCAGGCCCACCACTGCCGGCTGGCCGATGCGGATCAGCGCGTCGGTGACATGCACCCGCACGAACATATCCACATCGCGCAGACCGTCGAACAATTCCGGCAGGGTAGAGGCGTCGGCAAACTGGGCGAGAGTCTTGGCGGCCTGAAAGCGCACACCGGTATCCTCATCATCGCGCAGGATCGTGCCGACTTCCGGCAGAATTTCGGTCAGCCGGTGTTCTTCAATGCCAATGATGGCGTCGATGCGTTCCTGGGCATCTCCTTCATTCAGCGCAGTCAAAATCTCGTCTACAGACGCCATACTTTCCTTACTCCTGAACAAATTACGTTTAGTCTCGCCCCATTATAGCAAAAAAGGCCACCCGCACGGTGCGAATGGCCTTTGGGTTTCAGGTCCTGGGGTGTTAGCCGATGTCGGCAGGGGCGATGCTGGCGTCGGCGGTGCTATCCTCTTTCTTTTCGTTCTCGTCCTGCCGCTGGAGGAACTGCCCGTTCTGCTGCGCGATGACATCTTCACAGCGTTCCACAAAGCGCAGGAAGGGCTGTTTGGCGCGTTTGTATGGTCCGGTCAGCACATCAAAGAGCGCCTTTTCCCGCTGCAATTCCTCGGCGGCCTGCCGGTATGAGCGCCAGTTATCGCCATATTTTTTGACGTTTTCGACAGCGGCTGCGGCGGCGACTACCAGGCTGATCGCCACTGGAATGATATTCGGAATCCACTCCATGCCCAGCAGCACCGGTACGGCTACGGAGCCAACCCCAATCACCAGTTGAAGCGCCTGATAATTCTTCTTGTTTTCGGTGGCTTTGGCATCGTAATACAGCCATTGGGACTGCCAGCGATGGCGCACATAATACTGCTCCATATCGCTGGCGTTGCGGTGAATGAACAGGGGTGGCGGCCAACTGCCAGAGTCGGCGGCCTGGGTAGCAAAAATGGACCCCACAACTTTTTCAGCGGTGTCGACCATTTCTTCTGTGGTATGAGCGACGACATCGCTGGTGGCGCTGACGGTGCGATCAATTACATCTTTGGGCGTTTCGACATGGGCTTCTTCATGGGCTTCGATGACCGCTTCCGGGCTTGCGGTTCCATTTCTGCGTGATGCCATCCCACTCACTCCTCAATAACGTCGGGTATAGATTCACGGTAACATTGGAATCGCGTTTGGTAACGTAAGATTCCGGTTTGTAGGGTGCGATCTGATTGGGTTGAAATTGGTCTTGGAGGGGGCCAGTATGTGCGTTATAGTGGGAAGGCTGTTTGTCATGATTTGTTTTGCTAAATGGCACAATTTGTGTAAAATAGAACAATCCATAGTTTAACCGGAACTAATCGGGTGTGGCTGCGCGGTTGGTTCCCTGTATAACCACAATCATTCAAGAGCCAATCACAAAGAGATTTCGCGATATGAATGTTGAGCGTAGCACGACCAATAGTTCCCCGATTCTGTGGATCGTCGCAGCCTTTGCGCTGCTGATCCTGGGGGGCCTGATTATCGCCGAGGCCACGCCGCTGGTGCTGCCACCGCCGGCGTCTGCGGAGTCCGAACAGGTGGATAATCTGTTCAAAATCATGCTGGCGATTGGTGGCGCGATTTTTCTGCTGGTGCAGGGCGCGCTGGTTTTTTCGGTGATCCGCTTCCGCGCCAGAGCAGGGGATCGTTCGGACGGGGTGGCGATGCACGGCAACCCGACGCTGGAATTTATCTGGACCGCGATCCCGGCGGTGATCGTCCTCATTCTGAGCATTATCAGCTTTCAGGTGTGGGTGAGTATCACCAGCGCCAAAGAGAATGAGCTGGTCGTCAGCAGTACCGGTGCGCGCTTCAACTGGTCGTTTTCGTACTATGTTGAGGAACATGACATCACCGTCAATTCCAGCATTCTGCACACTTACGTGAACCAGCCCGTGAAGATGGAACTGCAAACGACGGATGTGAATCACGCATTCTACATCCCGGCCATGCGCATCAAGCAGGACCTGCTGCCCGGACGTGTGACCGAGATTCGTTTTACGCCGACCCTGGCCGGTGATTACCCGGTGTTCTGCGCCGAGTTGTGCGGCAGCGGGCACGGGGACATGCGCGCGCGCATCGTCGTGCACCCGGACGAGGAAACCTACCTGGCATGGTTCGACCCCGAAGTGGATCGAATCCTCAACCCGCCGGAGGACCCGGTGGAACGTGGACGCCAGATTCTCGCCAGCGGCGAGTACCCCTGCGCGGGCTGCCATATGCTGGCGGACCTCGGCTGGACAGGCATCACCGGGCCGAACCAGAACGGGCTGGCGGATCGGGTCGTCAACAACCGTGTGAGCGCTACAGGCGAAACCCCCGAAGAATATCTGGTTCATTCGCTGTATGCGCCGGGTCAGTATCTGGTTCCGGGCTTCGGCAACCTGATGCCGCAGTTCCAACCGGACGACGAGAATGCGCCAAACTATATGCCGGTTGAAGACATGCAGGCGATTGTGGCGTACCTGTGTACCCAGACTGCCACTGGCGACAATGTCTGTGACCTGCCGAATCTTGAAAATATCGCAAGCGAGTACAATTAGAAAGGTCGCGTATGGCGAGTATTACCGCCCCGTTGGGGGGTGAAGCGCGCTCCATTCCAGCGCCATCTTTGAGAATAGCTGACTTTTTCCGCTGGAGTGTCGATCATAAAGTGATTGGTATCCAGTATATCGCCACATCTCTGTTTTTCTTCGTCGTGGGCGGCGCGCTGGCGATGCTCATTCGCTGGGAACTCCTGACACCGACGCTGGACCTGATGGCGAACGGGACCCAGTATAACAATCTGTTTACCATGCACGGCACGGTCATGATCTTCCTGTGGACCATCCCGATGCTGGCCGGTTTTGGCAACTACCTGGTTCCGCTGATGCTGGGCGCGAAGGATATGGCCTTCCCCTGGCTGAACGCCTTCGCCTTCTGGCTGATCCCTCCGGCGGGTCTGCTGCTTCTGGCGGGTTGGCTGGTTGGCCCACCTGAAGCCGGCTGGACTTCGTACCCGCCGTTGAGTACCATCTTCAGCCCGGACGGTCAAACCCTGTGGGCTATGGCGCTGCATCTGCTCGGTATTTCGTCTATTCTTGGCGCGATCAATTTCATCGTGACCATCCGCAATATGCGGCCCGAAGGCATGGGTTACTGGCAGATGCCGCTGTTTGTATGGGCGGTGCTGGCGACAGCCATCATTCAGGTCCTGGCGACCCCGTTTCTCACCGGCGGCCTTACCCTGCTCATTCTGGATCGTGTCGCGGGAACCAGCTTTTTTGACCCGGCCAACGGTGGCGATGTGCTGCTGTGGCAGAATGTCTTCTGGTTCTACAGCCACCCGGCGGTGTACATCATGATTCTGCCGGGCTTCGGGATGGCTTCCGAAGTGCTGGCGGTTCATGCGCGCAAGCCGGTCTTTGGCTACCGGGCGATTGCGCTGTCCAGTATGGCAATTGCGCTGGTGGGCTTTACTGTCTGGGCGCATCATATGTTTACCAGCCTCCAGCCGGAACTGCGTATCCCCTTCATGATTACCTCCATGATTATCGCTGTGCCCACTGGCATCAAAATCTTTAGCTGGCTGGGGACTTTGTGGGGCGGCAAAATCCGTTTTACGGCAGCCATGTTGTTTGCGCTCGGTTTCCTATCCATGTTTGTGATCGGCGGAATCAGCGGCGTGATGCTGGCGTCCGTGCCAGTGGATATTCACCTGCATGATACCTATTTTGTGGTCAGCCATTTCCATTTTGTCCTGTATGGTGGCAGTGTCTTCCTGATCTTCGCCGGCATCTACCACTGGTTCCCGAAAATGACCGGGCGCAAGCTGGATGAGGGCCTGGGCAAGCTGCATTTCTGGGTGACGTATTTCGGCTTTTTCTTCACGTTCTTTCCACAGCATATCGCCGGCCTGCAAGGGATGCCCCGCCGTATCGCGGTGTATGACCCGTTGTATACCAACGTCAACCGGCTTATCAGTTTTGCGGCCTTTGTCCTCGGTGTGGCGACTTTTATCCTGCTGTACAACATCGTGCGCAGCCTGCTGGCGGGTGAGCGTGTCGGGGCGAATCCCTGGCGCGCGCTGACGATGGAATGGGCCACGACCTCACCGCCGCCCGCCTATAACTTTATGGGCGATCCCATCCCGTTTGAAGACCCGTATGGCTACGGCACGGAAGAGGCCCAGGCTTACCTTGACGCGGTGGACCGGCGTTTTCCACCACCTGCCTCGCTGCCGCAAAGCGCTCCGCTGCCAGAACCGGCGGGGGATTAAGCGGCCTTCAGTAAGGACAGGGGGCGGTTCGGCGCGGCAGGCCGAGCCGCCTTTGTACGCCTGTGGAGTATTGTGAGATGTCAAGCGAAGTATTGGAACAGAAACTCAGTCGAAAAGAATTACAGGACTTAAAGAACAAACGCTCCGGGCTGGCGATCTTTCAGCTTTCGTGGATTCTGGTGTTTGTCTGTCTGGTGATTGTGAACTGGCAGCTTCGCACCGCACAACCGTCCTGGCCGCCGCAGGGGGTACAGGCCCCCGCTGTGGCCCTGCCCACCCTGGCGACGATTGGGCTGCTGGTGAGTGTGTGGCTGGTGCGGCGCGCGGCCCGCGCCCTGACCAATGACCGCCGGGATGCGTTCTTTAGCCACTGGCGGGCGGCACTCGTTCTGGGGAGCGTGTTTATCGGGGTGATGCTGTACGAATTTTTCAGCATTCCCTACAGCGCCATCTACAGCGATGTGTTCCGCATGATGACTGGTTTTCATGGGGTTCATGCGCTGGCAATCGTCGTGTTTATGGGTATGATTTACCGACGAGCGCGTGCCGGGGCTTATAGTCCCGCAGATTTCTGGCCGGTGGAGGGGGCTGCCGGTTTGTGGTATTTTGTGGTGTTCGCGTGGATTTTGTTCTACGTGGTTTTGTACCTGCTTTGATCGCTGTCCATCCGATAATCGTTCTGGTGGATAAGTTGTGGCGACGCACGTGAGGAAGGAATTATGCGACCTGGATTGAGCCGCGCAGTGCCAATGGGCATTCTGGGCTTTCTCGTCGGTATGGTCATTCTGGTGGTGATACGCGGGTTACAGGGTTTAACCCCGCTGATGGACCCGGAGCTTGCGGTGATCCTGGGCACAGTGCTGTCTGCCGGGTTCTTTGTCTATGGCATGGGCGCGTTTGACCCGCAGATGAATCAACATGCCCACGAACCGGCCCCCGGCGAGGAAGACCATGCCCTGGCGGTGGTTGAAGAAGAGCAACCCGCCCAGCCGCAGCAGATTCTGGGCAGTTACCTGTGGCTTCTCAGCAGCATCCTGCTGGCCCTGATTATCGTGATTGTTTTCTTCGCGCTGCTGCCCGAAGGTCCGGCGCTGCGAACCGTACAAGGCCCGGATGGCAACGTATCGGCAGTGGGTTATGTGCCCATTCCGATTGGCAGCGAAACCTACTACTTCAGCCAGTTGACTGTGCTGCTGGGTTTTGTGATCTTTATGTTCATTTCGCTGGCCGCAGTCGCCGGTGGTCTGGGCTTCGTCTTGTTCTCCCTGAACCAGGGTGTTGTGACCGTAAAGGATATGAAGCAAACGGTCATCGAAGCCGACCCGCTGGAAAATGTGCCGGCGACCAGCCAGAACCTGATCCGCTGGGGGGTGGGGTCGGTGGTTGTGGTGGCCGGGTTCGCCCTGATCGACCTGCTGCTGACTCCGCCCATCACGAACGAATTCGCTACCCTGTCATTTTTCCTGGCGGCGGGCGGGCTGTTTACGCTGGCCTTTATTCTGCTTGGCAGCATCATCCGTTTCGTGGCGGGGCGTACAGGCTGGCCCTGGCTGGTGCGGGCGCTGGTGGTCCTGGGTGTGATTCATGGGGTTCTGGGGCTGGCCTTTGTGGTTATCTGGTTCCTGCTGTCCGGTCTGTCACTGCCGGCCGCAGTGGTCTTCAACCTGATCGTGCTGCTGGCGCTGGTCGGCACGCGCATGACGGTAGGCGCTCTGTTCGCCATCCTCAGCGGGATTCTGCTGCCGCTGTTCTACTTTTTGCTCATCGGTCTGGTTGTGCCGTTCGCGCCGCCGCTGTTGTTTATTATTTCGGCCAGCAATGCGCTGTTGATCGCCGCGCTCGTCCTGCGCCCGAAATTCCTCACGCGCTGGGTGGGCTACGGCGCGGCCTGGACTGCCAAACAGCTTCGGCGTTTGCCAAACGCGCTGCAATAATCTGGAGGAATACGCATGAGTGAGATGTCATTGGAACATGCAGCGGCCCACGCCGAGCATCATGACACAGTTCCATCTGCCGAATTTATCGCCAATTCCAAGCTGGCGATGTGGCTGTATCTGGCTTCCGAAGTGGTGATCTTCGGGACATTAATCGCGGTGTATCTGGTCTTTCGCGCCAATCACCCCGAAGTGGTCCAGCAGGTGCAGGACGAACTGGGGATAGCGCTGGTCAGTTTCAACACCTTCCTGCTGCTGACCAGCAGTTGGGCGATGGTGATGGGTTTGCGTGAGGCACAGAAGAATAATTCGCAGGGGCTGGTTCGCTGGATCGGCCTTTGCGCGCTGATGGGTGCGGCCTTCGTGGGCTTGCAGGGGGTGGAGTATACTGAACTGGCCCACGCGGGCATCAGTATCGGCACCGAATATGGGATGCGCTTTTATGCGCCAACGGCCTTTCACGGCGCGCATGTGATCGTGGGCGTGCTGTGGGCGCTGCGCATTATCGCCCGCGCGCGCAAGGGCATCTATCACGCCCAAAATTATCTGGCTGTCGAAATCTTTGGCCTCTACTGGCACTTTGTCGATGTGGTCTGGATTTTCCTGTTCACGATTATTTATCTGATTTAGGAACGATTTATGGCTGACGAACATCAAGACGCGCAGACCGAAACCCTGCACTCTGAGAACGACCCTGGTGTGACCGACTTTCGCCGCCCGATGCTGGCCGGAAGTCACCCGGTTCCCCATGCGGCAGAAGCGCAGCATGACGATGCTCATGCCGCCTTCCTGAGCGATACGACGACGGTGATGGGCCGCACGGTGACGGTTCCCGGCGGCATTTACACTGTTGTGTTCGGGTTCCTGGCGGTGGCGACAGTGATCGAAGTGATTATCGGCGGCCTTCCGCTGGGCTTCGTGCTGATTCCGCTGCTGTTGGGGATCGCAACGGTTAAAGCCGGGCTGGTCGTGGCGTATTATATGCACCTGCGGGTGGATTCGCGGTTGTTCCTCTACATCCTGATTATCCCGCTGGTGCTGGCGCTGCTGGCAACACTCTACCTGATTGCGGTGCCGCCCACAGGTTATTAAAGGTCAAAGAGGGACTCTATGCCTATCGACCTCAGCGATCACGTCGCCCTGGTGACAGGGTCGGCGCATCGGGTAGGGCGCGCCATCGCGCTGGAACTGGCCCGGCAGGGCGCGCACATCATGGTGCATTACAACAGTTCCTCGCCGGAAGCGGTGCGCAGCACGGTGCAGGATATCAAGTCGATGGGCGTGGATGCCTATTCTGTGCAGGCTGATGTAAGTACGCCAGAAGGCGTTGAGCAAATCTTCACCGCCATACGCGAACATTTCGGACGTTTGAATATCCTCGTCAACAGCGCGTCGAATTTCCAGAAACGCGGCCTGCTGGATGTCACCTTTGCTGAGTGGCAGGAAACACTGGCGATCAACCTGACCGGGCCGTTTCTCTGCACCCAGGCAGCAGCGGAACTGATGCGCCACAACAGCCCGCCGGGCGGCGCGATTGTGAATATCTGTGATCGCGGTGTGGACGGCCCCTGGCTGGAATATGCCCATCACGGCGTCAGCAAAGCGGCCCTGTGGTCGCTTACCCAGGTCAGCGCGGCCAGCCTCGGCCCGGATATTCGGGTGAATGCCATTGTTCCCGGCCCGGTGATGAAACCCGCCGGGCGCGCCATGAGTGATGACGCCTGGGAAGAAGTCGGCAAAGCACTGCCCTTGCAGCGCACCGGCACGGCTGAAGATGTCGCCCGCGCGGTGGCTTATCTGGTCCGCGAGGCATTCATCACCGGCACACTCATCCACGTCAACGGCGGCGAACACCTCATCAAATAAGGGCTGGTTTCCGCATTTTCCCCCCTTGTTCATCATTTCTTTATTTTTTGCTGTTATAGTCAGCCTACAGGTTCGTGAGCTGACAAGGATTTTTCGTGATGCGGAAGCTGATTCTGTTCGCCATACTCATCCTGAGCATGACATCGCTGGTCTTCGCGCAGGAAGGTGGTCCATCGGAATATGCCGGGGATGCGCGTTTTCCGGCTCCTGATTTCCCTGCCGGTCTGGACTGGATCAACGTGCCCGGCGGCCTCAGTCTCGAAGACCTGCGCGGAAAAATCGTGATCCTCGACTTCTGGACGTATGGCTGTATCAACTGCATCCATATGATCCCGGTGATGGAACAGATCGAAGCCAAATACGCGGACGAAGTGGTCATCATTGGCGTGCATTCTGCCAAGTTCGCTAACGAGGGCGAGACAGAGAACATCCGCCAGATTGTGCAGCGTTATGAACTGGCGCACCCGGTCATCAATGACCACCAGTTCAGGGTCTGGCAGGCTTACGCGCCCTACGGTGTGCAGGCCTGGCCGACCTTTGTGGTGATTGACCCGCGCGGCAACCTGCTGGCGGTGCAGCCCGGCGAGATTCCCTTCGAGGCTTTTGACGATGTTCTGACCGGTATGGTGGCGTACTTCGACGAAACCGGCGAACTGAACCGCGACCCGCTGCAACTGACCCTCGAAACTGATCTGCGGGCCAACACTGTCCTGGCTTTCCCCGGCAAGGTGCTGGCGGACGAAGCGGCCAACCGTCTGTTTATCAGCGACACCAATCAGAACCGAATCGTCATTGCTGACCTGCTGACTTATGAAGTGCTGGACGTGATCGGCAGCGGCAGCCGGGGTTTTGACGATGGCCCCTTTGACGCGGCGACCTTCAACAAGCCGCAGGGGATGACCCTCAGCCCGGATAGCGTGCTGTACGTGGCCGATGTTAACAACCATGCCATTCGCGCGGTGGACCTGAGTGAACGCAGCGTCACGACCATCGCCGGGACTGGCGAACAGGCCCGCACCCGCAACCAGACTGGCCCCGCGCTGGAAACACCGCTGGCAAGCCCCTGGGATGTCGAACTTGGCGAAGACGATTTGCTGTTTATTGCGATGGCCGGGCCGCATCAACTGTGGGCCATGTCGCTGACAGACCAGATTGTCTATCCGTTCGTCGGCAGCGGGCGCGAAGGGCTGGTCGATGGCCCGTTGATGGAGGCAGAACTGGCTCAGCCAAGCGGGCTGTATTATGACGATGGCCTGCTCTATTTTGCCGACAGCGAATCCAGCAGTATTCGGGTGGCGGACCTGCGCGGCAACGAGGTCTGGACACTGGCCGGGCCGCTGATGAACGATCTGTTCACGTTTGGCGATGTGGATGGCGAGGCCGGAGTTTCCCGCTTGCAGCACGCGCTGGGGGTGGTGGCTGGCGCGGATGGTGAATTATATGTGGCTGATACTTACAACAGCAAAATCAAGCTGCTGGACCAAGAGACGACTGAGATTGTCACCCTGTTTGGCCTGGGCGGACTCGGCGGCTTTCGGGATGGCGGGGCGAACGAAGCGGAGTTCGATGAACCCGGCGGGCTGGATTACGCCAATGGCAAACTGTATGTGGCCGATACCAACAATCACGCTGTCCGGGTGATTGATCTCCAGGCCGGCGAGGTCAGCACGATTGTGTTTCCGAACCCGGAAGCTCTGCAAATCGGGGACCAGGCTACCGTTGTGGCCGGGAATGCCGCTGCCGGGTTACAGATCACCCTGCCGGAACAGACACTGGCCGCCGGCGAGGGCGAGATTGAACTGCATATCAGCCTGCCGGAAGGCTATAAGCTTAACAACCTGGCCCCGTTCACCAGTGAATGGATGACTGCCGGCGAAGGGGTTGTAATCGCGGAAGAAAATCTGTCTCAGCGGATCATTGAGCCGGATTTGCCTGTGCGCGTGCCGGTGACGCTGCACGAAGGCGAAGACCTGCTGCATGGCGACCTGACTATTTACTACTGCGAGGCGGTCAATGAAAGCCTGTGCTTTATTGAGCAGGTTCGCATTGATGCGCCGGTGGTAGTTGGCGAGGGTGATGGCACGACGATTTTGCTGGAGCATACGATTGTCCCGCCGGAGATACCGGGGCCAGATACGTTCTGAACCGAACAGAGCCGGGAAAGCAACTGTACCCGGCTCTGCCCCCTGCCTGCTGCGAAGCGAAACTACATGGCTTCGTCCATCATCATCATAGACAGATGTTCGTAAATGAATGTCTCAACAGAGGTGCGCAGTTCGGTACATTCGGCGGGTTCACCAGCTACGACGCCGGGGGCCAGCATGACCATATCGTCCATCATCTCGCCCTCGGCCATGTCGCCTTCTTCCATCATTTCACCTTCGGCCATTTCCCCTTCTTCCATGTCGCCCTCTTCCATCATCGCCATCATGGCGTCGAACAGGGGGGCGTACTGGCCTTTTTCAAACACGCTGACATCCATCATCGGCTCATAACCATAATCATGTTCCGCGATGTACAGCAGGGTGATGAGTGTGGAATCGCACACAATCTTTTCTTCCATAGCATCCTGCGCGGAAGCCGGAAGCGCCAGAACGAAGATGACCGCCAGAACCAACGAGATCGAGATTAATTTGCGCATGGTACAGTCTCCTTTTTCGCCATTAAGTGTGTCCGCAGACATCCCGGATATTGGCGCGCAAAACTTACGGACCTGTTACGCAAATCTGACAGAATTCTGAACAACCCATTGGGGAAGGCTTAATTGGAATTGTAAGATCGGAAAGAAAGCTGTGGTAGATTTACGGATTGTCCTGCTGGAGAAATGTACGAATCTGT
This sequence comes from uncultured Anaerolineaceae bacterium, assembly GCA_964552425.1. Taxonomy (GTDB): domain Bacteria; phylum Chloroflexota; class Anaerolineae; order Aggregatilineales; family Phototrophicaceae. Next base: position 5,949 of record CAZKIB010000115.1, on the reverse strand, counting down.
TGCAGCGCTTCCTCCAGGCCGATGCCATCGCGCGCCCAGTCCCAGTTTTCAGGCGCTCCTGCGGCGACCCCGGCCTGCTTTACCGCCGCCGGTTTCCAGAGGGTGAGAACACGCGGCGCATAGGGCGCGTAACGGCGTGGGTCCGAGGGACCAAAAATCGCCGCTGTGGGGGCGCCAGCCGCAGCCGCCAGATGGGTCAGGCCAGTGTCGTTGCCTACATACAGCCGCGCGCGATTCGCCAGCAGCGCCATCTCCGGGAAGGATAATTCTCCTGCGAACGCGGCGATCCTTGATTTAAGGTGAGATTGCACGCGGTTCAGGATGTCACCATCGTCCGGCCCGCCAAGCAGAACAGCCTGTGTATGCAGCTCGTCCGCCACGTGGTCCGCCAGCGCCGCGAAGTTTTCTGGCGGCCAGCGCTTGGCGTCCAGCATCATGCCGGGGTTGCGCCCGCCAGCAGGGTTGACGACGATATAGTTTTCAGGATTGACGCCCTTTTTAGTGAGGTTCTCTGCCAGCCCCGGCCACAGAGCTTTATCCACCGGGACACTGGCGTAACAATCTGTTATATCCAGCCCCAGCGCGCGCGCTGCATCCAGATAAATCTCCGCCTCATGCCGGATTTCGTTGGGGTCAATAGGGGCGCGAATGTTATAGCCAAAGCCGCGTCCGGCGCTGTCCAGCCCGGCGCGTTCAGCGATACCGGACAGCCCTACTGCCGCGCTCATCAGCGGCGAGCGCACCAGGGACACGGCCAGATCAAAGCGCCCCGCCCGAAGCTGGTACACAAATCTCACGAATCCTGCCGGCGACTTCACCGGCAGCGCCGCCGGGCCGGTATCCAGCACCGCATCCAGCAGGTCGTGGTTTTCAACAGCCTGCTTTGACCACCCCCCGACTGCCCAGGTGATATGGGCATCGGGATAACCCCGCCGCAGCGCTTTGAGTGTGGCGGTTGCCATCAGTACATCGCCGATGCAGCACGGCAGAATCAGGACGATGCGCCGGGTCAAACGGACCGCCCGCTGACGTAGCGCATCACCAGGTCCTTGCGCACGAACAGGAAGATTGCCAGCGCCGCCAGAAAGCCGGTCAGATGCGCCAGGTTATTGACGCCGCCATAATCCTGCCCGTTCTGGATTGTCTCGAACGAGGGCAGCAAATCGCGCACCAGAAAGTAGATCAGCAGCAGCCACGCCGGGACTTTAATGGTCCAGCGCCAGACTGAAGCGGTGCGCAGTTCGCCGCCAAACCCGATGACGCGGGCCAGATAGACCACAAAAACCCGGAAAATTGAGATGATGCCCCAGAAGCACAGCACCTTCGCGCCGGGGAACAGCAGCAGATAACCGCCCATCACGCCGGAGATCGCGCCGCTGGCCCCGATGCCGGGCAAATCCACCGTCGATGGATTCAGAACGACGCTGCCCAGGTTGGCGACCAGACCCGCCAGAATGTAAAACAGCAGATAGCGCCAGGGGCCGCAGGCATCTTCCAGCCGCCGCCCAAAAGTCCACAGAAAGACCATGTTGCCCAGCAGATGCCACATGTCACTGTGCATGAACATGCTGGTAAAGGTGACAAACGCGCCGATGCTCTGGCCTTCTCGAAGATAGGTGCTGCGATAGCCATAGGTCCAGACCTGCTGCACATAATCGTTCAGCAGGCGTGTGCTGCCAGTGGTTTCGAAGGCTTCGGCCCCCTGATACAGATTGGGAGCCTGCCAGATGATGAACACCAGCGAATTGATAATGATGAGCAGAATGGTCATATAGGGCAGGGTGCGGTAGCGCACCGTCCCGGTATCGCTGACCGGCAGGGGCAGGAAAAATGACCCGATAAAAAGCTGATACAGAATGGACAGCAGAAAGAATAAGAAGACCACCATTTCCATGGGCCAGCGCTCCTATTCGTACAGCAGTTCGCTGATGTCAGGAATATCCACAGGCGGGACCGGGTTTTGCAGCAGTTGGATAGCGTTGTTGAACACCAGCCAGACCGCCGCTGCCAGCAGGATAAAGCCCACTGCGCCCAGCGCGACGCGCACCGCCGGCGGGATCACAGGAATTTGTGAGGGTTCTTCAACCAGGCCGCTTTTGCCATCCGCCTGTTTTCGCGCTTTGGGTTTATCCGGCACTGTGCCGCCCAACCACTGCGCCAGCGGCTGCTGCTGCGGGGATGAAGTCGCCGTGACGACCAGATAACCGCCGACCAGACCGAGCAGCACACCTGCCCAGCGGGCCGGACCAAGCCTCAGCAGATCCAGACCGGCGTCCTGCCAGCCCAGGAAGATGAACAGCACCGCAAAACCGGCGGCCTCACGCCACGCCAGTACCATGCTGCCGCGTTCGTGATCGGTCAGTACCGGGGCGAATTCCGACAGTTTTTTATCAGCGGCGCGTCCGGCTTTGGTGCCTGCGCCCAACCGGGCCGCGCGATCATAATAGCGCATGGCTTCCGGTTCGTTTTCGAGTTCGTGATAAATATCGCCGATAGCGGTTAGAATCGGCTGGCTGTTGGGCCGCTGTTCGACCCTGTC
>CAZKIB010000115.1:2811-3365 GCA_964552425.1 uncultured Anaerolineaceae bacterium | reverse complement strand
ACTGGCGCGCCACATTGGCGATGGTCTGGTCATCAACCTCTGGCAACTGCGCGAGGCGTTCGCGCAGGTCATCCGCTTCGCCAGTGTGCCCCTCGCGTCTGGCGATGTCGATAGCGGTCAGGTAAATGGAAGGGTGCGTCGTGCCAGCGTCAATCGCCCGTGTGACCAGTTCGCGCGCGTCGTCCATATACTTCAGGCGCGCCAGGTAGCTGACCGCGCTGCGCATGGCCTCTTCGTGGTCCACCTGAATATGCAGCACCTCGACCCACTGTTCAATGGCGGATTCCAGGTCGCCAGCGTCGACATAATGTTCGGCTTTTTTGAGCAGGAGCGCGATTTTCTTTTCATCCTGCGCGCTGATTTTATGTCCGGCTGTTTTCGGCGCGGGCACAGGGGGATCGCTGTCTTCAGTTTCCAGCACCGGTGTTGTCGCGGGCGTTTCAGCCGCCGCCACTGGAACAGCCAGCTTGGCCCGCATGTCCAGCGCGTGTGGATTGGTGGGGTTGATCTTCAGGGCGCGTTCGATGCACTCCAGGCGTTTGTCTGGCTGGCTG
>CAZKIB010000115.1:0-2788 GCA_964552425.1 uncultured Anaerolineaceae bacterium | reverse complement strand
ACCCAGGCCATATCATTCTGCGGGTTCAGGCGCAGGGATTCGATCAACAGCCGCCGCCCCTCGGCCATATCCTTGCGGTCTTTCAGCGCCATCACCCCCTCGCGGAAAAGGGCCTGCGCATCGTTCATGGTACAAAATCCTCATCCCCATCGTTATGATGTGTTTCAACGATATTATAAGCCTAAGCCCAAAACGCCGCTGTGAGCTAAAAGGAACAACCGGTAAACAAAAAACCCCCGAATTCGGGGGAGTCTATGGTCCGAAGCGGTAGAAATCTATGGTTCGTCGTCGCGGCGTTTGCGGCGCGTTTTGAGCAGTTCGCCGGCGACATTCGCGCTGCTTTCACGTTCCGTTTTTTGTGTGGGAGCGCTGTAACGGGGCCGGTCCTCTGCGCTGGCGATGGGCACAGCCGGGGTGGCTTCCTGCCCGGTGCGGGCGCGTTTGTTGGCGCGCAGGGCGCTGACCGTGCTGCTGGCAGGTTCTTCAGCCCGCTGGCGTCCGCGTGATTTGGCCCCCATTAATGTGGAGAGACGTTCAGAAGGGCCTTCAACGGTTGCCGCGTGGCGCGTGCCAAACAGGGCAAGCTGTGCCCGGCGCAGATCGCTGCGGGTGATGATGAGCCGCCGCACAGCGATGTCAATGGGCAGCAGCAGCAGCACGATCAGCAGCAGGTAGGGCCACAGTGGGGTAAAGGCATTGCGCGCGACCAGATTATGCACGAAGGGTAAAGCAGTGTCCTCGCTCATATCGCGCCCGCCGGTCAGGTCGGCGATGTCGTTGAGCAGGTTCGTATCCGCGCCGCGTGTGCGCACATCATATTCCGGCGAGTAACTCAGCACCCACCCGGTGGTCTGGCGCAGTTGGCCGGGCTGCCCGTTGATGCTGCCCTGCCCGCTGATGCCCAGGAAATAGGCCCCTTCGCTGCCGGGTGGGAACAGCGCTTCATATCGCCCCGGCGCGACCTGCCGAAGCTGTAAGCGCTCGGATTCCAGTGATGGGTCGACCACGCTGGCCTGCAAATTGAGACCGTTGAGGAAATTGCCTTCATCATCGCGCGCATCCACCACCAACCGGGCCTGATCGCCTTCCAGCAGCACCTGCGATTCAAGGTTGTTCGATGTGCCTTCGGTGATCGTCCAGCGCACCGCCTGGCTCCAGAAACGGGTGAAGTCCGGCCATGTGACCCAGTTGGCCGCCCAGCGCGAGGTCGCATCACTCGTAAATGCCACCGCTCGCCCCAGACCATACTGCCACGAAGCCAGCAGCGGATCGCTGAACGGTTCCGGCCCGCGCAGGATGACCTGTGCGGTCTGTTTGGGGGTGGTTGCCACATAACCCAGCAGCGGCGGCGCGCTGATGATGCCGTCCATAATCGGGCTGTTGGCGGTCAGCACCGGCACGAAGGCTTCTTCGATAATATAGGAACGGCTGGCAAGTACGGTTTCCTGCGCGAAAATCGTAGGGATCGTTTCCACCAGGTCAACCACATGATAATTGCCGCCGCCCGCCGCCGCCATATCCTCCAGGAAGCTGGCGCTGCCTGCCCCGATGGCGATCACCGAGGTGGTCACGCCCTGTTCGCGGTTGAGCGTTTCAGAAAGTTCGATCAGGTTGTTCGGGCTGGCTCCACCGTCCGTCAGCAGAATAATATGCTTGCGGTCAGAAGGTTCTTCGACCATGCTGCTGGCGACCAGGCGCATCCCCGCCAGAATGTCCGTGCCACCGCTGGCCCGCAGGGTAGCGACGAAGCGCTGTAAACTGAGCCGGTCCTGCACGGGCTGAAGTTCCGCGATCCAGTAACCCACCGTGTCGAATGAGACGATCCCGGCCCGGTCTGTCGGCTGGAGAAAATCAATTGAACGAATGATGGCTTCTTTCGCCAGTTCGATATTCGGGATGCCGTTCGGGTTCGGCACACCCATACTGCCGGAACGATCAATCACGTAGGCAATGGTGATCTGCGGCAGGCGCTGCTGGTCGCGAATCTGGGTTTCCAGCGGGAGTGTATCTTCCAGTGGGGTCTGGAAGTAGCCGCCCGGCGCATACGAATTGGGTCCACCAATAAACACCAGCCCGCCGCCCAGATCGCGCACGTAGCTGTCGAGCGCTTCCATGCGGCTGTTGGAAAGCTGTGTGGCAGGAACATTCGCCAGAATCACGGTGTCATACTGAGCCAGCGGCGCGAGTCCGATGGGCAGGTCGTCGGGCTGTGCCAGATCGACGGTGACACCGGCGGCTTCTAACGCAGGAATAAGCTGCTGCACTTCGCTGTCATTCGTGCTGACGAGCAGCGCGCGCGGCGGACCGACAATCTGCGTAAAAGTGGAAAGCTGGTTGTTCTGGTAGAAACTGTCGTTATCCACCGGGTCCACCTGCACGCGGAAGTCCTTGAAGCCAGCGCTGGAACCGGGCAGGGTGAGCGTGTAGTTGTTCGCGCCCTCGCGCAGTTCAACTTCCTGCCGCTGGATGATGGTCCCGGCGTCAAGAATAGTCACGGTGGCGGCGGTGGCGGCTTCAGCTTCGATAGTCAGCGACAGATCGAAGGGCTGCCCGGCGGTGACACTGCCGGGTACGTTGAGATTAGATACCTGAATTTCCGGCCCCGGTTCACGCGCAAAGGCTACAAAGCTGACTTCCACGCCCAGCGCGGCGGCCTGCTGCACAGCGGCTTCGGTATTGCCGATAGTGGGACGACCATCACTGAGGATCACCATACGCCGGGCGGCATCGCTGGGGACCAGCGCGATGCCGTGCCGGATGGCCTGCGCGCGCGCGGCGTGGCGGGTGA
>CAZKIB010000114.1:15161-20735 GCA_964552425.1 uncultured Anaerolineaceae bacterium | reverse complement strand
CGCCGCCAGCCTCCCTGACTGGCTCTCCGAAGCCGCGCCTGCTGCCGCTGTCATGAGTGAGTCCGCCGCCGAAGACGACATCGCTGAGGAGGCGTCTGCCGTATCATGGTCAGAGGCAGATGAGGACGAAGTCGCTGCGGAGGAAGAAGAATTCTTTAACTGGGCCGCCAGCGAACAAACCGCAGCCGATGCAATCACCGATACCCCTGACTGGCTGAGTGCTTTGTCATCTGAAACTGAACCAGAGGATGACGAGATAGCCGAAGAAGAGCCTGCCGTATCGTGGTCAGAAGCCGACGAGGAGGAAGAAACTGCCGAGCCAGTCACAAATCTGCCCGCCTGGCTTTCGGATTCTGCTCCCGTCGCTGAAACTGACGAAGCATTGGTCGATGAGGCCAGCGAAGAGGAAGCCTTTGACTGGACAGGCAGCGAAACCGGCGAGCCTGTCGCCATTACCGATACTCCTGATTGGCTTGAAGCGGTCACACCTTCCACAGAGTTGGAAGAGGAGCTGGCTGAAGCCAACGTGTCGGACGAGCAATCCTTCGATTGGATCGCGGATGAAGAGAGCGAATCCGAATTGGCGGAGGATGAAGGCTTCGAGCCTGCGGTCGCATCAGACTCATCTGAACCCTTTGCGTCCGTCGCCCAGACACGCATTCTGCCGGAAAACGTGGACGACTATGATTGGCCTGCGGAAGAATCATCTGAAGAAGAGGATGTCGTTTACGAAACCGACCCCGCCAACAGTCAGTTTGGCTGGCTGGAAGACGAGGCCGACGAAGGGGAACTCATGCAGGTCGAGGCGTTTGACGACGAAGAAAAATTTCTGGCGTCGGCCACGACTCCCCCACCGGCAGACAATGCGCCGGACTGGCTGAACGCCATGGTCCCCGGCCTGGACCTGGATTATCAGGCGATTGCCGACGATGAGCCGATTGAATCCACTTATGTGGACACTCCCGCGCGCCGCAAAGAACTGGAATCTGACAAAGCCGAGACACAAGCCCCGGCCAGCGGTTTTAACTGGCTGGTCGACATCGTGGACGAAGAAACGGGTCCGATGGAACCTGTGATCCTGGCCGATGACCGGCCACAGCCGCGCCGCCGTTTTGCCTTTACACGCCGTCCCACCTGGCTGCGTATGTTGATGGGACAATCCGAAAATAAGGAAGGCAATAGTGCGGAACAGGATGATGACTTTGAATTACCGGACTGGCTGCGTTAAGCGCCGATTGCAAGCCTGAGAGGTACAGACGATGCCACCTGCCGAAACGCCTGATTTCGACTCCATGTCCCCGGAAGAGGTTATGGCCTGGATGGAGAGCCTGGCGAAACGCCAGGGAGCCAAAGAGGGCTTCTTGACCGATGCGAATGTGGAAATCGCCGAGATCGATCCCACCTCAGTTGAAATTGACGAACCGGGTTATGTACCCTTTGGCGAAGAGACGCGCAAACCGCCCGTGCAGGCAAAACCACCTGCCGCACCACCGCCCCCACCCCCGCCGCCGGTTGAAGCCGTAAAACCGGAACCCCTGCCGATGCTCGAAGATGATGAGGAAGACGAGGAAACCGCTATCGAGCAAGGCAGTATGGCCTGGCTGGAAAGTCTGGCTGCTGACCAGGGCGACAGTTTCCCGCAGATGGATCTATCGGCACTGTCCGCAGAACTGGCGGACCTGTCTGACCAGTTCGAAGTGGCTGAAGAGCCGGTTAATCCGATGGATTGGCTCGAAAGCCTGACAGAAGTGCCTTCCATTGAAGACAGCGTCGAAGCGGTGACAATGGCCGAGGAAACGGCCAGTCCCCCTGAAATGGATTTGTCCGACATTACCGATCCACTGGCTGCCGGCATTGACCCGATGCTGTGGCTGGAAAGTCTGGCAAAACGGCAGGGAGCGCGTTCAGAAGAACTAACCACCTCTGCCGATATGAATATCCCTACACCCCAGGATGCAGTCGATTCCGGGCCGGGTTATGCGGCTTTTTCAGTTGAGTCGGAAACTCGTGAACCACCTGCTGCCCAGAAAGCCAGGGAGACTATCGACCCGGCAGCCTGGCTGGAATCAATGGCGGCAGGGGCACAGGAAGAAGAGGCCATGTCGGACGCGGAAATTCAGGCGGCGCTGTCAAAAGGCGCTGATATTCCGCCCGACCAGATGGAACAGTTTTTTGTGCGCCAGCTTGAGCGCGGACTGACGGTTGATGACGAACCATTGGCCGAAATTGATGAATTTGACCCGGATGCTCCACCTGTCCCGGCGGAACTGCCCGATTGGCTGCTCGAACAGGTACAGCCCCCTGAAGAACCCGTCGCCGAAGATCGCAAGCCCGCGCTTGTAGACGAAATTCTGGAACCGCCCAATATTCAGGACTTGCCTGATTGGCTGAAAGTTGATGAGCCACAGGGCAGTGACCTGGAACTGGAAAGCATTTTCGAAACAACGGATGCCGCCCCGGACGAGGAACAGCAGTTTTATTCCAGCGATCCCTGGGTACAGGCCTTCAGCGAGGAAGCCGCCGCCGACCCGGATGCGATCCCCGAATGGTATGAACGCAACCTGCGCGACCCCAAACGCCTGGCAGCCGTTGAGCAGCAGTTAGGCGCGGCCACTGATCTGGAAGAGGTTGATCTGCCCCCCGAAGGTCGTTTACCGGCAGGTGAATTGGAGGCCGTTCCTGACTGGATCGGGGCAGAAGATTCCGAAGAGGTGGAACTCGTTCAGGATATTCCCGACTGGTTAAGCGCACAGGCTGAGGCCGCTGTTGAGGAAATCCCGGATTGGCTGGCCGCGGCGGATGTGGATGTCGAACCAGACGAAATACCGGATTGGCTCCGGGACACGGTGGAGACCGAAGAGGCTGAAGAGGAAATCATCTTTGATGCGGCCCCGCCCGCGCCTCAGCCCACCCCTGCGGCTCCGCCACCTGCCCCCGCTCCCACACCAGTACCAGTGCCTGTTCCGGCAGCGGTGGTGAAGCAGCCTGTACCGGCCGCAGCGCCGCCCGCCGAGATTGCAGCCACCCTGCAAAATGCGCGCACCAAAATCGAAAGTGGCGACCTCGACAGCGGCCTGGTCGAGTATGAGCGCGTCATTCGTGCCAATGCGGCCATTGACCAGGTCATTGGTGATCTTACCAGACTGGTGTCGCAGCATAAGGAGAACCCGGCTGTTTACCGGGTACTGGGCGATGGATTGATGCGCCAGGGGAATTTACAGGCAGCGCTTGATACTTATCGGAAAGCGCTCAATCAGCTATAATCCTTGTTCAAAATAGACGGGTCACAGCGGCCCGTTTATTTTGTCACGGTTTTAGCACAAGGGGATAAATCTTGGAACGTACACTCATCATTATCAAACCGGATGCGGTTCAGCGCGGACTGACAGGCGAAATCCTGCGCCGTTTCGAAGCGCGGGGACTGCGCATCATCGGCATGAAGTTCATGCAGGTATCCCAGGCGCTGGCGCAAAAACACTACGCCATTCATGAGGGCAAGTCCTTCTACGAAGGCCTGGTCAATTACATCACGTCGTCGCCAGTGGTGGTCATCGCGCTGGAAGGCACCAATGCAGTCGCCGCTGCGCGCGGCACAATCGGCTCCACACGCCCGCATGAAGCCGCCGCCGGCACCATTCGCGGTGATCTGGCGCTGGAAGTCGGGCGCAATCTGGTGCATGGTTCGGACAGTGTGGAAAATGGTGAAATTGAGGTCGCTAATTTCTTCACGGACGCGGAACTGACAGTCTGGCCCCGCAACACCGACCCCTGGATTTTCGAATAAAACACGTCAGGGCGCTCACCAGGGCGCCCTTTTTATTTACTGAATGCTGACCAGCACATTGGCCTGATGCCATAGACCTTCGAGATCGTAGTAGCTGCGCACATCCTCGAAGAAGAAATGTACCACGACATCGCCATAATCGAGAAGCTGCCAGCCGCTTTCCGGTGTGCCTTCCTGCGAGAATGGGCGGCGTTCGAAGGCTTCTTTGATGTCTACCTTCACATGATCGACCAGTGCGCGCAGTTGTCGATCACTGTTGCCATTACAGATGATGAAAAAATCCGCAATCACTGTGTCCGGGCGCAGGTCCAGCAGAACGATATTCTCTGCCTTATGCTCGTCCACCACATCCACAATCTTTCGGGCAAGTTCCAGTGAGTCCAGAGAACGCCTCCTATAGGCAGTAGTTTGTATTTGCATTCTAGCACAACCCCTTATTGCTGTCATCTGGTATCGGTTCATAACGGTTCATAAAGGATAATTCTAACAGATTTTTTGCGTTCACACCAGCCCTCCCTCAGAAAATGGAGTTCCGTTTTCAGCCGGCAGCCGCTACAATCAGCCACGCTGTTATCCAGAATCGAGACATCATCATGCCCAATCATTACAGTCAGAAAATCGCGCAGCAGCTCAAGCTGCGTCCTGAACAGGTGCAGGCGGCGATTGAGCTGCTCGATGCCGGGAATACCCTGCCCTTCATCGCCCGTTACCGTAAGGAAGCCACCGGCAGCCTGGATGAAGACCAAATTCGTAAACTGCTCGACTCAGTCACGAAGATGCGTGCCCTGGATGAGCGCCGCGAGACCATCATCAAAACCATTGATGAACAGGGCAAGCTCACCAGCGATCTGCGCCGTCAGATTGAAAGCGCCGAAACCGCCACTATCCTGGAAGACCTGTACCAGCCCTACAAACCCAAACGCCGCACCCGCGCCAGCGCTGCGCGAGATAAAGGCTTGCAGGGCCTGGCTGATCTGATCCTGTCGCAGAAGCCTATCAACCAGAGTATTGAACAGATTGCTCAAGCTTATCTCAATGATGAAGTGACTTCGGTTGAAGAGGCGCTGGCCGGCGCGCGCGACATCATCGCCGAAACCATCAGCGATGACCCGCAGGTGCGCGGCGAGGTGCGCGAAAAGGCGGTGAAGTGGGGCCTCAGTCAGGCGTCTAAAGTCGAAGGCGCTGAAGACCCCAAAGGAACCTATGAACTGTACTATCAGTTTGAGTATCGCATTGACCGTATCAAACCCTATCAGGTGCTGGCGCTCAACCGGGGCGAAGCCGAAAAAGTTCTCAAAGTCCGCATCGACGTAGCGGAGCGCGACTGGCAGCGCACTATTCAGCAGAAGTTCCGCGAAAATGAACGTTCCCCCCTGGCCGATCAACTGGAACTGGCCGTAACCGATGCGGCCAAACGCCTGCTGCTGCCTGCTATCGAACGCGATGTGCGGGCGATCCTCACGGAGAATGCCGAAGAACACGCCATCCAGATTTTTGCCGATAACCTGCGCGGCCTGCTGCTGCAACCCCCGCTGGCCGGGCATATCGTGATGGGGATTGATCCCGCCTATCGCACCGGCTGTAAAGTCGCGGTGGTCGATCAGACCGGTAAGGTACTGGCGACGACCACGATTTACCCGCACGCCCCCCAGAACCGCCAGCAGGAAGCCCTGAATGAACTGGCGCTGCTCATCAAACGTCACAAAGTCACGCTGATTGCGATTGGTAACGGAACAGCATCGCGGGAAACGGAACAGCTTGTCGCGGAACTGACCCGGCGGATTGACGGT
>CAZKIB010000114.1:0-15151 GCA_964552425.1 uncultured Anaerolineaceae bacterium | reverse complement strand
CCATTACCTGATGGTCAACGAAGCCGGGGCCAGTGTCTACAGCGCCAGTCCACTGGCCCGCGAGGAACTGCCCGATCTGGATGTCACCCTGCGGGGCGCGGTGTCAATTGCCCGGCGCATCCTCGACCCGCTGGCGGAACTGGTCAAAATCGACCCGAAATCCATCGGAGTCGGCATGTACCAGCACGATGTCAACCAGAAGCAGTTGGAAGCCGCGCTTGACAGTGTGATCGAAACAGTCGTGAACCGTGTCGGAGTTGATCTGAACACCGCGTCCGCCGCGCTGCTCACGCATGTGGCCGGCATCGGGCCAAAGCTGGCGGAAAATATCGTCGCCTATCGCAACGAATATGGGCCATTCAAAAATCTGACTGCGCTCAAAAAGGTGCCGGGGCTGGGGCCAAAAGCCTTCGAGCAGGCCGCCGGGTTCCTGCGCATTCGTAATGGCGACGAGCCGCTGGATAACACCGCAATCCACCCGGAAAGTTACAAAATCGCCAAAGGCATCCTCAAGCAAACCGGTGTAAAAGACCGCGCCACCCCGGAGGAACGTGAAGCTGCGCTCAATGAACTGCGGCTCAGACAGTCGCTTGAAAAGATGGCTCAGGAGTTCAACACGGGTGTCCCCACACTCAAGGATATTCTGGAACAACTGGCCCGCCCCGGACGCGACCCGCGCGAAGACCTGCCTGCGCCCATCCTGCGCAGTGATGTGCTGTCGATGGAAGACTTGCAGCCGGGGATGAAGCTTAACGGCACAGTCCGCAATGTCGTGGATTTTGGTGTGTTTATTGACATCGGCGTCAAGCAGGATGGCCTGCTGCACCGCAGCCAGATTCCCCAGGGTACGCACTTAAGCGTCGGGGATGTGCTGGAAGTCGCCATTCTCAGCGTCGAAATCGAACGCGGGCGTATCGGGTTGGGATGGGTTTAACCGGACCGAACCCCCACCAACCGCTCGCGGCGGCGAGCGCGGAACTCTACCACAAGGAAAAAGGCCAGCCCCAACAGGGCCACAAGCGCGCCCACGCGGAACAGCGCCACAGGCCCAACCGATTCGTAAAGGGTCGCGCCGAACACCCCGCCCACCGCCCCGGCGATGCCGAATAACGTCACCCCAAGCGCGGCCTGTGCCGTTGCGCCGAGTCCCGGCGGGGTGATCTGCACGACATAGACCACGCCCGCAGCCCATAATGCCGAGAACGACAGGCCATGCAGCATCTGCGGCACGATGACCCACTCTGGCGAAGGAATCACCGAAATCAGCAGGCAGCGCAGCGCGAAGGCCACGAACCCGATCACCAGCAGGCCGCGCGGAGTCAGCCAGCGAACCAGCCGCCCCGCAAAGAAAAAGACCGGCAGTTCGCTGAGTCCCGCTGCCGCAATCGACAGACCGTACAGGGTTTCGCCACCGCCCATCCCGGTGATATACAGGACATAATAGTTGTGGATCAGCGACGAACTGATGCCCACCAGAAAAATGGCGGTCAGAAAACCGAGCCAGACCGGGTTAATCATCAGACGTTTGAGATTGTGCAGGAAAGAGTCTGAAGCTGTCACCTGGGGCGCGGGTAAACGGGCAGCGATCAGGCCGCATAAAAACATGAATACAATGAACAGGACAAATGAAACCGACATGCCGAACTGTTCCGCCAGCGCGCCGCCGCCCCAGGCCGATAAGCCGAAGCCTATCGCGCCCCACACGCGCAGCCTGCCATATGCCGCCCGGTCATCGCCAAGCATCGACAGCACAGCGTTATCCGCCAGCGGGATAATCGGCCCGTTAAAGAAGGCATACAGCACAATCAACAGCCACAGCGCGCCGAACTCCGTCGTCTGCGTGAGCAGCGCCACCGGCCCCAGTGTGCCGACCATCGCCAGCGGCAGCAGGTAGCGATGCAGACGGAACGCATCCGCCAGGGCACTCCACACAGGCGAGGCAATCACGGTGGTCAGTGTTGTGGAAGCGATCAGCAGCCCGATCTGCTGCCGGGTCATGCCAATCGTCTGGTAATACAGGTTAAGATAAGGGGTGAGTGCGCCGCCCGCCGCAAAATAACACAGATAAATGGCGGCAGCGCGTATGCGTGGCTGCATCTAGGTTGCTCCTGTGAACCGCTGCTATTGTGCGGCCATAAGGACTGGAAGGCCAGTGTACCAATGCGATCCACTATCAAACTTTAATTGTGGGGGTTTTACGATCCACAGCCGCCGCTTTGTCCGCAGGCAGCGCCACCAGCGGCGATTCTTCAGAGGGGTTGAGCGCCAGCGTCGTAAAGGCGATGACCGGCCCCCAACCGCGCATGGACGCCAGCGGGTTCAGCGCCAGTTTGATGACCAGCGCTTCCGCGACCTGCCAGTCATGCGGGTTCCGGTAAGGGTGCAGCAGGACAAGCTGATTTTTCTTGTGCGTCAGCAGGCTGTTGTGAATGGCAAGGCGCTGGCCTAACGAGGGCAGTTTCTCGACCCGCGCGCGCACGTTTTCCGGCAACGTGTGCAGGCGCTGTTCAAGATACGTCCCATAATCGGCAAACGGCATTACGTCTACCAGAGTCCGCCGAATGCCAGAGCGCCCGTTTTCATCGCGCATATCCGTCACAGTGGTCTCGCAGATCACCATCCGGCGCTGACTTTCCAGTTGAAAACACTTTAATGAGCGTGCCCCGGCATACTGGCTCCAGCCCTGCCCACGCGGCATGGCGCTACGCCAGATCAGTTTAAGTTCGGCATCGGTGTAGCCCTGCGTACTCGATGTGAAGCTGTAGCCGCGCTGGTGGCCTTCCAGAACATACTCGATCACCAACTGGCGCATCGGGGTTTATTTCTCGGACGAGCGCGGGCGCAGGATATTGAAAAACTGCTTGAGCATGTGACGGACTCCTTTGCCCGTCATCAGGCTGCCCTCGTGAATTGCCCACTTGAAGCCAAGCCGGGCGGCCTGTGCCCGTAAACGTTTCTGCTCGTTGCGATAATACTGCATGATTTCGTCCAGCGTCATCTCGCCGCCCCACACATCGGACTTGTTGACCATGATGTAAAAGGCTTTCAGGTGACGGGCGGCGTCCGGCTCATCATCAATCATCTGCATGACAAAGTTGAGCGCATCTTTCTGCAAATGCGGGTCGGTATGATCCATCATGAACAGAATGCCCATCGGTCTGGCCGTGCGGAACAACTCGGCCCAATCCGTCTCCCACATGGCGTATTCACCGCCCACATCGCGGGTCGGTTTAACCTTCATGTAAGTATCATCCACCAGCGTGTTGAAGTCCGGCACGACTTCGCCGCCGGCAGCGGTGGGTTCGGGCATGTAATCCCCCAGTGAATCAATATTGCCCCGCAGCCATTCGATCAGGGTGGTTTTGCCGGTCTGCCGCGCACCCAGCACAATGAACGACAACCCGGATATTTTGATGTAGAAAAAGTCCTGTACGAGGCTGATGCCTTCGCTGACAGTGCGTGTCACCGCCGTAACCGTGCCCACAATGACGGTAATCAGAGTATCCAGAATATTGGTCACGTTCGCCCTCACTTTGCCTTAGAGCACAATCAAAAACTTATACGCATCATCACCCGCAAAGTTGCTTCTGTTTGGCGCCATACAGCTTTTACAAATCGGCACACAGGAAAAACGTGGGATTTCTGGCTAGGCATTGATCACAATCACGGGACAATGCGCGTTGCTCAGAATACGTTCAACTCGTGGCCCCAGATAGAGCCTGTCCGACCCTACACCGATATTCGTGCCGAGAATAATCAGATCAATATCGCGGGCGCGGGCGGTTTCCAGAATGACGGACTCCGGCTCCACCCCTACTTCCACTTCAGCCAGGGCCTGAACCCCGCGCAGAGTACCAAGCTCGCGCAGTTTTTCGACCCCTTCCAGCGCGATTTGTCGCTGTCGAGCCATCAACTTCCCACTGGCATCCAGAACATAATTCGAGCGGTTTTCTTCGACGACCTGAAGGATCAGGATTTCTTCTTCACCATTCTCTGACAGCGCGTAGGCCACCTCCGCAGCGCGACGCGACGCCTGTGAACCATTGGAAGGAACCAGAATGCGTCGGGGTTTCCAATCTTCCTGCAAACGCTGGCCCTGGACCAGCATTGTGGGGCACGGGGCCATACGGATCAGGTAATCCACCAGCGGCGTAAACAGCACGTCTGAATTGCTGCGTTCTTCCGACGCACCCAGAATCATGAGGTCGTAATCCTTTTTCACCTCGTCCAGAATTAGATTGCCCGGCTGATCGCCAACGACAACTTTCTTCGTGACCGTTTGTGCCGAGAAGAGTTTCGCCAGGCGATCAAGAAATTCGGCGCTTTTGGCGCGATCTTCGGGGCTGGACACCGTCATCAGGGTCAGCGAAAGATCGGTGTTTGCGTTAATCCGTTCCAGGACACGGGCCTCAATCAACTGCGAAGGGCTGCTGCCTTCGCGCAGACGGATGGGCAGCAGCACGCGGCGCACATTAGCGATCAGACTTGACTGATTGAGTTCTTCCCGCCGCAGCCGCTCGATTTCCTCCTGCGGAGGCGTAATATGCTGGACAGTCCACCTTAATAAGGCAGGAGCCATGAGTGAGGTGGTAACAGCCATCACAACTATAATGGAAAACATGTCCTGGCTGAGTACGCCGAGGGACAACCCGATGGTCGCCACAATGATTTCCATTGAACCACGCGCATTCAACCCCGCGCCGAAGAACAATGCAGTCCAGTGATCGCGTCCGCCTAGCAGCCTTGCACCTGCGTAAACTCCCACAACTTTACAGATCGTTGCTACCGCAATCACAATGAGCGCGGTCACTAACAGACGCGGTTCCAGCAGTTTCAAGGCATCCACTTTTAATCCAGCCACAGCGAAAAAGATGGGCGCAAAAATACTCAGCGCCATACTTTCCAGTTTATGAATCACATCTGGACCCAATTGGGACATGCGACTGAATACAATGCCAATCACAAATGCACCAAGAAGCGCTTCCAGGCCGATAGATTGACTGATTGCGCTCCACGCAAACATGAAAAAGATCACCAGGGACAACATCTTGTCCCGCAGTTGCAGGCGATTTTGAACGAAGGCGACTGCACGGCTCACCAGCCAGTGCCCGGCTGTAAAGCTGATAACCATGAAAGCGATGATCGTACCCACAGACTGGAGGACACCACTAATCGTCACTGTTCCACCGCCAGCCAGCCCGATCACAATCGAAAGCAGCACCCACCCTGTCGTATCATCAATCATGGCGGCAGCGATAATCGTTTGCCCAATATCACGCCGCATCAGCTTCAAATCCATCAGAACTTTGGCGACCACAGGAATCGCGGAAATTGACATCGCTGTTGCGATAAACAGAGCAAAAACAAATCGACGATCCGGGTCTGCCAGCAGGTCATCCGGCAGCAGAATGCCGAGTAGAAACCCCATCGTCAGAGGCAGAACCAGACCTCCCAAAGCCACACTGATGGCTGAACGGGCCTGCCTGCGAATCAGCGGAATATCGGTCTCCAGCCCTGTGATGAGCAGCAGGAACATCACGCCAAGCAGACTCACCACCTCAAGCAGATAACCCTGAACTTCGTTATGCGGCACAATCCATTCGCCGAGCGCCGGTATCAGACCGCTCAACAGGGACGGCCCCAAAACAATGCCTGCGAGAATTTCGCCAACGACAGTGGGCTGGCCCAGACGCTGCGCAATTTCACCCAGTATGCGGGCCGTGAACAGAAGCACAGCCAGTTGGATGAGCAGCACCACTACATCATGATGAGGGGCAGCGGTAAAGGTTTGATTCATGGATTCTCACTCCTGCATCACACTACGCAATACGATTATTGTCAGGGGCGATAGTGATTGAATTGGGTATCAGGCAAGGTATGCGTCTCACTTTAATGCAGGCTGCGGGATAATGCCAGTCTAAAAATCATAGCCTACTGGCCTATAATCAGGATAGACAGGCCAGGTTGTGAAGGCTATAGTTCATGTTCCCTATTGTCCTATTTCTGCCAAAATGCCTGTCGAGATCAACGCATGAGCTTTCACACCCGCCCACGCCCGGAACAAATTCACCCGACGGTATTTCTCGCGCAGGGGGCTGTGGTCATAGGGGATGTCACTCTAGAACAGGATTGCAGTGTATGGTTTAACGCTGTACTGCGCGGCGATACAGAGGCGCTGCGCATCGGCGCGGGAACTAACCTTCAGGATGGCGCGATCCTGCACGCCGACCCCGGTTATCCCACCATCATCGGGCAGGGCTGTACGGTGGGACACCGGGCCATTGTTCACGGGGCGCAGGTGGGCGATAATACACTGGTGGGAATGGGCGCAATTCTGCTCAACGGGGTGCATGTCGGTGAAAACTGTATCGTCGGGGCAGGCGCGCTGCTCACACAGGACAAAACGTTTTCAGCAGGTTCGCTGATTCTCGGCACTCCAGCAAAAGTGATTCGGGAGTTAACTCCCGACGAAATCGCCGCCAATCGAGCCAGCGCCGCCGGCTATATCCAGAAGGCCAGAGCCTTCAAAGAAAGTTGAATGTACACGGCTTATGAGTACCGAACAGGTGGAATTTACCGCTGCACAATCGGGCGAACGGCTGGATAAGACGATCATCGCCCACATCGGGGATCGACTCTCCCGCGCACAGCTTCAGGCGCTTATGGATGAAGGCATGGTCACGGTGGATGGCCGCCAGATGAAACCGGGCATAAGACTCAAAGGTGGCGAACAGATCAGTCTGACGATCCCGGTGCGTGAGGCACTCGAATCGGTTCAGCCCGAAGCTATTCCCCTGACTGTCATTTATGAAGACGACGACCTGGCGGTGATTGACAAACCGGCGGGCATGGTCGTGCATCCCGGTGATCTGAACGAAACCGGCACTCTCGTGAGCGCTCTGCTGAACCAGTGGCCGCAGATTGCCACTATGAACATTGAGGAAAAACGGGCCGGAATCGTCCACCGGCTGGACAAGGATACCAGCGGCCTGATCGTCATCGCCAAACATGATCGCGCCCGTCGCAAACTGGCCGACCAGTTTCAGGCCCGCAGCGTCGAGAAAATCTACACCGCGCTGCTGGAAAAGCGCCCACAAACTCTGACCGGACGTATCGAAGCCCCCATCGGACGTGACCCCAAACAGCGCAAACGCATGGCAGTTCTGCGCGAAGGTCGCCCTGCGGTGAGCGAATATACGGTTATTGACGATCAGTTTACCGGAGGTTTCGCGCTGGTAAGGGTTCGACTGTTGACTGGACGCACCCACCAGATTCGCGTCCACATGGCCTTTATTGACTGCCCCATCGTCGGTGACAGGGTATATGGCTTTCGCAAGCAGCGCGTGGGTCTCAAACGCCAGTTCCTGCACGCCAGCGAACTGGCCTTCGACCATCCCGTTACAGGCGAACGTCTGCGCTTCGAATCACCTCTGCCGGCGGGCTTACAGAATATCCTCACCAAACTGCGGGGTTGAACATGAAGATCACAGCGGTCAGGACCTTCATTGTCGATGGCGGCTTTCGACCCTGGACGTTTGTGAAAATCGAAACCAGTGATCCGGGGGTGATCGGCTGGGGCGAATGCACCGACTGGGGATCACCCGGCCCAGTCGCGGCAACCGTCGAGCGCTACGCCGAATGGATTATCGGCAGAGACCCGATGCAGGTCGAGGCCATCTGGTGGGATTTGTATGCCGCTTCGGCCCGGCATCAGGGTGGCATCGCCTGGAAAGCGATGGCTGGAATCGATAACGCCCTGTGGGACATTCGCGGCAAAGTGCTGAACGCGCCGGTCTGGATGCTGCTAGGCGGCAGGCTGCGGGACCGCCTGCGGTTGTACTGGTCGCACTGCGGCTCAACCCGTGCCCGGCACGCAGAACGGCTGGGGCTGCCGAAAGTCGAAACGACGGACGACCTGCGCACGCTGGCAGAGGAAGTCAGACAGCAGGGTTATACGGCCATCAAAACCAACATCATGGCGCTGCGGGATTTGCCCGACCCGGCGGAAGAACTCGCCCGGTTTTCCAACACGGTGGGGGATGCGCCGCCCGCCCTGCTGCGCACGGCAGAAATCATCATCCGCACCTTTCGGGAGACGTTGGGACCCGACGCGGGCATCGCGCTGGATGTGGCCTTCTGGTTCAAACTCGGCGGCGCGATCAAGCTGGCGCGCGCGCTGGAACCCTACGACCTGATGTGGCTGGAAACCGAAACGCTTGATCCTGAAGCGCTGCGCACCGTGCGCGAATCGACCCGGACGACCATCTGCACAGGGGAGAGTCTGTTCGGCACACACGACTACAAGCCATACTTGCAGCTTCATGCGCAGGACATCATCAACCCGGACCTGGCCTGGAATGGCATTACGATGGGCAAAAAGATCGCGGATATGGCCCATGCTTATGATGTGCTGTTCGCGCCCCACAACACGCACAGCCCGTTTAATTCCCTGATCTCTGCGGCGGTCTGCGCCGGCGCGCCGAATTTCTACATCCTCGAATACGATGTCGATGATGCGCCCTGGGGCCACGACCTCATGACCCATCCGCTCGAAATCGAAAACGGTTTTCTGAAACTGAGTGACCGCCCCGGCCTGGGGTCTGACCTGATTGAAGCTGAACTGCTCAAACACCCACCCAAAGCATACCCCTGGGCACGTTGAGACTGTCCCATGATTGCCCTTCAGACAAAAGCGAGGCGACGAGTCCGGTAAGAACCCGCCGCCTCGCCTGACAGTGACCTGCCTATGACAACCCGATGTGGAACGCGATCAGATACAGGCCGGTGGTTGAACGGTTGTAGCTGGACATGAGGAAGGTCATCGGCTGCGGGTCAAGCTGCTGGATCGGTACGCGCAGCATGGCATCCTGTGCATCCGCCGTAATCACACCCTGACTGCCGCGCCCCACCTGAAAACCGTTCAGGCTGCTGTTGACATCCCAGCAGGTGCTGCTGTTCCCGGCATCATCGCAGTAGATTTGCAGATTATCCGTGTCGGTCCAGACCGTAAAATCTTCATAGTCGATCAGCGAGAAATACGGATCCAGCCCGCCCTGTGTGCCGATCATATAAACAGACAGCGGCACAGCCGAATTCGCCATGCTGGAAGTCACACCCAGCGTGAAGGGGTCGCCCTGGTTATCCTCTGGTGTGACCGCCATGCCTTCCACAATGAGGACAAATTCGCCGGAACGACCACTGAACTCACCCACAATCAGCGAAATATCCGTCATCGAACTGTTGCTATGGCGGAAGATAACCTGTGAACTGCTGGACGCAGCGCCGACACTGCCTGTCGAAGGCAGGTTCATCTGGAAGCGAGCCGCATTGGCGTCATCATCGTTGCACAGCCCATCGCTGGGGTTGGTCGTATCGCGCACGATCAGCACCGGATCAAAACCGCCGATGCCCACCGCAGTAGCCGTATAACTGAAGTTGGGGCGCATCTGCCGGACAGTGATCTCGACGCCGTTGGTGATGTTGATGTTCCCGCACGATGCCGTCACGCCAGGTACGACGACGGTACTCTGGTTCTGGGTCGAAGCTGTATCGCCGTAAGTCAGGATAAATTCGACCCATTCACTGGGGGCAATCCAGTTTTCACCGTCGGACACATCCGCTTCCACAAAGAACGATACATCCCCGGACAGGCCCGTCGGAAACGCGCTGTAGGGAACCCAGACACTCAGGTCGGCGTACTCGGTGTCGTCAAATCCGGGTGTCATATCGACGATAGCCCGCAGCAGTCCATTGGACGCGACAAACTCGTCCGCAGTGCCTGTACTGGCAACGACCAGTTCATTATTGGTGTCATAAAAATACAGGGCCAGAAACAGCGGCACATCCTTGTACCCCGCCACACGAGCGTAGGTATGGACCACCATGCCGGGTTCGCCGCCCTGCTCGATATTATGTTCAATCTCCAGAATCTGGGTCGTTCCCTGCCCGGTGGGTACGGTTTGCGCGCTGCTGCCAGGAGTTGGCGCAGCAACCACATCTTCGCCGGATTCTGCCAGTGCGATCACTGCCCGGAACGGCAGAATGCCACCCAATCGTCCGGCTGTACGATCTTCGGACTGCACCGCCGTCGGAATGCCGACCAGTTCGCCCGTGCTGGTTACAGCCAGCCCACCGCTGTTACCGGGGGCGATTTCGGCATCGGTCTGATACCACACGACCATCCGCTCTCCGCCAATCGTGCCGTTCTGCGCTGTCGTAATCAGGCCATCGGTCAGCACCAGATAGCCGTCGCCAATACCCGGATACCCAAAGACATAGATGCGTTCACCCCGGTTGACTTCGTTTACTACCGGCGTCAGAAACGGCAAATCCAGTGTGGTCGGAATCACCACACCGCCGTTGGCGTTGCGATCTATCTGGAGAATGGCGAAGTCCATGGTGGAGAATTGAGCAACCAGCCGCGCCCGGTAGGTTTCCACAGGCAGCTCGTTCATATCCTCCATCATAAAAATCACAAAGTCATCCGCGTCTTCAACGACGTGCCGGTTGGTATAAATCAGTCCAGTTGAACTGACAATCGTGCCGGAACCTGTGGAGACGAGTTCGCCACCCTGTTCCGCGCCGATCAGCACCACACTTTGTGCGATCCGGTCAATTTCTTCAGGCGGCATGTCCTGCGCGCCCATGGGGGCCACCACTACCATCAGAAACAACAGAAGTACCACTATTTTGTGTTTCATTTATGATGCCTTTTGATGTTGGTTCCTGCATCGAATGGCCGTATCAGATTGATCACTCGTGGCTGGTTTCTGGCTAAAAACCAGCCACCAAAAGTAGAGCGCCAACCCGAACAGTACACATTCGAGCATGAACCTTGTTTACAATTTGAAATAATTATAGTCTGTTGCTTGTTACAGGGAAATTGAGGTCGTGTAAAATGTAATCCCCCGCTAAAATGGAAGCTGTTACGAGACACAAGCTCAAGGACTGAAAAATCATGCGCGAAGTCACTATCGCAGTTGCACAGATGAAACCCAAACTTGGAGAGAGTGAAGACAATCTCGTCAAGATGTCCGAGACGATTGCCAAAATCGCCTCGCAGCAGCGTGTGGACCTGATCGTCTTTCCAGAATTGATCACCAGCGGCTATGAACTGGGTGTGCGCTTTACCGAACTGGCGCAGCGCATACCCGGCCCGACCATCAACCTGATGGCCCAGCGCGCCAACGAACATGGTGTGTTTATCGCCTTTGGCATGGTGACGAAGGAAAAGGTCGAAAGCGTGCTGTATAACTCGGCAGTGCTGGTAGGGCCGGATGGCGAACTGCTGGACATTTACAATAAAATTCACCTGCGCGGTGAGGAGCGCATGGCTTTCCGCGAGGGCTTCAAACTACCGGTTATTCCCACTGAAATCGGCAACATTGGCCTGATGCTCGGTTATGACCTGGCGTTTCCCGAAGTGGCGCGCAGTCTGGCGCTGGATGGGGCCGAGATTCTGTGTGTGCTGGCGAACTGGGAAGCCGCGACCATTGACGAATGGAAAACCTATGTGCGGGCGCGCGCCTATGAAAATTCGGTCTATGTGGCCGGCGCGAACCGCATCGGTGAGGATGTGACCCTGAATTTTGGGGGCGAGAGCCTGATCGTTGGCCCACGCGGGCAGATTCATGCTTCGCTGGCGAATGAAACAGATCCGGAAAGCGGCGAACCACTGGAAGGTTTCGCGGTGGCGCGCATTGACCTGGATGAAGTCCGCAAATACCGTGAGGAATTCCAGTTTATCCAGAACCGCCAGCCAGCCGTGTATCGTTCACTGGTGCGAAAGTATTAGAGATGACCGCCGGTTATTCCGGTACACCGCTTGTCAGGAAGCTCGGCATCAGGCCCGGCGCTGCAATTCTGATCCTGAACGCGCCCGACGATTATGGCGAAACTCTTGGCGACCTGCCCGGTGGTGTGATGCAGGCGGTCACACTGGCCGGGCCGCTGGATTTCATTCAGTTTTTCACCAGAGAACATGCTGAACTGGAAGCGCATTTTCCTGATCTCAAAGCTGCACTTGCGCCGAAGGGGATGCTGTGGATTAGCTGGCCGAAAAAAGCCGCAAAAGTCCCCACTGACCTGGACGAAAACATCATACGCGAAATCGGGCTGGCAAACGGGCTGGTTGATGTCAAGGTCGCAGCGGTGGATGCGGTTTGGTCGGGGCTGAAATTTGTTTATCGGGTGGGAAATCGCCCTGGAAGCTAAGGCCGATCTATTGCTGTAAAAGGGTGGTATCACTATAATGCACAGCAGTACCTGCACAGAGTACACAGACCATGAACGACCATCAGGAACCGCCCGCTCGTAACGTGATAATCGCGTTTGTCCTGCTCGCCATCGCCATTGTGGGCGGCGGCGCGCTGCTGTTGGTTACAAGGCCGCAGCCGGTGCAAATCACGATTAACCCGCCTGAACCCACTGCGACCCCTGAACCGACGGTTACACCCGGCCCGATCACTGTTTATGTCACAGGGGCGGTGCAGCAGCCGCAGACCACCCTCAGTCTGCCGGCGGGCAGCCGCGTGGAGGATGCCGTTGACGCCGCCGGGGGTCTGCTCGATGAGGCGGACCTTGACCGGGTCAATCTGGCGCAGATTTTACGCGATGGTGACCAGGTGCATGTGCCATCGCAGGTCAGCGAACCGGTGGTTCTGGCAACACCCAACACCACCGGTGTGGTACTCATCAACAGCGCGACTGCCGAAGAACTGGAAAATCTGCCGGGGGTTGGCCCCGCGCTGGCTGCCAGCATCGTCGAATACCGTGAACGGAATGGGCCATACGCCAGCCTGGAAGACCTTGATGAAGTCAGCGGCATTGGCCCCGCTTTGCTGGAAGGCTTTGAAGGGCTGGTCGAATTCGATTAGCCGATGCGCTGGCCGGTTTTGCTGTCAAAAAACATGACACTTTCAGGATTCAGGTCACACTGAATGGTCGAGCCGACTTCAATATGTTCGTCCAGCGGCACAGTCATCTGCCAGTATTCACCCGCCAGATGCACGTCCAGCAGTTTGTACCGCTCGGCAAAAAACGGCGTGACCTGATCGACTACCGCTGGGGTTCCCTCACTGACAAGCCGCACATTCTCCGGGCGAACCCCCATCGTGATGCGCGTTCCGGGTTCCAGATCGTGCCGGATGGGATACCCCCCAAAGTTCTCGCCCTTCCAGTGCCCATCCGCCACATAACCCTCGAACTCGTTCATAATCGGCGTGCCTATAAAGGTGGCGACAAACAGATTGACCGGGTTGTGATACAACTGGTGATAGGTCCCCACCTGTTCAATTTGTCCTGCGCGCATCACCGCGATGCGATGCGCCAGCGCCACTGCCTCGACCTGATCGTGTGTTACATAAACCGAAGTGACCGGGAATTCGTACAGCAGGCGCTTGAGTTCGACACGGGCCTGCGCACGAATCTTGGCGTCAAGATTGGCAAAGGGTTCGTCAAACAGGAACACGCGCGGGTCGCGGGCCAGGGCGCGGGCGATGCCAACCCGCTGGCGTTCGCCGCCAGATAAATGCGCCGGGCGACGTTCCAGCAGATGTTCCAGGCCGATGCCGGTGATTTTGGAAACTCGCGCGACACGCTCTGGCACTTCCTGTTCGCGTTTGCGCAGCTCCAGGAAAAAGCCGACTGTGCGCCAGCCTTCCCAGTGGGGCATCAGCGCGCCGTTCTGGAACACCATGCCCACGCCGCGTTGTTTGATGTCAATTTCCGGCAGGGGAACGTTGTCGTAATAAATCGTGCCTTCGTCGGGCGTTTCTAACCCGGCTACCAGCCGCAAAAAAGTGGATTTGCCACAGCCAGAAGGCCCCAGAATCGCCAGCACGTCCCCGGAAATCAGTTTGAGTGAGACGTTGTTGACGGCCAGAATCGGACGATTAGCCCCGTCGATCTGCTGGTAAAACCGTTTGGTGACATGTTCAAACGTAACTGTGGTCATTTTATTTCACTCCCCACCCCTATTCTATCGCACTTACGGACAGGAGCGGATAGACTGGATCGTTCCAATCTTTCATGGTTAAGAGTACATTGGACCGCTGGAGAATATGCGCTCAATGGCATACTGGAACAACCCATTTGTGGGCTGGCAGCCGCAGCTTCCAGACGGCTGGACGTTGTACGTGTGCCAGATACGCCCCGGCAGGCGCAGGGCACGTGTGCCGGCGGTTCTGGAAATAATCGCTCTTTTGACTCCTGTCCCGGCTGTCCCGCTGCTCAGCGGGCCGCTGGCGAATCAAAAAGACATGTTCTGGATCGGAATACCCTCAACGCATGAGCCGGATGCCGAGACGCGGTTCCGGTATCTGGGGTACACCCCTGCGGTGCTGAAACTCCTGGACAGACAGGACACCGATGCTGAACCGGGGGATCAGGCAATCGTCTGGCGTGGGAAACACTGCCTGCTCAGGACGGTCTATCACGAAGACCAGGACTGGTTCCGCAGTCGCGCCCCGGACCGGCGTGAGTTTATGATCCCAACTGGAAATGGCGGCCTGACTCTCGTCCGGGGATACAGAGGTGACGGAAAAAACCTGAGCCGCCGGGGTCTCGCGCCCGAAGATGCCCGTCTGCTGGTCAATCTGGTGACACCGCGAACCCTGAGTGGGGTTCAGTTTCTTGACCCGTTTGCCGGGATTGGCGGGCTGATAATCGAAGCACGCGATAGAGGCTTCAACACGTGGAGCGGGGACATTGACCCTGTGGTGCAGTACGGGCTGAGACACCTGGGCGCGAAGCACAGTGTTCTGGATGCGGCGCAACTGCCTTTTCCCGCCAAGTTCTTCCACGCGATTGCCACCGAGCCGCCCTTTCACCGCGAGATAGAGCCGGTCATGCGGGGTCTCATGCGCGAGTTTGATCGCGTCCTGCAACCCGGCGGCAAGACAGCCCTCATCGTCAGCGATTGGCAGGTAGAACTGCTTGAACAACCCGCACAGGAATATGGGTTCATCCATCTGCTCACCGCGCCGATTGATCGAAAAGGTACGGATGTATCCGTTTGCGTCTGGCAGAAACCAGCCTAATGCAGTTACCAGTTGCCAGTTCTGGCTGTGACCTTCAACGACTCTGGATATTTGCTATCATCGCTTATGGACTTTTTGCTGACGGGCGACATTCAATTCTTACAGGCTGAGAT
>CAZKIB010000113.1:20534-20741 GCA_964552425.1 uncultured Anaerolineaceae bacterium | reverse complement strand
AGGTCGTAAAAGTCACCGGCCATTTCACGGGCCGCCTGCCATGTCGCCGCCAGATCATAACCGGGAAACCGGGGCAGTCTCGAAGGGATGAGCGCTTCCTGAATTTCGCGCGCCATTTGCAGTTCCCGTTCCAGACGACCCTTCTCAACCGCGACCCGGTAGAGCCGCGCGTTTTCGATAGCAACGGCGGCCTGGTTGGCAAAAATC
>CAZKIB010000113.1:6446-20524 GCA_964552425.1 uncultured Anaerolineaceae bacterium | reverse complement strand
TTCGATAGCGATGCCAGCCTGACCGGCCACCAGCATCAGCAGATCGCGATCCCCTTCGCTGAATGTGCCGCTGCGCATAGCGGTGTCCACATAAACCACCCCTACCAGACGATCCTTCACCAGCATTGGCGCGCACAGAATCGCCCGCAGGCCCCGCATGATAATGCTCTGCCCGGCCTGAAAACGATCATCAAACATCGCGTTATTGGTCAGCAGTGCCTGCCGCGATTCAACCACCTGTTTGACGACTGTAGAACTATACGTATCATCGCCTTCCAGTGTTCCACCGCTGACATTGTGCGCAACTCGCACGACCAGTTCGCCGCTGGTATCGTCCGCGATCATCAGCACGCCGCGTTCTGCTTTGGTAAGCTGAACCACTGCGTCCATCGCCTGATTTAGCACTTCGTCAAAATCGAGGCTTGAATTCATAGCGCGGGTGATTTGATAAAGGGTCAGCAAATGGTCCGGGCTGACGTGCGTCAGGGAGATTGAGTCAGACATGCAAAACCTTCAGCATACGTGTTCTACAGACCCATTATAGCACCACCCGGTTTAACCCGAACAGCCAAACTGCTATAATTACCGGCAATGTTTAACAGAAACTCCCCAAAAGGTTGCAACCGAATGTCCAACGCTTACGAATACGCTCAAAAACACGGTGAACGATTCCTGCAACAACTGATCGACCTTGCGGCTATCCCCAGCGTCGGAACCGACCCGGCCTACGCTGCTGACACGCTGCGGACCGCCGAATACATCGCGGACGATATGCGCCGCATTGGTCTCAGCAATGTTGCGCTGCTACCGACGGCTGGAAATCCGGTGGTTTATGGTGAATGGCTGGGCGCAGGCAGCGAGGCCCCGGTTGTGCTGATCTACGCGCATTACGATGTTCAGCCTGCGGTAAAGGAAGATGGCTGGGATACAGACCCATTCATACCGACGATCAAGGACGGAAAACTGTATGGGCGCGGGGTGGCGGACGACAAAAGCAATACCATCATCACGCTGAAAGCTGCCGAAGCGCTGCTTGCCAGTGATGAGGGCTGCCCGGTCAATCTCAAGTTTGTGTTCGAAGGTGAAGAAGAAGGTGGCTCACCCAATCTGCCGCCGTTTATCGAGCAAAACCGCGAACGCTTAAAAGCGGACATGGCAATCATCGCCGATGGGGGTCTGGAAAAGGCTGACGAACCCATCATTATCTACGCCATGCGCGGGATCGCAGCCTTTGAAGTGCGCGTCCGGGGTTCGCGCAATGACCTCCACAGCGGAGTCTATGGGGGCATCGTCCACAACCCGGCCCAGGTGATTGCTGAAATTGTCAGCAAGCTGCACAATCCTGACGGCAGCGTGGCCGTACCGGGTTTCTATGATGAGGTGCTGCCACTCAGTGATGTGGAACGCCAGCAGCTTCAGGCCCGTGACCTGACACCTGAAGACTGGGCCAGCCAGGTCGGCGCACCGCAGACCTGGGGTGAGCCGGGTTATACACTGGTGGAACGCACTGGTGCGCGACCCACACTGGAAATCAACGGGATCAGCGGCGGTTATGCCGGGGATGGTTTCAAGACGGTGATCCCCGCGCAGGCGAAGGCCAAAATTAGCTGCCGCCTGGTTGCCAATCAGGACCCGAACCGCATTTTCGAAAAGGTGTGTGATTATATTCTTCAGATCGCGCCGCCTACCGTACAGGTGGAATTTGCGACACACGGTTTCGGTGCGCCGGTACAGGTCCCGTTTGATAGTCCTATTGTCCAAGCCCTCACCCGCGCCTTCAGCCTGCATTGGCCGCAGGAGGTCGTCTTTAAGCGCACCGGGGGGTCTATCCCCATTGTAGCGATCCTGCAAAATGAACTGGGCCTGCCCTGCGTCCCGCTGGGATTTTCGCTGGTGGACAGTGGCATTCATGGCCCCAATGAGAACTACCACATTGCCCTGTTCCACAAGGGTGTGGATACTACTATTCGTTTCCTGCAAGAAATCGCGGCAGCGGGCTAAAGAAACAGGGTGAGGTTTGTTCAGGCCTCACCCTGTTTCTTCTGCAAAACCTGGCCTTATGGGCGAGGCGTCAGCCGGACGGTCAGATCAAGCTGTTCTGAGCCATTGCGCAGAACCGAGAGGGTGATATTGTCACCGGGCGCGGTCTCCCTGGCAAGGTACGAAATCAGAGCGCCCATCCCATTCAGCGGTGTGCCATTGATGGCGGTGATAATATCGATTTCAGTGGGCACTTCCAGCCCATCAATGTCCACCGTTTCGCTGCCGGGGTTCTGGAGACCACCACGAGCCGCCGGGCCGCCGGGCGCGACATCACCCACGACCACCCCGCGTGTATCGTTGGGCAGGTTCAGCGCTTCGATGAGGGACAGAGTTACATCACTCCCGCTGATACCCAGATAGCTGTAGCTCACAAACCCATCTTCGATCAGCGTCTGGCTGACTTTTTGGGTCAGGTTGCTGGGAATGGCAAAACCGACACCCGCGCTGCTGCCCGTGCCGCTGATAATCTGCGAGTTCACGCCGATCACCCGTCCCTCCAGGTCGAGCAGCGGGCCGCCGCTGTTACCGGGGTTGATGGACGCATCGGTCTGGATCACACCGCCGATGGAGAAGTTCGACAGACCCTGAATGGTGCGGTCCACCGCGCTGACGATCCCGCTGGTTAGAGTCCAGCGCTGGCCGAAGGGACTGCCAATGGCGATCACCGGCTCCCCAATGACGATTTCATCGGAGTTGCCCCATGCCACAGGCTGCAAGGTTTCGGCCGGCACATCCACCTTCAGCACCGCCAGATCAGAGTCGGGATCAAGGCCGACCACCTCGGCGCGTGCCAGAGTGCCATCCAGAAAATTCACTTCAATACGGGTGGCCCCATCCACCACATGGTTGTTGGTGATAATGTGGCCTTCGGTATCAATGACAAAGCCGGACCCGGAACCCTGAACTGCATTCCCCTGACCAGGCAGCCCTGCCTCAGAACTGGTGGCAATCACATTAATCGCCACCACAGACGGGCTGACCGCGTTATACACGTCAGTATAGACACCTGACTGCGCCAGAGCCGCCTCGGTTGTCGCGGTTTCCTGAAGCTGCGCCACTGGAATTACGGTGAGAGCAGCCGCAAGAAGCATGAACACCATAATGAACAAATTACGTTTTGACATCTTATCGACCTCCATGTGGTCGCTTTGTGATAACGGTAAACAAACAACGGCGTTAGGATTCACCCCTCCGCCGTTATCGTATTTATCGTAGTGTGTGACTATTAGAACAATATCAAAGGTTTATGAACCGAGGCTGAAAATTACTGCTGCCGCACCCATTGGCCGAACTGTGCCCATTCCAGATCGTCTGTGGTCCATTCCGCATAAATCGCCAGTCCGCGAACAAATGAAGCGGCTTCCCCAGCCTGTTCAAGCCCACTCATGTAGCCTTGCAGCGCAGACTCAACATTTTCGACCAGAGGGTCATGGCCCGGCGGGGCAGCTTCATAGGTGGGAATACCGATCAACAGCTCGGTTCCCTGACCAAGCTCGCTCACGGCGTCGGTATACGTCTGGACCTGATAGGCCAGCCACGCGGCATAGTCATCAGCCGCGCCCAAACCACTGTTGTAGGCCATAATCGCCATCTGGTCCGACAGCAGCGCGACACTCTGTTTATATTCTTTCTGCCAGATTGTGCCGGGCACGATCAGCGGGGGAACCGGGATATTGGCGTCTATCGGACTCCAATCCGGCGGGATCGCCACCGAAATTGGGACACTGTCGCCCACTTCAGCCCGCACCTTGCGCAGCAGCACCAGAAAATCGTCATTACCGTCCCACACCGGCTCGACATTCAAAAAGACACCATCGAAACCGAGTTCATTGACCACACTGGTGCTGAAGTCCGCGATATTGTCCTGTAATTCCTCATTGTCGAGACGATAACCCACAGCGCCCAGCTCGGTTGGGAAACCGATCCATCCGTGCAAAACGACTTCAGGATAGGCCACCTTAATCTGCTCGACAAAGGCCCTCACCGCGCCAAAATTCTCTGCCCCGCGCCAGGTTGCATCTTCCTGAAGCCAGCTCACCCAGGCATACAGCGTTCCAATATGATTTTCGCGGAGCTGCTGGACAAACGCCTCAATGGTCTCTGGTTCATGAACGGCATAGGTCCATTCTGTACCCACCCACAGAGCATGGGGCAGTGTCTCCGGTTCAGGGGGTTTGATTCCCCGCAGCGCCACAATGACACCCCCAAACAGCACGATGCCAATGACCGCGCCGATAATGAGTCGAAAACGCGGAATGCGAATCGTCGGGAGTGTCAGCCGGATACGATCCGCTGACAGCAGATGCGGTGAGGGGCGCGAAACAGGTTGAGCCTGCCCACCGCGCTTTTCACGACGTTTGCGCTGGCGTTCACGCGCTCTACCTGCCCGGCGCGATTCCGCCTCCGGTTGTTCAGGCTCAGATGATGAGAGTTCGGGGTCGTCCACTTAAGTACTCACTCAACTGTCTGATCAGATCAGGCCCAATTTCGCCAGAAGCGGCGGACCCATGATGAGCAAACCCACCAGGACCGAGGCCATAACACCCAGCAGCACCGCTGCGGATGCCACATCCTTGCCGACTTTCGCCATTGGGTGAAAGCCGGGCGCAGAAATGTTTATAGCGGCTTCCACCGCTGCATTCATAAATTCGGCCATCCAGACCATTGTAATCGCCAGGATGATAACCGCCAACTGCGTAAAGTCAATTTCCAGCCATACAGCCAGGACCAGCACCCCGACACTGAACACCGCCTGGATACGTGTATTTTTCTGGCGGCGCAGCATATACAACCAGCCTGCCAGCGCATAGCCCAGACTGGTCAACCGATTGCGACTCGTCATCGGACTGTACTCGTCCGGGTCGATTTTCATCGTACTGGTTAAATCTTCAACAACTTTATTCGTCCGCATCCTGATTACCTTCAAGGGCAGGAACGATCCCGGTTGGAATGTTCAACGCGATAAGTGCCCTGTCCTGCGCAGCCCACATCTGTGCGCGACGGGTCTGATTGTCGTGGTCATAGCCCAGCAGGTGCAGTGTGCCATGAACCACCAGCAGCGCGAGACTTTGCATCAGATCATGGTTTTCGCGCGCGGCCTGGGCTGCGGCATAGGGATAGGCAATGACAAGATCACCCAGATATTCCGCCTCATCTCCGACATCAATGGGCGGCTTGTCTGCCGGAAAAGACAGTACATCCGTCGGTGAGTCAATACCCCGAAACTGGCGGTTGAGGGCAGTGACTTCCTCGTTGTCGGTTATCACGATTGTCAATTCACCCTGAATACTCTGCTGCTGAAGCACCGTCTCTGCGACAGCAGCCAGGCGAACCGCATCAAGCGTGTAGTTCGACTCATTCAACACCAGAATCGAACCGCTCATTCACCGGCTTCCTTCGGCTCTGAGCGGCGTTCGGTTCCATTGGCGCGAGTTTTAGAAGACTTCGGTTCAGTCGAGCGCGGCAGAGCAGGCACATCCTGCATCGGCGTGTCATCGTCGTCCAGCAAGTCTGGCTCCGGCTCTTCTTTGAGTGGGCTGGAAGTTTCCACTTTTTTGGAAGCTACCGTGTCCGTTCGGCGCGCCGCTTTATCGGGGATCGCGTTGACGGTCTGTGATTCCACCCTGGGGGCCAGGACCGTCTGTGTGGTGCGTGTTCGTGGCAGAACGACTGCGCGTTCCTGAGTGGGCATCGAGGACCCGGCGACCTTCTTATAATCAATGCGCGGGTGATAGACAGCCTGAAGCATCTCAATAAAAATGCGCTGTATGGCTTTAATGTCGTTCAGCGTCAGACCGGATTCATCCAGTTGACCGCTGCGGATTTTGGTTTCGAAGATGTCGTGAACAATTTCAGAAACCTGATGCTTGTTGGTTGGCCCAATCGAACGCACCGCTGATTCGCAGCTATCGGCCAGCATCAGAATTGCCGTTTCGCGGGTCTGCGGGCGCGGCCCCGGATAACGAAATTCATCAATATCCACTGCCGATTCGTCGCCACCAGCCGCGTTAACCGCTTTGCGATAGAAGACGTACACTTCAGTCGTGCCGTGATGTTCACGAATAAAATCCCGCAGGCGGTAAGGCAGCCGGGACTGTCGCGCCATTTCATCCCCATCCTTAACATGGCTGATGATGATGTCCGCGCTGCGATAAGGGTCATCCAGCACATCGTGCGGGTTGCCACCGCCAAACTGCTGATTTTCGCTGAAGAACACGGCGTTCGCCATCTTCCCAATATCGTGATACAGGGCAGACACGCGCACCAGTTCAGCATTCGCATTGATCGCCAGCGCCGCCTGTTCGCTCAGGTTGCCAACATGCAGCGAATGAGGATATGTGCCCGGCGCTTCCCGCAGCAGGCGCTGTAACAGCGGTTGATTAGGTTGGCTCAGTTCCGCCAGTTTGAGGCTGGTGGGCAGGTTGAACAGCAGCGTAACCAGATACATGCCGATGATGGCCGCCGCCGCCGCGAAAATGCCGTTCACCAGACTGAGGGGAACCAGCAGGCTCAAACCGGACCCAGCCAGTGAAAACGCGCTGCCCGCTGTGAGGTTAAACACAGACACCGTAACCGTATTGACCAGCCCGATAATCAGACCAGACACAAAATAATTGTTCAGGCGTTCCGTGCTGCGCAGGGTCAGAATACCCATCATGCCACCCGCGCCCACCAGCGCCGCCATTTCCAGGGAATTACCGGTCATCAACCCAATCAGAAAAGCGAGATCAACCGTACCGATAATCGCGATTCGGGTGGTCGAGATTGACACGTACAGCAGCGCCAATGCTGCTGTCGGATAGAGATACAGGCCCCCACCTGTGCCGACAATGCGCGCGCCGAAAAGCACGATCAGGAAAATCGTCGCCAGCAGCATAATGAAGCGCGAATTTTCGTACAGGCGGCGTTCAAATCGGGCAATATACAGACCTGTGGTGACGACGACCAGAATGCTGGCAAGAAAGGCCTGGGCGAAATTCTGCAAACGCCGGTCATCGGTCCGCAGTAAACCGAGTACTTCCAGGGCTTCCAGGTCCGCCTCATCAAGGGACTCATTTTCACGGATGACAATCTCATTTGGCGCGAAGGTACGCGGTACGGGTTCAACCGCTTCCACCGCGCGGGCACGGGCCTCTTCTGTGGCCGCTTCATTGGCAAAGGTATTCGGGCGAATCAGGTCTTCGATGATGGCGACAATAATGGCTGATTCCTGAGTGCTGAACCGAATGCTGACCTGAGTCGGAAGCTGGTTCCGCACGACATTCACATCGCCTTCCCGAATCGATTCGCGCATCACCCGTTCAAGGACGTTGATAATTTCGTCATCCAGCGCTTCCCAGGCTTCGATGCTCATACTCAGAATACGCCCGATCAGGTCGTCGCTGAGTGTCAGCGCGGTAATCTGATTGATGTCATTGATTTTTTGTTCCGTAGTGGCAAACGGGTCGCGCCGGACATTGCGGATAAAGTCGAGAATCTGCTGGGCAAGCTGACTTTGAGCGCGGCTGACGTTCGGGTCCGGCGGGTCGTAAACCAGCAGCACACTCTCGGCCACTTCACGCCGCAGTTGTTCAGTCAGCACTTCACTTTCGTAGGTGACACCGCGCGGCGCAAGAATATTGCGCGGGGCTATGGAACCCACCTGTAAACTGCTCACATCCCCGCCAGGCAGCAGGGCTTCACTGGCGACAATGACCGTTGCCAACAGCACAAATGTCAGCGCCGCCCCAATCACCCCGGTGACATGAAGCATACTGATCGCGCGTTCATGTGACAGACGCAGATAACGCTCTAACAGCCCTGCCGCCCACTCGGTCATGTTTAGCTGCTCAACAACTCACGGACAATCTGGTTTACAAGGTTGCCATCCGCCCGACCTTTCACCTGGGGCATCAGCTTACCCATCACCTTCCCCATTTCTTTGGCAGATGTCGCCCCGGTGTCCGCAATCGCCTGCTGAACCAGCGCGCTGATTTCCTCACGGGAAAGCTGCTGGGGCATAAATTCTTCGAGAATTTTAAGTTCCAGTTCGGCCTCGGCTGCGTTTTCCGCCCGTCCGGCAGCCACCATCTCATCAATGCTTTCGCGCCGTGTTTTGGCTTCCTTCTGCAAAATCGCGACGACTTCTTCAGCCGAAAGTGTTTTGCGGCTGTCAATTTCCACCTGTTTGATCGCACTCTGGGTAAGCCGAACAACATCCCGGCGCACATTATCCTTGCTGCGCATTGCCTCTTTGAGGGCTTCCTGGAGTTTTGGTCGGGGGTCTTCCATTTTTTGCCTGCACTCCCGTATTATTCGATAAGCGGCACAACCTGAATGGATTGATCAGAATAAGCTTCGGCACGGGCGGGTGTAATCAGGTTCGACAGCACGCGGGGATGAACCGCCCGCACCCTCACATAATTATCAGTATAACCGACATTCATGAAGCCGTCTTCAGTTGAACCCGCAACCTGCTCCCACAGCACATCCAGCGTGTGCCCGGTAAACTGCTGCGCGTAACGCTGTTCCAGCGCCGCTGACACGGATCGCAGGCGCGCGCTGCGTTCTTTTTTGACCGCTTCGGCGATGTGACCGCGCATCCGGGCGGCAGCCGTGCCCTCGCGTTTGCTGTAGCGAAATACATGCATACCGCCGAACTGCATTTCCTCAACAAATGCCAGACTCACAGCGAATTCTTCCTCTGTCTCACCGGGAAAACCGACAATCATATCGCTGCTAATGTTCATCTCTGGCACGCGCTGGCGCGCCGCAGCCACCAGCGCCCGAAACTGGGTCTGGCTGGTCCGGCGCAGCATCCGCCGAAGTGTGGCATCGCAGCCGCTTTGCAGCGGTAAATGCAGATGTCTGCACAGCCGGGGGTTTTCCCACAGACCAAAAAAATACGGCTCCAAATCCCAGGGTTCGAGCGAGGACAGCCGCACACGGGGAATATCGGTTTCGCGCAGAATGGTCTGAACCAGATCGAATAACCCTGAAACATTACCCTGATCGTGTCCGTAACTGCCGAGATGCACCCCTGTCAGCACCACTTCGAGATAACCGATGCCTTGCAGGTAACGAATTTCTTCGATGATCTCTGCCAGTGGACGGCTGCGCCCTGCTCCACGCGCCACCGTCGTGATGCAGAACGTACAGGCGTTGTCACAGCCATCCTGAACTTTGACAAAGGCGCGGGTTCGGCCCAGCGCGCTGCGGACTGCCGCATCCCGTTCCAGCGGCTCACGATCAAATGGCTCAACAGGCACACCTGTGACCTGCTCAACGAGCAAATCCTTGTCAAGATTGTTCACGACCCGGCTGACCTGCGGCAGTGTCTGAATCTCGCCAGGCGAGATGTGCGCATAACAGCCCGTGACGGCCATTTCTGCCTGCGGGTTAGCGCGTCCCAACTCGCGGATCAGGTGGCGGCTGCTGGAGGTCGCTTCGTGAGTGACCGCGCAGGTATTGACCACAAATAAATCTGCCAGCGCGGGGTCTTCGACAATTTCGTGACCCTGCTGTTGAAACTGGCGCGCCATCGTGTCGATTTCGCTCTGGTTCAGGCGGCAGCCCAGTGTCCGCAAGTGAACTTTCATCACACCCTAACCGCTGCTCTCGGCTGGCCCCACGACCAGCACATTATCAAACTCGACCACCACGCCCGGCTCCTCAAAACTCACTGCAATCACCCCCACCTGGCCGGTAGCAAGTGACTCATCAACCAGCGAGTCGTACATTGCGCCGTCAATACACTCATCCACATAGGTGCTGATGGCCGCCGGATCATCAGGAACACACAATTCTACCCGTTCATCATTGATGTAAAACTGAAAAGTGCTGCCCTGCGCAGTCACCCGCAGCCTGTTTTCGACATTCATGCCCTGTCGGATAAGGTCGGACGGTATCCAGTCGCTCAGGATTTTTTCCTCGCCATTCACCTCGCGCAGCACCCGGTAATAACCGTCGCTGCTGATGAGGAACAAATAATAATTGCTGGGGTCCTGTGCCCGAAAAATCACCCCGTAGCCGTTGTCCAATGGCCCGTCGACAGGTCGCGCGATCAGCGTCAGGTCAAAGTCAGAAAAGTGCCAGCGGGCGGTTGAAAACGGCAGGCTCTGGGGTGAAGCGACTTCAATACGCAGCGCGCCACCCGCTGCCTGCGCCGAAAGGCGGCCTTCGTACAAAGCCCAATCTGCCGGACGGTCATCGAATGCAGCGGCATACAACACATCGCCGGCGGTCACTGGCACGACATAATGCCAGTCCGCAGTAATTTGAGTCAAACGCTGAACCACGATGAACACTGCGGCCAGAGACAGCAGCAACAGCAGCTTGCGCAAGAGCCAATACCCCGTTGAATACTGAAACTGATTTGCATTCTAACATGTGGGGGACGGAGCGTAAACGTTTAGTTCAGCCTGCCAATACGCCTGACAACCCGCTCCAGACTCCAGGTTTGAAGAAGAACATAGAAGCCGTAAATGGTCAGCGCGGTAATGACACAGGCGACCAATGTCACAAACGCAGTGGCGATTGACGAGCCAACGCCCGCGCCAAAAACGATTGGAGCCAGTATCACACTCAGGAGCATACTCAAACCAAAGGCCAGCACAGCCACAATAATCGCCTGAAGAATCCAGACACCGAACATCGCACCCACCGC
Organism: uncultured Anaerolineaceae bacterium; assembly: GCA_964552425.1. Lineage (GTDB taxonomy): Bacteria > Chloroflexota > Anaerolineae > Aggregatilineales > Phototrophicaceae. The sequence goes on along the minus strand of CAZKIB010000113.1, from coordinate 9,837 downwards.
CGCCAGCAGACCCAGCGCTGTATTGTGAATGTAAGCGGAAAGCACCATACCGAGCGCAGTCATCGCCTGCATACGCCAGAAAGGTTCAATCATGTACACAATACTGGTTATAGTCAGGGTGATATAGACCACAATCGAATTGACCGGATCATAGGCAAAACCATCCACCAGCCCGTCAGCCAGATCGTTGTAGCCGAGTAAAATGTAAGGAAGAATGAATATCGCAAACAGACTCAGTAAAATTGTAGACGCTCGTATACTGGCAATCACCATCGTCACCCGCCAGGCGCGCAGCCGTGCAGCCGCGTGTTTGGCGCGGACGATGCCGCGTTCATGAAGCGCAGTCAGCCGCAGCAAATCCCACCGTCCGGCGATGACTTCACCATTGATTGTTCTGAGTGCGGCCTGCAAGCACATAAAGTCGAGAATGCCGTCAATCGCAATCGCGGCAAACATGAACAGAGCCAGAATGTTGAACGTGTCCGTATAAATAAGGGCATCATTCTGATTGAGTCTGCCTGTGGCGCTGGCAGCCAGCAGCAAAACCCAGAAGAACAGTATAATTCCATTGACTACAAGAAATATCCGGCGCGAATGCCGCCAAAGATTCGCGATGGAATGACCCCAGCGAATCCGGCGCGCATCCAACCGGAAAACCGGATGGCGCAGCATCTCGTCCGCATAAGGCGACTGCACCAGCTTCACCCTGGTCCTCCTAACGCGGCCAACATACGCTGCGCTTCTGCTCTGTAAGGTGAATCGAAACTGACCAGTTGGCTCAACAATGTCCTGGCCGCCTCCAGATTACCAGTTTCGAGGCGAATGCGCGCTTTGTACATCAGGCTGCGCGGGTGCTGCGGCAGGTCCGCCAGTACCGCATCCAGTATTTCCAGCGCGCCGTCCACATCACCTTCCTGATAGGTAGCCCAGCCTACACCGGCCTGCACCTCCGGGTCATCGGGCAGCAGTGCGGCGATGGCTTCCAGGTCAGAAAAGCCCCCAGCGCCCAATCGTGACGTTTCCTCGGCAAAAAGAAGCGCCAGAAGCTGCTGAAAGCGCGCGTCCTGATTCGATGTCTCAACCGCCATCCGCAGCCAGCGTTCGGCATTTTCCACGTCGCCCACCAGTTGATACGCCGTCCCCAGTTCAGCATAATAGGCCGGGTTATCCGGGTCAAGTACAACTGCCTGAACCAGCGCGTTCAGGCTGCGGTCCAGTTCACCCAGATCGCGCAGATGCAGCCCGTAGATAAACCGCGCCACCGGGTTCTGTGGGTCTACGGCGACTGCCCGGTTGATCCACTCACTGCCATCTTTGCCCTGACGGTCCTGCGCCAGACCGACATAGGCCAGCACCTCTGGAAAAGTCTGCCCCAGATCAACAGCGTGTCGAAATGCAATTTCCGCGTAAGGCCACAATTCAGCGTCGGCCAGCGCGAGTCCCACATCGGCGCTTACCACTGACGAATCCGCGCTGTTTTCGACAATCTGAAGCAGCGCGCTGGCAGTTGTCTGATAGGCAGGTGCTGCCGCCGCAGCCTGAAGATGGGCGCGGGCAGCGAACGGGTCGAAGGCAGCACGTAATAAACCGAGGTGATAGTGTGCCCAGGAGTCGGTTGAATGGCTGTCAACCAGCAGTTGCAGGTGGTCAACCGCATCCGGCCAGCGCTGGGTCATCAGATAGGCTTCCGCCAGCGTTCTCAGCAGAAGCCGGTCATCCGGGAGTGTGCTGCTGGCCGCCTCCCAGTAGGGTACGGCGCGGCGCACGTCCCCGGCCTCGTACCATAAATCACCTGCCAGTCGGGACAGGTCAGCGGTCCAGCCCTGCTGGGAGGCCAGAACCTCGACCTGATAAAGCGCCTGCATCACCCTGCCGCGCTGCCGGTTCATCTGTGCCCGATCAAGGCTCAACGCCGCGTCGGCGTGGATGTACGGCAGCCCTATCCCGATCAGGCCGGGAATCAAAAAGAGCAGCGCCAGGATCGACACTGCCCCTGAATTCTGCCTGAAGCTCATTTGCCCGCGCTGCCCAATGCGTTTAACACCACTCGTTCCACTTCATCCGAGGTAAAAGGCTTGATCAGATAATCATGCACATTCTGCAATTTGCCGATCAACCGGTTGGCCGGGTCGCCATAGGCTGTAATGACAATCACTTTGGGCATGACACCATCCCCTATTCGTTCGCGGATATTTTCCAGCACCTTCCAGCCGGTCATATCCGGCAGGCCGATGTCAAGCAGCATCACATCCGGTTTGAATTCGTGATAACGGTTAAAGGCTTTATTCCCGTGTGTTTCATGAGCCGTCACCATATCAAGGCGCTGCAAGGTAGCCTGAATAATTTCGGCCAGTTCCGCGCTGTCTTCCACAATCAGCACACTGGGCGCGGACGATTTCTGTGCCGGGGCCTTGCCAGCCGGGTATGCGCTGGTTTCGGCAGTGGTTCGTGATGCGTCCTGAGCGTCCGTATTGTCTCTGCCTTCTGCTTTCACAGCTTCCTGAAGTCCGGTTTCTGCCGCCGGCATTCCATGATCTTCAGCCAGGTGAACCGCAGGAGCCACGCTGGTACGGCGCATACTGATCATGATCTGTTCACCAGCCATGTCAGATGTACCTTCGGCCTGATCGTTCACTATCGTTGACCGCGTTTCCTGATAGCTCATACAATTCTCCCGGCAGCAGCACGCACGGAACAAACTTTCTTATCTTGATTATAGCATACGCTTCTGGTACACCATGAATGAAGTACATAAATTTCATGGTTTTTTTACATCCATGCTCAAATTCATTACAACTCTTACATTATCCCATGCAGGTGACTGTTTTTTCTTAGGAATTACCCCGGATTTCTCAATTTTTGTTGAAGAAATCTACGGCCCGGACGACCTGATGGCGCGTCATAACATTACCCTCGATGGACAGACTTTACACTCGGTTGACGAAAGCGCCAGTTCATTGGCTGACTTGCACAACTTCAGCCTGCCCGAAAACCTGATTCGCCCGGTTCCCCCACCGCAAGATCACCCGCTTAACTTTCATGGGCCACGTTTGCGCGGTCTGCGCGAACCGGAACGTGTTGTAGACGTAGTCCGGCCTCTGGAAGTTCCGACCAGAATGCGCCTGGTGGAACATCTGCGCTTGAAGGTACAGCCGCCCATGCTGCTCGGTGTGGCGGAGAGTCAGGTGCTGGCCCAGGCGCTGCTGCTTTCACCGGATACCTATCTCGTATGCCGCCGGCTGCGTGTGGCTTATGCCCTTCAGGAGCCGCAGCGAGACACCGAAAACCAGCTTTTTGACTATGACACCCTCCCGATCTATGTCGCGCATGTCTACGAATTCCGGCGGAAGGAAACCGAACTCCCCTTTGACAGCGTGTTCGCGGGTTTTCC
>CAZKIB010000113.1:5681-6436 GCA_964552425.1 uncultured Anaerolineaceae bacterium | reverse complement strand
GTTCAGCTTTACCGGCCTATGGACTGCCTTGTCTATGACCGGCATCTGTTCATCGCTGAAGGGGGCAGCGAACAGCAGCCAGGCCGTATCCATGTCTGGGAAATCAATTCCTGATATACCGTCTTCCCGAACTGCGGTATCCTTATGCTGTGTACTGGCTAGATGGTCCTGGGATGTTATGCTCTATCGTATGTGGTTTTGCGCGCTGGTTTTTCTGCTGGTCGGTTTTGCAGAGCCTGATCCATCATTTGTGGAGGTATGCCCCGCGGTCCCACTTCAGGCCCGCGCATCAGATTTCACACCCGGCGGGGTGATCCTGACTGCCTTCGATAAGTCTGGCATCTGGATTTACAACATTAACCGTGACTCCCGCTATCCTCTGCCGGATACGCGCCCCTGCAACCGCAACTGCCGGCTGTCACCAGATGCAAGCTGGATTACCTATGTCGACCCGCGCACCGGGGCATATGGCAAAATGCGCCTCGATGGAACACAACGCACCCCCCTGAGCGACTACGCTCACGATATTGAATGGTGGCCCAATAATCTCTTTCTGATCTGGACACCCGGCCATCAGGCTTACTGGCAAAATGAGGATGGCAGCGGGCGGACCTTTATCGATGTGGACAGCATCGCATCTGTACAGCCCGGCGGTCACTGGGGTGTCTATGTGGAGCAAAACGGTGACGGTTTCACGCGCTCCCTGCTTGATCTTGACACGCGCAACTTGCAGGGCATCGCCGGCCACACGATTC
>CAZKIB010000113.1:0-5641 GCA_964552425.1 uncultured Anaerolineaceae bacterium | reverse complement strand
CGCGGCAGGCTGGTCGCCGGATGGCAGCCAGTTCGCCTATGTTAATCCGGTTCACTACGATGACAATGTGCAGGTCAGCGGCGCGGAACTGTTCGTTTTGCGCCCAGGTGAAGACGAGCCTGTTCAGATCACCGATCTCAACAGCATCTACGGTGCTGCGCGGATCAACGGCGGGCTGCGTGGTGAATTGAGCTGGTCCCCGGACAGTACACGGATTGCCTTCTGGGTGATCGAACTCCTGGGGCCGGACTATGAAAACAATACGGGCAACGCCATGATTCATGTGGTGGATACGACCACTGGCGTTCTGCGGGCCTACTGCGGGTTCTCCACCACCGAACATACCCCTGATCCGCCGCAGTTGAAGTGGTCGCCTGACGGGACCCATCTGGCCTTTGGCGGCAACATCCCGGCGGATGAAAAAGGCTATCTGCTGCTGACACTGGATACCGGAAGCGGAATCTTTACAGAGTTGAGCGATGGCATCTACCCGGCAATGGGCGCTGCGGATGTGATCGCCTGGGGGGTGCTGCCGGCATGATTACCTGGCGTATCTGGCGGGCACTGCAACAGCCACCCCGCGCCCACCATCTGTTTCACATGCCGCTGCCGGAGTCACCGTCGCATCCATTCACGATTTCGGCCAGACTCCTATTTGGCGCGGTGCTGGGCTGCACCCTGCTGGCTTTTGTCTCCCGCGAATTTTCGTCTCTGATCGCGCTGTTGATTCTTCTGGCGATACCCGTTGCAGTCGTCAATCTGATCCTGACCGGGCCAATTTACGGGCTGCGCTGGGCGGTGCAGGCCGGCCATGTGCTGGCAAGGCTGCGACGAAGCGGCGTGTACATTCCCCTGTGCATGACACCGGCCGGCGCGCTGAATATCAACTGGATCGTCTGCGCAGGGGTGTTTTACAAAGTGGTGCGGGCCAACATGACCGATGCGCAGTCCCTGTGGCCGGTGCGTCTGTTTCTGATTGTGCCCCTGGCGGTATTTTCAAGTCTTCAGGCGCAAATGACCGATCAACCCGGTTCACTCGCCCTGGTACTGAGTCTTTATCTCGCGCTGCTGATCGCGTGGTTTCTGATTGAAGATGCCCAGTCGATGGCTCTGGGCGGCCTGCTTGGAATGCTCATTCCGGTTCACGCGCGCGACCCGTTCGAAGTGAACCTCGGCACAGTGGTGGGTTATCTGAGCGTCCAGATCATCGCCTATTCCTTAGCCGTCGTGATGTGGGCAATCATTGTGCCTTACCTGTATAACACCTACGGTGTGACTGGCGGGCTGGCTGACTTCGGCAGGCTGGCGATCACACTGGGAATCGTGTTCACAACACGCGAACTCATGCTTGGCGCGTTGTGGCAGCACCTGTCCATCCAATTCAATACGGAGCCAGAAGTCAGGCTGCCAACCGGCTACCGTGTATATTAAACGAATGAATCCATAACGTGGCATGACAACGCATGTTAACCTGGCGACTCTGGCACGCGCTGAGTAACCCACAGCCTCACAACTCGCTATTTAGACGTGGCATAAACCGTCAGCAGCCTGCTCAACCTGTTTTTCGTACCTTGCGGGTGACAGTCATCTATCTGGCAGCCTGCCTGCTTGTCAGTCTGGTGTGGCCCCTGCTGATCAGCAACGCCGCCGGGGTGATGCTGTTCGCTGCCGCTGCTGGCAACACGCTCTACAGCATGATGTGGGCGGCCTCAATTGGTTCGGTTATTGCCTACGAGCGCGAAATGGCAACCTACGACCTGCTGTGTCTGATGCCCGGTGGATCACTGGGGGCGGGTTGGGCCATAGCGACTGCGCGACTGCACCGCAGCGGATTGTTCCAGTTTCTGCGATTAGCCATACGCCTGCTGGCAACTGCCTTGCTCAGCGCGCTGGTTTTAACCATGCTGATCCCGCTGGTTGTGCTGCTGACAGCGGCAGGACCAGCCGTTTCCGGTTTATTTGTGCTGCTGGAATATGGCCTCATCCCGGCAGCCGCATTTTATCTGGATCATGTGCAGTCGCTCACGCTTGCGCACATCATCGGCATGATCGTGCCCACCTATGCTGGCAGCCGCATCAACGCGCGGTTGTGGTCCGCTGCCGGATTTCTGGTGGTGCAGATGCTGGTCTATCTCATCACGCTGATTGCCGGGCTGGTGGTAGTTCCCAGATTGCTGGCTGTTTTCCAGTTTCCCGCTCCCATTAGCGGAATCATTCTGCCCATCATTCAACTGGGCCTGTTTTACTGCATCCGCGAAATTCTGATCGCCCGCGCATGGCGGCTGATGCTGTCATGTTACAATGCCAGCCAGTCCGAATTTTCGACCATATTCTCCCTTCCCGGTTATCGAACCAGCCCGTAATATGCGGAGTATAGTTAAATGGTATCTTTCTCAGGAACCTGGTCATGCTCACCTGGAAACTCTGGCGCGCGCTGCTCACACCACCCCTCAATTACCGCCTGTTTCATGTCATCCGCCAGTACCGCCCGCTGCGGCTGGAACGTCTCATCAGTCTGCTCAATCCTGTCGGCATTACAGCCCTGCTCATCGCGCTGGCAGCGGGAATATGGTATTCACCCCGCCTGATCATGCCGCTGCTGTTTAACCCGGTGTTCGTGATGTTTACCATACTGGTTCTGTTTACAGGCACGGTCTATGGGCTGGTGTGGAGTACAAGTATCAGCCAGATCATCACCCGGCTGCGCGGCGAAGGCAAATACGACCTGCTGGTGCTGGCCCCGGCGACCCCGCTGTACATCAACTGGGCCATCTGTACCGGGCTGCTCTATCGCAACCAGGCTTTCAAACGCATCGGCCAGCAGCGGGCGCGGATCACCCAGTTTCTCCTGATGATTATCAGCGTGATGGTCATTCCGCTGGCCCTCGGCATCCTCACTCAGAACATGACCTTCTTTGGAGAAGTTTTTTCCGCCATTGTCCATCTGGTCGCGCTGACCACCGCGTTTCATATCGACCATATTCAGTCCGCCATCATTGGAACGCTGGTCGGCCTCAATACGCCTATGCTGGCCCGCAGCGACTCCGATGTACGGCTGTTATCGGGCGGTGTGTTCCTGCTGCTGCAGTTCGCCAGCTATGGGATCGCCTGGTATGTCGGTTTTGTTGCCCTGCCACATCTGCTCACAGCCCCGGCGGAAATCAGTGAAATCGGCCTGCCCATACTCCGCGTGCTGGTGTTCTACCTCACGCGCGAAAGCATCATCCTGCTCCTCTGGAATCTGCTGGCGCAGCAGCTCAACACACGCCCGGCAGAGATGGACTTTTTAGCCTCGTATTGAGTGTTGGTTACACGGAGTCATAGACCGCAGCATGTCCGGCGGGTATAATAAAAATTCGCAACGAATGGAGTATTTATCGTGACTGACTTGCTGGACCCCAACGCCATTCCAACCATCAATCCCGAACATGCCGGCTGGCAGCCTGACCCGGAACATCCCCGGCGGCGGCCACCCTGGATTCGGGTGCGTGCCCCCGGCGGCGCAGAATACGAACGGGTGCGCGAACTCATGCGCAAAAAAACACTGCACACCGTCTGTGAGGAAGCGCAGTGTCCCAACCTCGGCGAATGCTGGGGACGAGGAACCGCTACCTTCCTGATGATGGGCGACACCTGCACTCGCTCCTGCGGTTTCTGTGACATTAAGACCGGGCGGCCCAGCCCGCTCGATTGGGCGGAACCTAACCGGGTCGCCGAAGCCGTGCGCGCGCTTGGCCTGCGCCATGTGGTCATCACCAGTGTAAACCGCGATGAACGAGCCGACGGTGGCGCGCCCATTTTTGCGATGGTCATTCACCGCATCCGTCAGGTTCAACCAGGTTGCAGCATCGAGGTGCTGATCCCCGATTTCAAAGGCAGCGAAAGCGCGCTCAAAATTGTGATGGACGCGCAGCCCGAAATCCTGAACCATAATGTCGAAACCGTACCCCGACTGTTTAAGAAAGTGCAGCCGCAGGATCGCTACGAATGGGCGCTGACCACCCTGACCAACGCCAAAAACATGGACCCGCTGGTGCTGACCAAGAGCGGCATTATGGTGGGCCTGGGCGAAACCCTTGATGAAGTGCTGGCCGTTATGCGCGATCTGGTCAACTGCGGCGTCGACATTCTCACCGTCGGGCAGTACCTTCAGCCGAGCAAGGCACACCTGCCAGTCGAGCGCTTCTATCTGCCTGAAGAATTTGATCTCATTGAGTCCGAGGGGCTGAAGATGGGTTTCAAGTGGGTCGAAAGCGGCCCACTGGTGCGCAGCAGCTACCGTGCCGACCAGCAGGTGCGCGAACTCTCCAGGCTCAATCACTTTCGCCTGCATGAAGAACGCGCGGTGGGAGATTAAGCCAGTATCCGAAAGTCCACCAACAGAAATCTGGCTCCAAACTGTCCAGCACGAAATATTTCGGACACCGGCTTAAGAACCAATGGGGACCGGACAGGTCCCCTTCTTATTTGGCAGGTGCGTCGGGCTGTATATCCGAGCGGAAATAGACCAGCAGCAGCAGGCTGCCCAACTGCACGCGGTCCCCACTTTTGAGGGCAAGCTGTTCGTCACCGCGCAGGCGTTTACCCTCCACATAGGTGTTGTTGGTACTCTGCAAATCCTTGATAAAAAGGGTATCCCCGTCCAGCTTGATGGCCGCATGTCTGCGCGAGACGCCCGCGTCCGCCGCGCCCAACGGCGACAAATCCACATCCGGCGTAGCGCCTTTGCCGGTTCGCCCCAGCACATAATCACGCCCACGACGAATTTTGGCTTCAATCCGTTGATCCTGTTCGTCGTAAGAAATCAGTTGCAGCATCATTTGTTCGTCAAAGTGATGCAGACGATCTTCAAGCTGTTTCGCCAGATCAAGATCAATCCGGGCTGTCGTGCGATCCCATTTGACCTTATCCAGCCGGGAAGGATCGAGTTGATGAGTCACTGGCAGATTTTCCGGTTCATCGGATTCGATTTGCTGTCTGGGCTTGTCGGGTACGTTCAACCCATCTGAGGCACTGTGCGGCCTGTTTTCCAGCTCGCGCAAAGCACGGGCAATCTCAATTTCCAGCAGACCCATCGCACGCTCGAACGGATGCCGGTCAAAGTCCACATAATGCAGGGCGACCAGTTGATAATGAATATTGGTCGCAGAGTCCACCAGAACCGGAATGATGGGCCGGCCGCTGGTATGATAATATTTCCACTCGTTTGCCACTTCTTTGGACGACATCGAGGCGGGTGAAACCACCAGCAGCATCACATCACACTGCTGCAATGCGCTCCAGACCGCGTCGCTCCAGTCCTCGCCGGCCTGAATACGATCAATATCCAGCCAGTAATCAACCCCTTTGGCTTTGAGATGATCGACCAGGCGGCGAACAAACACGCGATCTGAACGGCTGTAAGAAATGAAAATCGCGGCCATAACCTGTACTCAGAAACAACCTGTTCTCATTGTAACAGAAAAAAACCGCCCCGCTTTCAATTTGCGAGGCGATCCATGTCCCATATCGTAATGACAGATTCGGTCTATGTTTCAATGACCTTATCGTCGATCAACTGCTGCTGCACCTTCTGACCTTTAGGGTCAAAGCTGAAATGCTGGCCGTGCAGTTGGAATTCCATATCCTGCATCGAGCGCCC
>CAZKIB010000112.1:13290-20866 GCA_964552425.1 uncultured Anaerolineaceae bacterium | reverse complement strand
GGCAGCGCTGGGCGCCGACCTTCTCGCGCTGATGGATGCGCTGGGCATCGGCCAGGCGCTGCTCGCCGGTTATGACTGGGGCGGACGGGCAGCCTGCATCTGCCTGAGTCCGTTCAGAGCGATGGCGCTGCGTTTCTCAATTGAGTCGTTCGGCGTGGTATCGGCGGCGGGCATGTCGAGCAGCAGCGTGTCGATGCCCACCCCGGCCAGCAGCGCGGCGATGCCCCCGCCCATCGTGCCGGAACCGATCACCGCCGCTTTACGAATGTGGTAGGTCATGTTTTGGGCCTTTCACAAGATTATTCGTCAGAATTTTCTTCAGGTGATGTCAGAACATCTTCAACAGACAGCAGGGTGATGAAACTCGAAAACCGGGTGAAATCAGCGGTGTTCAGGGTTAACAGGCGCTGGATACCATACACCTGCATGGTTGCCACAATGTTCGCATCGTGAATCTGTTTGCCACCCACCGAAACATTTTCGAGAAGATGCAGCAGTCGTTCTGTCACCGCCGCGTTGTCGTCCGCGATACTGAAACGGGTTTCAAAATAACGGATACGTTTTGCTACAGTTAAGGCATCCAATGGCTTCATGAAATTCTTACCGCGTAACCGTTGCGATATATTCACGGAGTATCTGTCGGCTAATCCATAATGCGTTGTTCGCAAGCCTCAAATTTCTCAATGCGTTGAGTGCTTCAATATGCAGCGGAGCGGATGATACGTTTGCTTGCACAAGAATGTTTGTGTCGATAAAAGTGGTTGTCTCAGCGGCCATCGTCGCCATATATATCCTCTCGCCGCAGACTCAGATGTTCCGGCCAGGGGCCGAGATTATCAACCGGAAAGTCCGACAAATCATCCTGAACAGGCTGGGCTGCTACCACTTCCTCCTGTTGGATGTGCCTGATTTCCTCACGGATTAAAGAACGGAGTTGCTCCAAAGTCAGATTTCCTATTCGTTCATTGTTCATCATCTTTTCCTCTTCTTATCACCAGGGGACCTGTGAACCATCCCAGTTAAAAAACTGGCCGCTGTCGTTCAGGGTCAGGCGGTCCAGCACCTGCATCAGCGCAGGCATGGTATCGTCCAGCGTGTAAGCGGCGTGTGCCCCACCCATGTCGGTCTGAATCCAGCCGGGATGAATGGCTATAACCGTGACTCCACCGGCGCGAAAGGTCCCGGCCAGACAGCGCGTGAGCATGTTCAGCGCCGTTTTGCTGGCGGGGTAGGTATAGGCTCCACCGCTGCGCATCGCCAGCGAACCCGCATCGGAGGACATATTAACCAGACGGGGGTTTGTGCCGCCGCGTAAAAGATCAGCAAATGCCTGGGCAATCATCACGGGCGCCAGGGTGTTGATGTGCAGCATATCCAGCATGGGCGCGGCTTCCAGCATACCAAAGCGCGACACACGCGGGTCAGAAGCGCCCACGCTGCCGGCATAGGTTCCCGCGTTGTTGATGAGCAGGTCCAGCCCATCCATGTGGGCGCGAACGCTGGCCGCCGCGTTGTCAATCGCCGCCGGGTCGATCACATCCAGCCGGAGGATGTAAACGTGATCCGGGTGCGAGTCGGCTAAAGCGCGCAGTTCATGTGCGGATTGCGGGCTGCGGCAGGTGGCAAAAATCAACGTATCGCTGCGCTGCGTATAACGCCGCACCAGATCAAGGCCAATGCCGCGATTCGCGCCTGTGATGAAAATTCGTTCCATCGTTCATCCTCACCAGGGCATCCGCTGGCCGTCCCACCGGAAATAGCCGCCATTGTGCTGCATCGTCAGTCCGCCAATCACATTCATCAGGCCGCTGGCGGATTCTTCGACACTCAAGGTCGCGCCCGGCCCGCCCATATCGGTGCGCACCCATCCGGGATGAATGGCTATGGTGACAACACCTGCAGATTTTAACTCGCCGGCCATGCAGCGCATGAACATGTTGAGCGCCGCCTTGCTGGCCGGGTAGGTGTAATTGCAGCCGCCGCCCTTCATCGCCAGCGAACCGGCATCTGACGAAATGTTGATGAGGCGCGGGTGGCTCCCTTTGCGCAGCAGGCCGGCAAATGCCTGTGCGACCAGCACCGGCCCCACCGCGTTGATATGCAGAATGTCGAGCATGGCTTCGGCGTCCAGGTGGCCGAAGCGGGTCATGTTGGCATCACGCGGGAACACCCCGGCATTGTTAATGAGCAGATCGAGCGAATCGGTTTTGGCGTGTACCGCATCCGCCGCTGCTCCAATGGTCGCCTCGTCGGTGACATCCAGCGCGAAAATCTGTACACGGCCCGGATACTGCCCGGCCAACCGGTGGAGTTCGTCTGCGGACTCCGGGCTGCGGCAGGTAGCAAAAACGCGTGTTGTATCGCGCCGCAGATACTGGCGCGCGAGTTCAAAGCCGACGCCCCGGTTGGAACCTGTAATCAGAATGGACTGCATCACAATCACCAGGGCAGGCGCTGGCCGTCCCACTGGAGGAACTGGCCGCTGTCTTCCATCGTGAGGTTGTCGATCACCCTGACGATCCCGCTGACAGATTCCGAAGGGTCCAGCCGCGCATCTGAACCACCCATGTCGGTGCGCACCCAGCCGGGGTTGAGCATGATGACAATGACCCCATCGCTGCGAAACGTGCCTGCCAGACAGCGGCTGAACATATTCAGCGCCGCTTTGGTGGCATTATACGTGTAGCCACAGCCGTTCGACTGGCGTTCCAGCGAACCCGCGCCGGACGAAATATTGACGACACGCGCGTTTGCGCCTTTGCGCAGCAGACCGGCATACGCCTGTGTCACCAGCACCGGTCCGATTGAGTTGACCCGCAGCATGTCCAGCATCGGTTCGGCTTCTAACTGGCCGAAACTGCGCACGGAATCCTGGCGCGGGTTGATGGCCGCATTGTTTACCAGCACGTCAAGATGATCGGTGTGCGCGCTGACCAGCCGGAGCGATTCGGCAATCGAGACCGGGTCGGCGGCATCCAGCGCGATCACATGGACCCTGCCCGGATGCTGCGCGGCCAACTGATTCAGCGCATCGGCGGACCCCGGCGTTCGGCACGTGGCGAAAACCTGGGCCTCACTCTGCTGCGCGTACTGGCGCGCCAGTTCGAGGCCGATGCCCCGGTTGGAACCTGTAATCAGAATCGATGGCATGATAACTCCCTTACTCTAACGATTTGCGCGCTTCCAGAATGATCTGATGGGCGGCTTCCGGCGTATCGGCGGTGGCGTAGCGTTCGCCCATCTGCGGATAGACACGGCTGAAGGTGTTCAGCAGCGCCTTGATGAATGCGCCTGTGCCGACAAACACCCCCATGCCCCAGTTCTCGCTGGCTTTGAGCGTGCCGCCGCGCATCTGGGTAATCGCGCCGGCCGGGATGCCCCGGCTGCCGGATACATCCACGATAATGTCGACACGATGGTCAACGCTGTTCATCAGGGCCTGCACCTGTTCGATGGCCGCGTGCAGTTCCTCCCATGACCAGCGCCCTTCAAATTCGTATTGAATGATGGTGTGTTCCGCATTAAACCAGCGAATGGTGATCGGCATAAAACACAGCACTCTCCTGATTCAAAGCAAACAGTCGAAAGTATGTAGTCCATAGTCTATAGTCAAAAAACAAAATCCATAGTGTGGACGGAAATACGCTGATAAGCCTTTTGACCGAAGACCAGTGACTGTTGACTGCTGGCTGAGTTATGTGCACCCTAAACTCTGTTCCGCGCCGATGCGCAGCGCGCCGATTTCGTCCCGATGCCCGGCTTCATGCTGCATGAGGTGGTGCAGCACCCATTCGGGCGTTACATCATAATCGTCCATGTGGCGGGGGCGGCGATACTCGGCCAGCGACATGGGTTTATAAACCGCCAGCAGCAGGCCGCGCACAAAATCCAGCCGCTGCCAGTGCGCGTCCAGAGACACACCCATGACCGGGGACAATTTACCCTGCGCGTCGCGCACCTCAATGGCAAAATGCTCCCACACTCCGGCGGGCAGGCTGCCCTCAGCGACTTCAATACCGAGCCAGCTTATCTCAATCGCGGCGATGTGATAGAGCAGTGCGCCGATGCTGTGACCATTAAAGCCGCCTATCCAATCCACCGCCGCCGGGGGGAGGTTCTCCAGCGTGGAACGGGTGCGCTGGCGGGCATCTTCCAGCATCCACAGGGCGCGGCCAATCTCCGGTTCGCATCCCGGCAGGGGGACGACCACCCGCTGAGATTTTTCGTTCATGACTGGCCTCCACATCCTTTAATTTTCTGAAGTATACCCGACCTCAGCGCGCAGCAGGGTGATTTGACCAGACGAATCCCTGAATGCGGTACACTGGGAGCATATTCCAGCGAGGTTTAAGGGATGGATGGAGATGGAACACAGCAATGCGGAACTGATTCAAAAGGCCAGTTCGGTGGTGAATGCGCGTCGGTTGGGCGATTATCTCATCGGGGATGTGGGCTGCGCACTGATTTCCGGCGCGGGCAACCTGTACCTCGGTGTGTGCATTGATGTGGGTTCCAGCATGGGTTTCTGCGTGGAACACGCGGCCATTGGCGCGATGGTGACTGCCGGGGAATACCAGATCAAAAAGATCGTGGCGGTATGGCACGACGAGCAGGGCGCGGTGTATGTGCTGTCACCGTGCGGGCGCTGCCGTGAATTCATGCGCCAGATTCACGAGGACAACATCCATGAAACCGAGGTGATCCTCGGCATGAATCAGGTCGCTAAACTTTCAGAACTGCTGCCCTATGCCAACTGGTTTAATAAGACGTAACTGGTCATAAAGCGGGCCTGACGCCTGTCACCGAAAAGTTGGAGGGCAGATCGCTTCTGAAATCAGCGACGACAGCCGTGTTTACAAATCCAGTCTGGTTGAGGAGAGTCACCAACTCGTTGCCGGAATAAGGTCTGCATTCGGGTGTGCCTGCGGCGTCCGGGTTGTCCGGGTTCCACTTTTCTCTGGGCAGTACGGTCAGCACCAGCAGACCGCCGGGTTTGAGGACGCGGCGTATTTCACTCAGGGCTTTCAGCGGCTCCGGCCAGAAATAAATACTGTGGATGCTGAAGGCTTTGTCATAGGTGCTGTCTGGAAAGGGGAGATCGGCGGCGTCGCCAAAGCGCAGGTCAACCTGACCCTCACGTAGCGCATGGGCGTTCCGGCGGCTGGCGGCGGCGACCATCGCGCGTGAAAAATCGACCCCTGCGATATGGCCCTGTGTGGCACGCCAGGCCACTTCTTGGATGGCGATGCCGGGGCCAAAGCCAATCTCCAGGATGTGATCGGCAGGCTTTACATCCAGCAGATTGACTGTCCACAGGTTTTCGGGGCGATGCTGTGCGGCCATGCGGCTGCCTATCCAGCGCCCAATAGGGCCGGTTGGCTGGCGATACTGACCGTCGATATACTTCTGCCACATTGCGCCAATCCTTTCATTCCAAAAAATAATATGGCTCCTGTCCAAAACGGGTGATTCTCGGTCTGGGCGCATCACGATGCGCCCCTACAACGACACTGTTTTCACTCAATCTGTACATGAACCAATAATATTATATCGCAAATAGAACAAATAAGCTATTTGGACAAACTCAGGCGTTACCGGGTTCACAAACTGCGTGGACAGGGGTACAATC
Source organism: uncultured Anaerolineaceae bacterium (assembly GCA_964552425.1). Classification (GTDB taxonomy): domain Bacteria; phylum Chloroflexota; class Anaerolineae; order Aggregatilineales; family Phototrophicaceae. The sequence continues at coordinate 15,237 of CAZKIB010000112.1, read as the reverse complement.
GCCCGCGAGTGATTTGGGAGGAGCTTCAACCTGTGGAACCGACGCGCTGGACGAGCTTCGATCTCATTTTTTTTGACTGCGACAGCACGCTTTCGACCATCGAGGGCATTGACGAACTGGCCCGCCTGAAGGGTAAGGAATGGCGCGTCAGTGTGCTGACGGACAAGGCCATGAACGGCGACCTGGACCTGGCGCAGGTCTATGGCAAGCGCTTGCAGGCCATCCGTCCCACACGCGGCCAGTTGAAGGCCATCGAGGAAATGTACTGGGAAAACCTCGTGCCGGATGCCGAAGCGGTGGTCGCCGCGCTGCATTACCTGGGCAAAGAGGTCTTCATTATCAGCGGTGGATTGGCGGAGCCGGTGCGCGGTTTTGGCAAGCGCCTGGGTGTGCCGCCGGAGAAAATTCGCGCAGTGGAACTGGAATACAACGAACTGTCCGGGGACTGGTGGCGCTATTACGAACCGAGTACCCGCCACACGCACACCTATCTCGATTATCAGGTGGGGCCGCTGACGATTTCCAGCGGCAAGCCGACGATGGTGCGCGAACTGGCCGGCAAGACACCGGGCCGCCGGCTGATGGTCGGTGATGGCATGTCGGACCTGGTGACACGCGACGTGGTTGATCTGTTCGTGGGCTTTGGCGGCGTGGTAGCGCGGGATAAAGTCCGCGATAATTCTGAGGCGTTCATCGGCGGCCAATCGCTTGCGCCGGTGCTGCCGCTGGCCGCCGGGCCGGCGGGTTATGCGCGTGTGAAAAACACCCCCCATCAGGCGACCTTTGAACGTGGTATCGAACAGGCGCTTTCTGGCAGCCTGATTTTGAAAACTGATTCGCTGCGGCACGATTTTGAAAGAGTATTCGCCCCATGACTCACTGGCAGCCTGAAGCTGTGATTTTTGATATGGACGGCCTGCTGGTCGATTCCGAAACCGTCTGGCACATCGCTGAAACCGACCTGATTACCTCGTTCGGGTACACCTACACCGACGAGGTGCGCGCCAACATCATCGGCACGCGGGTGGATGAGTTTATGATTTTTCTGCGCAACCATTATGCACTGGAACCGAGCGTTGAGCAGTTGAGCGAACAGTTGATTAACGACATGCTCCGGCTGATCCCCACGCACGTGAAGCCACAGCCGGGCGCGAACGAGGTCATTCAGTATGTGGTGGAGCGCGGCTGGCCGCTGGCGATTGCGTCCAGTTCGCCGCAGTCGGTGATTGACGCGACGGTAGAGGCGCAGGGCTGGGGCGAGGTGTTCACGGTGCGCTGCTCGGCGGAATTTGAGGCGAAGGGCAAACCCGCGCCGGATGTCTACCTGACCGCCGCGAAAACCCTGAGTGTGCCGCCTGCGAGATGTCTTGCGCTGGAAGACAGCCCCAACGGCGCGCGCGCTGCCGTTGCCGCCGGGATGGTGTGTTACGCTGTGCCGGATAAAAGCCACAGCGCGAAATCTGCCTTTGACCCCATCACGCCCCATGTGTTTGACAGCCTGCATGATGTGCTGCGCGTCCTGCGCTGAGGAAACAGATGAGCGCATTCCATATTCTGGTTGCCACTGACCTGACCGAAGACGGTCTGCAAATCCTCAAAAAAGCGCCGGATGTCACGACGAACATCGTGCCGCCGAACCTGCCGGCCGTGCGCGACGCGCTGGTGAGCGCCCATGCCCTGATCGCCCGCGAGGACGTACGCATTGATGGCCCGCTGCTGGATCATGCCGCGCATCTCAAGGTGATTGGCCGCGTAGGGGCGGGACTGGGTGGCATCGATATGGAAGCCGCCACCGGGCGGGGCATCGTTGTCACCAACACACCGGGGACCAATGCGGTAGCCGCTGGCGAACTCGCCATGACGCTCATGCTGGCCCTCAGCCGCCGGATCATCACTGCGCACACCAGCCTGAAGGAAGGCTACTGGCTGCTGGATCGCACGCGGCAG
>CAZKIB010000112.1:0-13280 GCA_964552425.1 uncultured Anaerolineaceae bacterium | reverse complement strand
CCGGGACGCAGTTGGAAGGCAAGACCGTCGGCCTGATCGGGTTTGGCCGGGTGGGGCGGGTGGTGGCCCAGCGCTGCCTGGCGTTTGGCATGACCGTGCTGGCCTATGATCCCTATGTGACTGAAGATCAGATCAGCGACAAGCGCGTGCTGCTGGTGGGGCTGAACGAACTGCTGCGCCGCAGCGATTTTGTCAGCCTGCATGTGGCCGTCACCAGTGAGACACGCGGCCTGCTCACGGCGGAACTGATCGCCCGCATGAAACCCGGCGCGCGCCTGATTAACACCTCGCACGGCACGATCTGGGATGAGGACGCGGTAGCGAAGGCGGTCAAGGAAGGGCATCTGGCCGGGGTCGCGGTGGATGTGTACCGCGAGGAACCGCCCTACAACAGCCCGCTCATCGGCCTGGAAAATGTCGTGCATACGCCGCACATCGGCGATAACACTGTCGAAGCGGCTCAGGATTTGTCCTGCCAGATTGTCACCCAGGTGCTGGATGCGCTGCGCGGCAAGGATTACCGCCACGTGGTCAATATGCCGTTTATGCCCGGCGGCGCGCCCTATGAGGAAGCGCGGCCCTACATGCGGCTGGCGGAGTGCATGGGGGCGGTGGCGCATACGCTGTCGCGGCATCCGGTGCGGCGGGTGGATGTGGAATATCGCGGCGAAGAAGTCGATGGCATGGTCAAGCCGCTGACTGTCGCGCTGCTCAAGGGCCTGCTGACTCCCATTCTGGGCGAAAAGGTGAATTACATCAACGCGCCGGTGCTGGCTGCCGAACGCGCCATGCAGATCAGCCAGACGAAGGGGCTGCGCACAGGCGATTACGCCAACCTGGTCTCCTGCCAGATCACACTGGAAGACGGCGAGGAGATTATCATGGCGGGCACGCTGCTCGACCATAAAGAACCGTACATTGTCCAGATCAACGAATACCGCATGAACTTCGTGCCGGAAGGTCACATGCTGATTATGGGCAGTTATGACCAACCGGGCGTGATCGGGCGGGTAGGGATGCTGATGGCGAACAACGGCGTCAATATCGCAAGCTGGCAGACCGGGCGCGCCGGGCCGGGCGGACAGACCCTCACCGTCCTTACGCTGGACGAACCTATTGCCGATGACGTGCTGGAGGCGCTGCGCGAACAGGACTTTGTCCGCCATGCCCACCGGCTGGAAATTTAGGCTCTATCACCTGTTCGTATGATTCGGCACTGGTTAAGGATACCTCCAGGCAAACTGCGCTGTGAGATCATCTCAGAGCAGGGTGAAGGCTCCCAATGAAACGCATGAAAAAACCTGTTATCGCCGGTGTCTGGCTTGTGCTGCTGGCGATCTATGTCCTGGCAGGCGTCCCGCTGGCGAGTTTTCACGGCGATGAAGCCATGCAAATCTGGATGAGCCACGATTACGCCACCGCCTTCATCTACGGTGAACCGCAGCGGCTGATGTCCGCCGGGCCGTTTAACATCGACACCGAGGCGCAGCTTCGCATTCTGAATGGCTCGGTCAACCGCTACGCCATCGGCTTAAGCTGGCATCTGGCGGGTTATACGAATGGCGATCTGCCCACGCCGCCGGGCTGGGACTGGGGACTCGACCACGACACCAACGCGGAGGTCGGCCACCGCCCCACCGAGGCGCTGCTGCATGTCAGCCGGGTGTCCTCGGCGCTCTTTCTGGCGCTGAGTGTCTGGGCCATGTTCGGTATCGGCTGGCAGCTGGGCGGCCCGCTGGTGGCGTATCTCGCCAGCGGATTGTACGCGCTCAACCCGGTCATTCTGCTGAACGGGCGGCGGGCGATGATGGAAGGTTCCATGCTGTTTTTTGGCCTGCTGGTGGTGCTGGTCGCCGTGATGATTGTCCGTAAACGGGCGCAGGGCCAACGCGGCCTGTGGGGCTGGTGGCTGGCGCTGGCATTGTCGGGTGGGCTGGCGCTGACCAGCAAACACAGCGGCGCGGTCTTCGTGGCCGGGGCCTTTGGCTGGATCGCGCTGGCGGAACTGACTGCGCGGCGCTGGCGCGCATTCCCTGTGACACTGGTCAAACTGGCCGTGAGTGGAGCGCTGGTGATTGGCCTGTTTTTCGCGTTCTCCCCGGCCCTGTGGTATGACCCCGCTGCGCGCATCGGTGATCTGCTGGCGGTGCGGGCTGATCTGATCGACATTCAGGTGCAGGCGCACACCGCTGGCCCCATGACGCTGGCCCAGCGTATTGAGGCGATTATTGTCCAGCCGTTTATGACCCCGGCGCAGCATTTCGAGGTGGCGGCCTGGGCGGATTATGACGTAATTACCGGCGAGGTGAACCGTTATATGGCCTCACCCCTCAGCGGGGTACAGTATGGGCCGGCCCTGGGCCTGCTGCTCACGCTGCTGGTTCCGGTGGGCATGATCGCGGCCCTGCGCCGTGAGGCATCCATCCGAGCCGGTCTGTTCATCTGGCTGGCGGTCACGCTGGTGATGCTGCTGCTCAATCCGCTCCCCTGGCAGCGTTACTATCTGCCGCTGATTCCCATTTTTACGCTGTTTTCCGCGCTGGGCCTTCAGGCTGTGCTGCGGCTGATTGTCCACAGATTTGAACAACACCCGACCAAAGAACCCCTTGTCAGCGAAAGCGTTCCGGCCCACACTGGTAAGTGATGCTGCAAAACAACCGGAGGAACTGCCTCATGCGTATGTGGATATTTCTGATCCCGGCGGCGCTGCTGCTGGCGGCGTGTGCCACCGCCTCAACCGATTCCCCTGTTCTGCCCACGCTGGCGGAGACTCAGCCTGTGAGCAATACGGTTCCCACGGACGTACAGGCGACACCGGACCCCGGTCAGCCCACTGTGGACCCTGGCGCGACGCTGGACCCGGCAGCGGGGGAGACTCCAACAATCTCCGCCATCCAGCAGGCCATTGCGCTGCTGCCGCCACCGGGGACCATGCAGGTTCCTGTCACCGAAGAACCGGACCCGAATGCCACGCCGGTGCCGTTCTTTAACGTGACCTATACTGAAACCGGCGGCGCGGCGAATGTCAACCTGCTGGTGGACATCTTCGCCGATGGGCGGGTGATTCGCAACGGGGTGGAAACCACCATTCCGCCGGAGACGATTGCGGAAATTAACCGGGTGATTGATGAACTGCAATTCTTTGCTATTGAAGGCCAGTTCACCATGCCCGGTACAGGGTTAGAGGTGTACAACTATAATGTGCGGGTGGAACTGCAAGATGGCAGCGCCCGCAGCCTTGACGCGCAGGATCGGGTGACGCCGCCGGAACTGCTGCGGCTGTTCCGTATGCTGCGGAATATCGGTGTCTGATCGGGCCAGCAATATCGAATAAAAAGAGACGCCACGCGCCCGAACGAGCTGCACGCTGCGCCTCTTTATTTCTGAAAGCGAATTTAATCCGCTTTTTCTTTTTCTGCTTCGGCCTGTCGTGACTGCGCCTGAAGCCGCTGGGCCATGCTGGCAGAGCCGATATAGAGCGTGTCATAGGCCTGCTGGCTGGTCCTGAACGCGCCAACGCCTTCCTTACCGTGCCAGTCCCCCTGGTGATGGATGGGGTTGGGCAGGCCGGTTTCCGCCTCGCGTTTGGCAATCCACGCATCCATACGCCGCCGCAGTTCCGCCACCAGTTCCGGCTCCTGCTCCGCGACATTGTGGTTTTCGTCCGGGTCTTCCACCAGATTGTAGAGTTCAATTTCCGGCTTGAAGTGGAAGTCCGGTTCCAGCGCGATCATCAGTTTCCAGTGCGGGGTGCGCCAGCCGTGTTTGCGCATCCAGGTGCATTCGGTGATGTAAAATTCGCTCTCGTGGGAGGCGACCTCGCCGCGAATCATCGGCAGCAGGCTGCGACCATCGAAGCGTTTTTCGGACGGCCATTGAATATCCGCCTCGCCCATGTCGAGCAGATCCATCAGGGTGGGAACCAGGTCCTTGTGCTGGTTGAAGCCGGTCACACGCTGGCCCGCCGGGATTCTGGCCGGGTAGCGAATGATAAGCGGCACATGCAGAACGTTGTCGTACATGCCGTGATGGTCGAAGAAGCAGTCGTGTTCATAGAGCGTCTCGCCATGATCGCCGTTGATGACCACAATGGTGTCATCCAGAATACCGTGTGTTTCCAGCGCGGTGAAAATAGATGCGATGCACGAGTCCATATAGGCGATTTCACCGTCATACTGGGCGATGACGTAATCCTTGTCGCTGATTCCCGGCGGCAGCCAACTTTTGAGAAAATCGGCGAATGGTTTGAAACTCAGCACCGGCTCCATGGATTTGTTGCCGGGGTCGGTTTCGTTGCCCTGATAAAACATGCGTTCGAAGGGCGCGGGCGGCAGATAGGGCGCATGGGGGTCCATATGCCGCAGGAACAGGAAAAAGGGCTTGTCCTCGCTGACTAAACGGCTGAGTTCCGGCAGGGCCACTTCGTTGAGGCTCTGCGCTTTGGGCAGACGGCCTTCGTCCCAGCTTCCCCACGCCTGATAATCGAGGTACTTATCGAACCCGCGTGAGGAAGGGTTGCCGGTAAAGCCCACACAAGTGGTGTTGTAACCCGCATCCCGCAGGATTTCCGCCAGCGTTTTGACTTCTGGGCGCAGTTGGCCCTTGTGGCGCAGCGCGACCACCTGTGTGCCAAAGCAGTCCATGCCGGTGAGCATGGAGGCATAGGCGCTGGTGGTCGGGATATGCGCGCTGTAGGTGCGTTCAAACAGGGTTCCGCCGCGCGCGAACTGGTCAATGTGCGGCGTGGTGAGGCGTGGATACCCGTAACTGCTCATGTGATCGGCCCGCAGCGAGTCGATTCCCATCAGCACGATATTTGGCTTTCGGTGGGGCATTGAAGCAATCTCCCTGGTGTAAGATATTCGTATCAGATAACTTTTTTGACTCCTTGTCAGGAAACAGTGGGTTTACAAATGTGAAGACAAGAAGTTGGATCGTTGGTCGTGTAGACAGGGGCGATTCGCGAATCGCCCCTACAAACTCCGCAATGATTTAGTATACGCAAACCCGCTGCTCCAGACACCGGAGCCACCCGTTATTTCAGCAGACAGTGACGCGAACTATAATAGCCAATTTATGAGTATTAGACGAATTCAGGGATTGACACGATGCACATTCGGCTGGATGGTAAAACGGCGGTGGTGACAGGCGCGGCGCGCGGCATCGGGCAGGCGACTGCCGAAGCACTCGTCCAGGCGGGGGCGCGGGTGGTGATCGCCGATATTGACCTGGACGCGGCGCGGCAAACGGCGGCGCAGCTCGGCGGGCTGGCGCTGTACCTTGACGCGGCGGACGTGGAAAGCTGCCGCGCGCTGATCGCTGAGGTTATCGCGCAGAACGGACAGGTGGATATTCTGGTGAACAACGCGGGTATCTGCCCTATCCGTCCGATTGACGAGGTAGACCCGGCCTTCTTCGATAAGCTGATCGCCATTAACCTGCGGGGGCCGTATTTCTTATCACAGGCGGCGGCGCAGCACATGCGCCAGCGGCAGACCGGGCGCATCATCAATATCAGTTCGGTGGGTGGCAAAACCGGCGGCACGGCGCAGATTTCGGTGTATGCCGCCACCAAAGCCGCGCTGTTCTCTGTGACCAAATCGTTCGCCAGATACCTCGCGCCTTATGGCACGGTCAACAGCATCGCTCCTGGTCCTTCCAGTACGGACCTGACCGCTGACTGGAATGACCCGGCCCTGCTGGAAACCCTGCGCCAGAGTGTGCCTTTGCAGCGATTGGGCGTGCCGGCGGATTTCGCGGGCGCAGCGGTCTTCCTGGCGTCGGACTACGCAGCCTACATCACCGGCGCAACCCTGGATGTCAACGGCGGCATTCGCATGGACTGACTGAGGATACTGCGCGCGAGCATTGTATAGTAGGGAAATGTGAAGGAGATGGGCGATATGGGCCTTGTGAAGTGCCGGACATTGTTTAACGAAACAAAATATATTTCAGCAGAACATCTCATACAACGTCCGTCAGTGTATGGTCTTATTCTGCATAAAAACAATATTCTGCTGGCGAGGGCGCAGTATACAAAAAAATATGTGCTGCCGGGTGGCGGTATTGATAAAGGCGAAGCGATTGATGCAGCCCTGAAACGAGAGGTTCGTGAGGAAACCGGGATTGAAATCGAAGTTGGTGAATTCCTCCATTTTGAAACCGATCTTTTCTACTACGATCCGCTTGATCTCGCCATACACGGTTTCCTGTTCTATTACCTTTGTACACCTTTAACGGTAGACCTGAATCCTCCTGATTATCCACCAGAAGAAGGCTTGGAAGCTCCAGTGTGGGTGGATACTCGCAGCCTTCACATCGACAATTTTCAAGCACACGGGGAAATGACCTTCCAGCTTCTGAAGCGCTGCTTATGAATTTGACCTGATCTCAGGCAGATTTAGAGGCATTTTTGAAATTTGTGTTCCGGTATCCAGTTGATAACCATGACGCTCTGTAGACGAATTCTCGGCGTTTCACAGGTATGCTGCGAACACGAACAGGGAGTCATGGAGCAAATGGCATATGGTTACATACACTCGTGTCGATCAGACCGCAGTGAAGGCCGGGCAATTGATGACGGCTGTGCTGCTGGTGACGGCGTTCATTCTGGATTCGCGGGTTCCGGTAACACTGGCGATTATCGCGCAGCTTCTCGGCAGCCTGGACGCGCCCTTCGCCCCCTACCGGCTGATCTACCAGCACATCCTGAAACCTGCCGGGCTGGTGAAACCCAATTTGCAGCCCGATCACCCGGAACCGCACCGCTTCGCCCAACTGGTGGGGGCGCTGTTTAACATGGCCGGCATCCTGGCGCTGTGGGCTGGCGCACCGCTGCCGGGCTGGGCGCTCATCTGGGTGGTAATCGTGCTGGCGAACCTGAATGCCTGGGTGGGCTTCTGTATGGGCTGCTGGTGTTATTATCAACTGCACCGGCTGGGCGTGCCCGGTTTTTCCCAGGCCCCGCTGCGATGATCGAGCGGGCGCTGCTGACCTTCGCGCTGCTGGCGATGTCGATGCTGGCCTACACCCATCTCAGCCGCCGCCAGCTACAGCGCGCCGGACAAATCGTTGATGTTGATCCCTTGCTGCGTGACCTGCGGCCTGGCGTGCCGGCCATCGTGTATTTCACGACGCCGACCTGCGGTATCTGCCACCTGCAACTCAGGCCCATGCTGCGAAGGCTGCATACGGAACTGGGGGAAGCGGCCCTCAACCTGATCGAAGTGGATGCCGCGCAGCACCCGGATACTGCGCAGCGCTGGGGTGTCTTTTCCGTCCCAACTACTTTCATTCTGGACAGAAACGGCCAGCCGCTGGCGGTATATAACGGCGCGGTGGAACTGTATACCCTGCGGCAGCTATTGGAAGCAGCTTAAAGACGTGCCCGGATGCACAGGAAGGAGGGCCTGTCCTTCTGGCGGGCGTAACTTTCCGGCGCGGCCTGCGCATACTCCGCCGTAGGGCGCGCTTCGGTCAGACGTTCGATGATAAACCCGGCCTGCGCCAGCGCACCGGTGATCGCATCCAGCGGGCGGCGGTAAAAGGACACGCTGTAGGGTTCGCCGCCCATTTTCCATTCTTCCGTCAGCAGCCGGGTCTCAAAATATGATCCGCCGTGTCCCAGATAATCGGCAAAGGGGTGGTGGGTCGAGAACACGAAGTAACCGCCCGGTCTGAGGATGCGGGCGAACTCGGCAAACAGGGTGTGCTGGTCGGCGATGTAGTGCATCACCAGCGAGGAATACACCAGATCGAAGGAGTGATCGGACAGCAGATCAAGCGGTTGATTCAGGTCGCCCACAAACAGCCTGACCTGATCCGACGTGGCCGCCTGCCGCGCCAGTTGAATCATATTCTGGCTGTAGTCCACGCCGATCACTTCCCTCGCGCCCTGTTCCAGCAGCCACAGCAGGTTGATCCCCGCGCCGCAGCCGGCATCCAGCACGCGCCCGCCATGAAGCGCTGGCACAAGCGCACGCAGCGCCGGACGTTCGAGAAAGGCGTTATGCGGCTTGGTTTTGACGGCCTCCGCGTAACGTTCCGCCATCGCCTCATAGGAATCGTGGGACACAGGTTTATCGTTCACGGCGCTGCTCCTCTCGTTCAGCCAGCCGTTCGTACAGGCTGACCTCGAAACCGGGCGTTCCTTACGGCAGGTCATCCGGCGTGAAGGGGACCGGAAGCTGCACCATTTCGAGCGTGATGTTATCCGGGTCAAGGAAATAGCATGTCATACCGCCCGTATGCCGCCCGTGCGTGATGCTGACCGGGGCGTCCGATTTGAAACGCACCCCAAGCCCTTTAAGGCGCGCAAACTCGGCGTGAATATCGTCGACCTGCAAAGCCAGATGCGCTGCGCCGGGGCGGTTGGTGGTCGTGTCGGTAGGTTCGCCGCGTGGCCGGGCATACTCGATCAGTTCCAGAAAATGACCGCTTGGCGAGGACCCCTGCGGCATCCCCGGCAGATTAAACAGCGCGACTTTCAGCAGCGCGTTGGGGAAGCCGATCTGCGTGCCGGTGTACGCCTGGTCGTGGATCATCCGGTGAACCAGCTTGAGGCCAATCACATCCTGATAAAACTGCACCGAACGCTCGATGTCGCCGACGGTGAAGCTGAAATGAAAATAACTCACAAAAGGCATGAAACAATTCTCCTGAAAATAAATGCCCGGCGCGGCGATCAATCTGTCAGCCGGTCCGCTGAAATCCAGAGTTTATTGTGACCGCTTTGGCGCGCGGATACAAGAGCCGGCGGCGAGGTAAACCAGCTCCAGAGGTCCACTATCGGCTGAAACCTGTTTCAGCGATTTTTGCGCTTGAGATGCTCGTCCACCAGCAGGTCGGCCAGCGGTTCATAATCCTCGGCAGCCAGGCGGCTGCGCAGCAGTTCCCGCTCCGTGTCATTCAGTTGGTTCAGCACCTGGTCCACGCGCTTGTGAGAACGCTGCGGGGTTTCCTGTTTTTCCAGCCGGTCAGGGATGTATTGCAGAATGCGCAGCACCTGATAGGTCATCAGGAAGGCCACCACCGGGCCGACCATGAAGACCCAGCCAAACAGGTTGGAATAACGGAATAATTCCAGCCCTACGATCAGGGCACACCAGATCAGGGCGATGACCCCGCTGGCCCAGAAGTTCTTGCGTGTTTTCAAGGCTGGCCCTCCTTGTGTCTGCATCCGTATTTTGAGTCTGTGTACGCATGAGCGGCGAGAAGGTTCCAGTTTTAGGAGTATAATCAGAGTGTGCAGTGAGTCACGTTACGCCGCTGGCGGGGAGTATGACGATTTGATCCGCGGGGGAAGTTCGTCGGAGCCTTTTGTCTGCTGTGTAACATCACTAAATTAGTGACCTTAATGCTTCTTAATGCAGGCGGATTTTATAATAGAAGGATCATCAGCTTTCGAATTCCTGTTTATTTGACCCAGTAAGGACAGGTATCATGCCGTACTCAATTCAATGGCACATTCAGAATCGGATCGTCTATGTCAAGTTTACGGGTCCGCTGACCACTAGCGACATCGAAGGCGCCAGTGCGGAAGCGGCAAAGTATGTTTCTGCCGGTACAGCGCCGGTTCATATGATTGCGCTGTACGAAGGTGTGGACAAAATTCCGATGGATGTCCGTAAAACGTCCAGCATGAACACGTACCTGAGCGATCCAAAAATTGGCTGGGTGGTTCAGGTGGGCGGCAACGCGGTTCTCAACTTCTTTATTTCAGTTGCCAGCCAGTTGACCAAGCTGCGCCTGACCAAACGGGATAATTTTACACAGGCCATGGAGTTCATTATTTCGCAGGATGCTTCGCTCAAAGATGCGCCTTTGGTGGAACGCTAAACAAACAGCCGAAAGTCTGTTGTCGATAGAGGCTGTTATGAACTTTTCAGCCTGCGCTGCGGATTGAAATCAGCGGCAGGAAGAAACAAATCCCTCCCGTTAACAGCAGGGACTTCAGGTGCGCTGCCGGATAGGCTGCGCGCTGTCCGGCACGAAAAAAGCGTATAACGCCTCACCGGTGATCGCAATAGTATATGGGCGTGCCCGATGGAATGTGGACCCCTCTAAATCTCCCCGAATTCGGGGAGATTTGTTTCTTGCGCGCTCTGGCCCTGAATTTGGGGAGGAGTCCATAGTGCGCAAACCGATAAAACCCAGTCTGACTGGATTGACCTGATTCAAAAACCTTGAATATCCACGCCCAAAACGGTATCTTTACAGGCAAGCGAGACAGGTTTATTGTGATGGGAGACGAATATGGGTATTCGGTTTTTGTATTATGAAGACTGCCCCTCGCATGATGTGGCTCTGGCCCGCCTGAAAACGGTGATGGCGGAAGAAGGGGTTACAGCCGATATTGAAGTCATCAAGGTTGAGACGGACGAGCAGGCCCTGAAGCTGCGTTTCGCAGGTTCCCCGACCATACTGATTAACGGTCAGGATATTGTGCCCGTGCCAGATAACGCCTGTTACAGCCTGACATGCCGTGCCTACCGTCTGGATGATGGGCGCATTTCCCCGCTGCCCTCGCCCGATATGATCCGCCGCGCCCTGCGGCAGCATTTTGCGGCAGTCTGATTTCAGTTCCGTGAGAGAAGTGGGGCATGGCTTGCTGTGCCCTGAAGCATACCAACCCAAAAGTTCATAGCGAAGGAGAGAATCATGGCGAACGTACAGACGAGTGACCAGGCGATTGCATTCAGCCTGCCGGGCGTGGATGGCAGGACCTATTCACTCAGCGATTTCAGCGACAAGAATGCGGTGGCAGTTATTTTTACCTGCAACCACTGCCCCTACGCGCAGGCGTGGGAGGGACGCTTCATCGCGGCCCAGGCAGACTATGCCAGCAAGGGTGTCCAGCTTGTGGCGATCAACGCCAACAACGCGGTGACACACCCCGGTGACAGCTTCGACGCGATGAAGGAACGGGCCAAGGCGCAGGGCTTTAATTTCCCGTACCTGCGCGATGAATCGCAGGAAGTCGCCCGCGCTTATGGGGCCGAGCGCACGCCGGAAATTTTCCTGTTCGACAAAAACGGTGTCCTGCAATATCACGGCGCGCCGGACGACAATTACGAAAACCCGGACGCCGTGCAGAATGCCTATTTCCGCGACGCGCTGGATGCGGTGCTGGCCGGCAAAGCCCCGGCAGTCACCCAGACCCCGCCGGTTGGCTGCACAATCAAGTGGAAATAGTTCCGAATCATCCGGTTTTGGGCGACTCTCTGTACGGGCTGCGGCCTGTGCAGGGGGTCGTTTTTTGTTTCTGTGGATGGACATACCGACGAGGGGGCGGATACGTTAAAATACACCGGATATTGCTGCCAGCCGATGACCGGCGCAAGGATGGCAGGGCACCAACAGATTTTGTAAACCCTGCGTCGGATATTTTATTTGAGGAGAAATGCTAATGCCGTTAAAAGTCGCGGTGGTGGGCGTAGGTAACATCGGCAACCGGCACTTGCAGGTGTACAGCGCGCGCAAGGATGTCGAGATTGTGGCGGTGTGCGACATCATTCAGGAAAAGTCGGATCGCGCGGCGGAAAAATATAGCTGTCAGGGTTTTTACTCGGTTCAGGCGATGCTCGACAGCGGCATTCAGATCGACGCGGTGAGCATGTGTACTGCCGGGGTGGAAAACGGCGGTGATCATTACAAGCCGACTATGGAACTTCTCAGCGCCGGGCTGCCGGTGCTGGGCGAGAAGCCCATCTCCAACGAGATTGACAAGGCCAAAGAAATGGTCGCCCTGGCAAAGCAGAATAATCTGCGCTACGGCGTGAACCTGAACCACCGCTTTACCCCGGCAGCCGGACGCGCGAAGGAATGGGTGAATGCCGGGCGGCTGGGCGAACTGAGCATGATCGACATGACCATGTGGATCAACAACCCCAACGAGAGTTCGCCGCATTTCCACATGCGCGCCCTGCACCCGCATTCGGTGGATGTGATGCGCTACTTTGGCGGTGACATCGTGAAGGTGCAGGCCTTTTTCAAGAAGGGTAAGGGCCGCACCATCTGGTCGAATGTGCAGGTGAATATGCTGTTCGCCAACGGCATCATCGGCCACCTGCGCGGCAGCTATGACGGCGACTTTGGCCGGGGCAGTTTCGGGCTGGAAACGCTCGAAGTGGTTGGATCGGATGGGCGTTTTATTCTGCGGGAAGCCTGTGAGATGCTGGAATATTACCCGCGCTTTTCGACTCAGGTGGAAACTTACGCGCACCTGGGCAATATGGGGCATTTTGGCGAGACATTCGACAGCCGCATTGGCCGCTGGGTGGAGCAGAATGCCGCCGGGGTCGCGCCGCATGAAATTGAAGGTTCCGGCGAGGAAGCGCTCAAAGCGCAGTTGGTGATCGAAGCCGCCATCCGGTCCTGGGATACCGGGCAGGTTGTGGACGTGGAACAGATGTAGGCCGCGCGGTTTGGTCTCAGGGGCGGGTCGCGATCCGTCCCTGCAATATTCAAACAGAAATTGGCGTAAATTCTGGATCAGTGCCAGCATCGCACTCACCCTCGAATTGTGGCGGGGTGAGGTTTATCACATAAAGGCAAACCTATGTCGCTCATTACCATTATCGGACGCGGACATTCCGGTACACGCGCGATCTCGCACACGCTGTACGCCAGCGGGGTGTATATGGGCAGTATGCTGAATGCCTCCGGCGATCTGCTGCCGCCGCAGCCCATGTACGACGCCTGCCGGGTGGCCGCGCAGTATATCCCCTGGAAAGGCGGGCTGGAATGGGACTTCAGCCAGCTTAACCAGATGGACATTCCCCAGGAATTTACCGACCTGATCAATACGTTCCTCGAATCGGTGCTGAATGACAAATCGGAACACAAGGGGTGGAAAATCCCGGAAACGACGCTGGTCTACCCCTGGATTGTCCGCATGTTCCCGGACGCCAAATACATTTTCTGGATTCGCAACCCGCGTGACTGCATCCTCTCCGGCCACATCACCGACGATCTGAGCCGCTTTGGGATAGAGTATGAACGCACCGATGATGTGCGCCTGCGCCGGGCGATTAGCTGGAAATACCAGTATGATCTGGTTAAGGCTTTCCCGAAGCCGAAAAACTGGCTGGAAGTGCGCTTTGAGGACTTTGTGCTGCAGCAGGAAGAAACGCTGCGGCGGCTGGAAGCTTATCTCGGCTTTGATCTGGCCCGGATCATCGTGCGGCCCGACGCGGTTGACCGCTGGAAGCTCGACAACGGCGTGAATTATTACGACTTTTTTGAGGATCGGAAGAGCACACGTCTAGGGAAAGAGTGTA
>CAZKIB010000111.1:4125-20879 GCA_964552425.1 uncultured Anaerolineaceae bacterium | reverse complement strand
GGAAGAAGAAGCCTCCGCAACAACCTACGACCATTTGGGGCGGCTTTGGCTCTTCGCCCAAACTTATCCTTACTTAGCGAGAAGACCACTTAAATGTGACAAGCAGGAGAAATTTACTGGTCCCACGTGAGGGCATACACAGCAAATGTGCCGTGCCACTTATCTGAAAATTCCAGAACCTTTTCACCCCGCGTTTCCAATACACTCATGAATTCGTCGCGTGATACTGCGTAACCATTCAATCCGGCTGCCAGTTCTTCATTCTTATCAGCCAATAGCAGACTCTGAATTTCATCAAACACGATGTAGTCAGGTTGGATGATCTCCAACGATTGTACAGCGCTGAAATCGTTGAAGAAGTTGTAATAGGTTAAATTGAGGCTTGAGCGAAAATCATAGTCAGACAGTCCAAACCACCACATCGGCATTGCCAGCACACGGGCATTGTCGGGAATTACCGCTCGAATCTGGTTGGTGATGGCATAATAGTCATAATCGCGTTCGGAGGAGACTGTTCGCACCAGTTGAAAAGTGCCATAACCCACGTATAACACAAGCGCGAACATGACCATGATATACCCTGGACGCAGGCCATCAAACCGACGCAGGAATCTGATAAACAATTCGGCTACGATCATCATAAAAAATGGATACAGGTGGATGGCGTACAAGGTCGTCTTATTGCCGCTCAACAATATAAAATTGATAAAAGCCACCGTGACAAATGTTAGCAGTAATTTGTCCGTCCGGGAAAAGCAGCGCAGCAAGAACAAAGCGCCCACCACGATCAACGCCAAATCAAGCGGGTTACGCCGAAAACCATAGCGCCCTAATTCGCCAAGCGCAGAGGAAATGAGTTTCCCCGGCTGCATTAAGGGCAGTTCGGCTTCCGCACCGCCTGCAAAATTGAAACTCATCAATCTGGAATACGTTTCCGGGCTGGGGAAAATGTGAATGGCAGCGAAAATGATAATCCCAAGCGCGCCACCCAACCCCACGAGCCAGGTTCCTCGCTTAAACAACACCTGTCGACCATAAAAAACGAGGTACACTGCGGCCAGAGCAGGAATAAACAGACTGGCAGCCTGGTGAATATCCAATCCTATACCCAGTAAGAAACCGGCAGCGGCATGTGCCCACAGTTTATTTTCATGGAGTGCCCAAAGTGCCAGCCCAAATGCCAACATGATGAATGCGGTCAGCATGATGTCCTGCCGCCATCGGCTGGCCTGCAGGAATGGAAAACTTAGTGCCAGCAGCAGCGCTGCGAGCAGTCCGGTTGTCAGACCATAGGTTTGGCGACCGGCCTGAACAGTCGCAAAAAGCAGCACCAGCCCAAAAAACCAGGATACCAGCCGGGCCTGGAAAACGCCGAGACCCAATAATCCAAAGGACAATACGTAAGGAGCCTGCCCCACAAAAAAACGCGCGACCCAGGGGTAGCCAAACTGATCCAGTGTGCCTGTGTGCATCGCGTCGAAATTGATACCAGTATTCAGCCATGTCCATGCAGCGTTCGATAACCAGCCTTCATCAATAAAAACGCGCGGGTAGACGGTCAATGTCAGCAAATGGGCGATCATCACGAGGAGGATGCTCACAAGGAGGAAGCGCCGCAGCGTAACGGTATTTAATCCAAATCCCTTAGCCTGAATAACCATGTGTCAGTCCCTTAAGAGGTCGTCCCTTATGCAGCGTGCTGCCGGGCCAGCGTCTGAAAATACTCTCTTAAGGACATCGCTAAAAGGAGGAAACCACCGGTCAAACCGACCAGGACGCTGAACGAATAGAACAGGAGTGAGATTGCTACGGCGTCGGCACTGCTAACGCCCACCTGGGTGAAGAAAAACACAAAAGCGCCTTCACGCAAACCCAGGCCGCTGATCGAAATGGGAACGATGGTGATAAGCCAGATCAGGGGCATAAAGATAAAGAAATGAACAGGTTCGACCCGAACGCCGAGCGCCTGGGCCGCGAAGAAGGCTGCCAGGGTTTCTGACACTGTGTTTAACAGCGAAACATTGCCCACCATAAACAACAGACGGGGCCGGTCATGGAGATGGAAAAGTGCCTCGTAAGTTTTGCGGATCGCAGTTTCCAATCGATTAACAATGGGCAGGCGAAAAATGATGCGGAAAACCGCCTCCATGATCGGACGATTAAAAAAGATGGCCCATCCCACAATCAGAATCACCAGAACGCCGATCACCAAACCTTTGACACCCTGATTACCCGCATAACGGCTTCCCAGAACAAGCGCGACACCTGCCATCAGGCAGAGCGTAATCAAACCCATCAGACGATCCAGCAGGACTGTGGAAACCGCATTGGAACGACTGGTGTTTTTAGAACGCCCCAGTTCAACCATGCGGCCCACATCTGTGCCCACCATCGAGGGCAAAAACAGCGAGTAGAACAAGCCGCGCAGCAGCACCAGCAGAGCGCGCCCATAACCCACCGGCTCACCGGCAGCCCGGATGAACAGATACCAGCGCAGCGCCCAAAAACCCACCATCACCAGATAGGCCAGCAGCCCAAGCGCATAATATGCCGGATCAACAGACAGCGATCTGTGAGACGCTGTATCCCGACTTACAACGGTTAGTAATATCAATATTAATACTAAACTGCCGGCCAGTCTGACTAACATGCCGAGATGTTTTTTTTTCATGGTCCTAGACTTTCCGATAGAGCGCCCAGAAGAGATCGAAGGTCGGATAAGGGATCGGCAGATTATCTGGAATAAGATTGAGCATCACCCGCAGAGGTGATTTTTCCAGTTTGTACTGTACAAGAGCTTTGGCATGAGCGCCGTTCAGCCATTTTTCTGGCCTGCCCTGGGCCACCTGCTGATAGCCGAACTGCCCCACAAACCGGCGCAGGCTGTCTGGCGCCCACCAGTGCAGCACACTTGGCGGGCTGTATTCATGCCAGTTTTGCCCCAGCCCCCGCGCTACAAAACTATCCTTGTTCCAGGTTTCAACCAGCAGGTAGCCGCCCGGTCTGGTGTACTGCGCTGCGAGCGTGAAAGCTTTTCGTATATCGTAAAAATGGGCAATCACCTGAACCATGCTCACCAGATCATAGGTTTCGTTTGAATGAAAATCCTCCAGTGTCGCCGCAGTCGCATCCAGGCCCAGCACTTCGCGGGCATGTCTGACCATCGCCGGATTCGGGTCAATCCCTGTACCCTTCAGTCAGACCTTTCAGAATAAAACCTGCCGCAGCGCCCACATCAAGCACTGTGCCGGGCTGCATATAACGCTGGAGCAGTTTCCCGTAGCGGCGTCCATGCGCGATCAGCATGTCTGCTTCGCCCATATAATTGGGATAACCTGCGCCGCCAGAGTTAAAATAGCTGTCATCGTACACCTGTGCCGCGTGTTCTGGCGTGGCTTCAATCGGTGTGAGACGGTGCCTGCACTCCTGGCATTCGTAAATCCAGTAGGTGTGCTTCTGGAAAAGCTGCTGTGACTGGCCCTCGCAAACTGGGCATGGGTGATAGGATGCTGCGGATGCTGAACTCATTAGTTGGACTCAAACTTGGGTTCGATGACGGGTAAGGTGGTACGGCGCGCGGCCACATCGGCGGCATGATCGCGCATGGGGACAATCTGATAGTCTTTCGCCATCATGCGCAGCACATCGCGCACGACTTCAACCTTTGGCGCGTGGGGGGTGCGCATGGCTGGGAAAAAATCCAGATCGCGCGTGTCATCACCGCCCATAAAATCCAGGGGGTGCAGCAGCAGCGACGGCTGAACGCCCGTGATGCGGCACATGAACAGCGCGAACCGGAAATAGGTCAGCGCCAGAAATTTCGAGAACGACGCCAGATAGAGTACATAGCTGACATGGATGGGAACTTTCACAATCGGCATGGTCGTCACGGGAATTTCGACCAGTTCGCCATTGTCCAGATGCCAGTTATAGGGTTTGTTGGGGCGCAGACCCTCGCTGAAATTGCCAAACAGTTTGGCGCGTTCTTTCTTCTCTTCAGGGGTCAGTTTGGCCGTCATAAAGTAATACATGCGCGCCAGCGGCCCCAGATAGGTCGGGAAGGTGGAACAATCATACTGATAACCCATGCGCTTCAGCACCCGCAGTGTCGAGAGCGACAGGCTGAAACCCGGCCCGCGAAATCCAATCGGACGCTGCCCCGTCACCTGCTCGATATGATCCTGAGCCTTGCGCAGGTCGGCTTCAATTTCAGCTTCCGTGTAGAGGTGCAGCCAGGGTTCGTGATTAAAGGAGTGGTTGCCGATTTCGTGCCCGGCGTCGGCGATGGACCTGAGGACCGCGTGGTTCTTTTCAAGAGCGGCATCCTGCCCGACCACAAAAAATGTAATGGTCAGGTTTAGTTCCCGCAGAATATCGACGACACGCGGGACCACGATCTCAAAATAGGTTGGGAAGGTTTCCCAGTTGGCATCGCCGTGCGTTTTCAGATAGGACCATTTGTTGTCAAGATCAAGTGACAGACTCGCCAGTGGTTTGCTGCTGCTCATCCAACCCTCCCAGGCTGTGTCAAAATACCCTATTATGCAAAACGGAAGTGTTTGTCATGCTAAGTCCTGCCCCTAAAGTACACCTAACGCGGGCAGCTAACAAATATCTAACACACACGTCAAACGTAATTGTATGGAGATTGAGTCAATTACGCTCCGACAACCTAACTGGCGGGGGTGGGTCTGCGTGGTGGCCGCTCCTGCCAGGCTGGACTGCGCCGGGTCTGCGGGTCAACGCGCCCGACCCATTCCAGTGTACCATCGGGCAGGTAACGCGCGACATCGCCGGTGCGATACAGCCGGGCATCACGCTCCTTACCGAAGGGATCAGCCACGAAACGATCCGCGTTGAGGTCCGGGCGATTCAGATACCCGCGCGCCACGCCCTGTCCGCCAATAAACAACTCACCGGGCAAGCCAGCCGGCACCGGCTGCATCCAGGCGTCCAGCAGGTAAATCACTGTGTTGGCGATGGGACGCCCGATGGGAATACACTCTGATAGACCATCCAGCAGATACGCGGACGACCAGATCGTCGCTTCTGTGGAACCGTAGAGATTAAGAATCTCGCCAGACATCCGCGTCCGCAGCGCCTGGGCAAGCGACGCCGGGAAAAGTTCACCCCCGACCAGAATCTGCCGGAGATAACCCAGCGCTGAGGCGTTTTCGGCCTGTTCCAGAAACCTCGCGGCGGCGGCCGGCGTGCATTGCAGATGGGTTACACCATGCCGTTCAACAAGGATCGCAAACGAGTCGGGCTGTCCTTCGTTCGGTGAATCAGCCTCCGGGGTCCTGTCGTGCGCGATCACGACCTTAAAACCGCGCGCCAGAGTCCACAGAAGTTCCAGTACAGACACGTCCGAGGCCAGTCCGGTCAGCGCCAGCCAGACACCCGGCGGGTCGTGCTGGACATGCTGGTCCATTCCGGTAAAAAAATTGACGACATTGCGATGTTCCACCTGCACGCCGTGCGGCAGATTCACCGGGTCCGTCGTGTAGTGAATGTAACTCAGGTTTTCAGGCAGCACACCGCTGTCAAAGTGGGTGTCGTCATGGGCGCTGATTGCCGGCCAGTGGGTGTCGATGCAGACGACCTGCGCGGCGCTTTCCGGCAGATGGCTCATCAGATGGCTCTGAGTCACCAGAACGGGAATCTCACAATCGCGCAGGATAAACCCGATGTGCTCCGGTGTGCGCGTTCGATCCAGAGGGACATAGGCACCGCCCGCCTTGAGGATGCCGAGCAGCGCGACGACCATATCTACCGAGCGTTCGATACACAGGCCGACAGGCACGTCAGGGCGCACCCCCAAACCGTGCAAGTGCCGCGCCAGTTGGTTGGCCCGCTGGTTGAGTTCCTCATAGGTGATCTGAATCTCTTCAAAGACCACCGCGACAGCATCCGGGGTGCGGGCCGCCTGCTGTTCGATCTGGTCATGCAGGCAGCCTGCCGGAACGGGAGCGTCTGTGTCGTTCCATTCAATAAACAAACGGCGCAAATCTTCGGCAGTCAGCAGGGGGAGCAAACCAAGCGGTTCGCTCAATCCCTTCACCAGATTTTCCATAAAAATCTGGAAGCTGCGGGTCAGGCGCTGGCCGTCCACACCCTGATAAACGAAACAATCGCCTTCGGCAGTCAGCAGCAGCGCCAGCGCGCTGCCCGCCGGAAGCACGTAATCCGCCGGGCTGGCTGCATAGTCCACGATCACCGGATAACGCGCGCCGCCAATAAGAGGTCTGAGTTCCGGGTAGCGCGCGACCAGATCACGGGGATAGGTATGGCATACCTTAATGGTGGCGAGCGTTTCCAGCACCTCAGTCAGAACCGCCAGCCCGCCGCTGGTCGCCTTCAGATCAACCCGCAGCGGTACATAGCGGCTGTACAGATTGTCAAAATCGCCCGGCTCATCCTGAACGCGCCAGCCCAGGTCAAAATGATAGCGCCCACTCAGCCGCGCCAGATACCCGGCGAAGGCAGCAATCAGCACATCCTGCGCGCTCACTTCCCCACCCACCACATGCAGCAGGGCGCGTGGCAGTTCCAGCATCAGCGGGGTGACAGCCGCGCTGTTGCGGTCCAGGTACGGCGGAACCGCAGGGGTCAGACTGGCTAGCCGGGACAGCCAGAAGGCTTCATGCCGGACAATCGCCCGGTGATAGGCCGTGAGATCATCGGCTGTCGCAGCGTCCAGCGTCTCCACCACACTGCCGACCTCAAGCTGTGCGGCTCGCGCAAAATCCCTGAGCGCCAGCGGCTGACCATCCGCGCTCAACAGGGCGCGAATCGCAATATCGCCGGCGGCAGTCGCCAGCGTGATGCCCTGTTCATCCAACGCCACGACAGTTCCTGGGGACGTGTTCAATAGTGAGGGCGAGATTTCTGCGCGTCGCACCAGCGCCATGTACCCGCCCACCCGCAGTTTGGGCAGACCGAGCGGATTAGGGGTGTCGCCAAAATCCAGCGCCCGCACGAGCGCTTCGATGGCTTCTGCCGTTTGATCCCAGCGGATAATCTGGGCGGCAGGCGGACGTTCAAATTTTTTGTAGCGCGTCTGTTCAGCCAGATGCGGGTCAATTTCGACCATCTGACCAGACGCCAGTTCGTCAATCAGTTCGCCAAACGCAGCGACCCCGGCGTCCTGGCATTTTGCGTTCAGCGTGTAAGCAGTCTCATCTGCGGCAACCTCGAACAACCGCTGCTTGAGAACCGCGCCGCTGTCGAGCTTATCGACCAGCCGTCGCCAGGTAATGCCATAAGTTTTCTCACGATTAATCAGCGCCCACGAAGTCACATGCAGGCCGGCATAAGCCGGCAGCGGCCCATCGTGATAGTGGATCGCTCCCAGACGCGGCAGCAGCAGCACCTCGCGCGGGATGATCGTCTGATTCGCGACGCTGAAAAGGTAATCGAAGGGCTGCGTACCAAGCATGGAAGCGAGATCATCCAGCGGGTGGATCACAGGGAAGCCATGCGCCTGCGCCCACTGGATCACCGTTTCGGTACACGTCACCAGACTGTGAAGCGTGTGTCCCCGGTCAAGAAGCTGGCCTGCGCAGCGAATGAGCAGTGCGCTTTCGCCAACAAGGGAGCAGTGCAGTTGGGTGGGTTCGTCCATTGGATTTCCGAAGTCAGAGCGCTCTGTAGTTCATCTTAACGACCCTGTTTCCGACGATCATAGGCGGGTTCGCCTAACGACTTCCTAACGGAAGCTTACGCTCATTTTATCCATCTTAAAAAAGATGTGAGAATTTGGCAATTTACTGTACAAAAATGAGAATTGCTTATGAATAGAACATACAATCTAATTGTACCGCAGCGCTTTCCACTGAACAATTGAGCATGACCCGCCGCGTTTCACGGTAAAATACAAAGGCGCTGAAATTCGTTCGGGAGAAACCTGCATGAGCCGTATTTTCATCAACTACCGCCGGTCCGACACAGAAGGTTATGTAGGCCGCCTTTATGACCATCTGGTTCAGCACTTCGCCCCGGATGACATTTTCATGGATGTCAGCAGCATCGAACCGGGGGCGGACTTTGTGCAGACACTGGAAGATGCCGTCGCCATGTGCGACATCTTCATCGCCATGATCGGCCCACAGTGGCTGAACGCGGTGGACGCCAGCGGGGAGCGGCGTATTGACCAGTGGAATGATTTCGTGCGCGTCGAAATTGCCAGCGCGCTGAAGCAGAATAAGCTGGTGATTCCCGTGCTGGTCGGGCAGGCCAGGATGCCCGCGCCCAAAGACCTGCCCGAAGATTTACACCTGCTGACCCGCCGCAACGCTATCGAACTGAGCCACCAGCGTTTCAGTTACGATGTCAGCCAGTTGATTAACGCGGTCAAAAACGCCGCGCCCACGCGAGCCGCCCTGAAACCCGCCGTCGATTCGGAAACCGCGCGCAAAAAAGCGGAACTGCTCAAGGCTGTGCGTGATGACCTGGTCGGCGCGACGGACTCGCCCCTGTACACCTTCCGCAATGAAAACCGGCGCTTCCCGGTACTTGGGGCCGGCAACCCGGACGCGAATATTCTGTTCATTGGCGAGTCCCCCGGCAAGGTCGAAGCGGCCCAGGGTGTCCCGTTTGTCGGCCCCAGCGGCGAAGTGCTGGACGAAATGCTGAAAAGCATCCAGATCAAACGGGAAGATGTGTTTACCACCAACGTGCTGCTGGATCATCCGCCCAGCAGCCGCGATCCGCTGCCCGAAGAAATCGACTATTACACACCGTTCGTGGACCGCATCATCGACATTATCCAGCCCGCTGTGATTGTCCCGCTGGGGCGTTTCGCCATGACCTACATGCTCAAGAAGCTCGACCTGCCTGAAAAGCGCGGCAAGATCAGCCAACTGCACGGCAAGCTCATCAAGGCGCGCCTGCCCTACGGCGAGATTCACGTCGTCCCCATGTATCACCCGGCGGTGGTGCTGTACAGCGCCAGCCAGAAAGACGTACTCAGGAAGGACTTCGAGAAGCTGAAGCTGTTTATTTGATAGTACCGAGTCAGAAGAGCCTGAAAGTCCGTGTTACAATACGCATGATGGTGATATGAGGTCAAGGCTATGGCAGTCGGTGAACAGGCACAGGAACGAGTGACAGGCGAGATTGTTGCCACCGGGGTTTCACTCGAAGACTATATGGCGCACTACGCCGCGCAGCACTGTGAGTGGATTGATGGAGTGGTGATTAAGATGGCTCCCGCAAGTCTCGAACACAACGATCTTATCAAGTACCTCGTTCATCTTTTTGATATTTACTTTGATCTGAAGCCGCTTGGCAGACTGCTGCTGCAACCTTTCGTTATGCGCCTGCCGGCCCTTCCTGACCGCCGCCGCGAGCCGGATTTGCTGATTGTGCTGAACAACAACCCGCACGACCTGAAAGACACCTATCTGGACGGCCCGGCGGATATTGTCATCGAGATTGTTTCTGAGGAAAGTGTCGAACGCGATCACGGCGAAAAGTTCGCGGAATATGAAAAAGGCGGCGTGCCGGAATACTGGATTATTGATCCGTTGCGCGCCGAGTGCCGCTTTTACCGGCTGGATGATACGGGCCGCTACCGGCGTCAGGCTGAGGACAGCGCCGGGGATTACCAGACAGCCGCCCTGCCCGGTCTGAAACTGCATGTCCCAACGCTGTGGCAGGAAAACCTCCCCAGGCCCACTGAAATTATGGCCGCTGTTCAGAAGATGCTGGCAACTCCAGAGTAGACTCAGCCAGCGCAAATTCCACCCGCCCGCAGACTGCGCCGTTGATCTGAATTTCGATGGCGTGCGTGCCGGGATAATAGCGGCGTGTGGTGATCGGCCTGAAACTGTGCGCCTTGCGAATCGTGGCGGATTCACCGGGGTTCAGCGTCCGTTTCGCCAGCTTGAACACCTTTTTCCCCTGTTTTCCATTGGCCCGCGCCAGATGCAGGATGTAGTCGATCATCAAATCCTGCGGCCTGTCCGCTGTCGATTCGAGATCGAAGGCAAAGGTCAGTGAACCGCCCATTGGCACAATCTCCGGGGCAGCCATGAAGTTGCGAATCGCCACCGCAGGCTGCTCCCCATAACCGAGCAGGGCCAGCGCGTCAGGATGTCCGGCTTTCACCAGCGTGCGCAGGGCGTGTTGGATGAGGGCCTGCATCTCCTGGCTGTCATCGGCTGATCGCCAGCGCTGCGCCAGCGCGATGACCACTTCGGGGTTGTCCTTGGCGATGTCATTGAGGTTGTTCGCCACACTGCGGCGCACATCTTCAGACGGGTCATTTTTCAGGTTTTCGAGAACAGGCACAATCGGCGAAGGATCAGCTTTGAGCGCCGGCAGGGCGATGGCCCAGGGCAAACGCGGACGGCAGCCCTCGCTGGATAAACGCCGCACGTGGGCGCTTTCATGCCGGGACCAGTCCAGCATCTGCGCCATCATACGGGTTTGGTCGCGCAGGATAAAGGGGCGCACAGCGAATTCGGCGCTCATGACCTGTGTGAAGGCTTCCAGCGCGGGGAGCGATGCTTCCCAATCGTCCATCCCGTACTGCTCTACATAATCCGAAAAGAAGATTTTCTCGAAGCTGGCGTTCGTCAATCGCGGCGCGACTTTGAGCAGAATGTCCAGCGCAGCGCGGTAATCACCCGGTAAAAATTCATGCAGCGTGCGGGTGGTATGGCGCATCCGCTCCTTCAGTTCGAGCGCGTCCCAGCTATTGTCGTAGATGCCGGAAAGAAAAGCAGCGCGGTCAAAGGCCGGGTGAAACTCCTGCACGACTGCCACGAGGTCTTCAAAAAAGGCGCGGGTGTAAAACATGTTCTTGAGTGCTTCTGGCATGATCGGCTCTCCTTTTCCACCTCCTATTAGATCATACGTTCGTATTTCTGTATAGATGCCGTTCATCATGTTAGAATGCTACAAATAATTCACCACAAGGCTGGAATGAATGAACATCACCCGCTGCCGGTGGGTCAACCTGAACGACCCGCTGTATGTGCAATATCATGATGAGGAATGGGGCGTGCCCATCCGCCATGATGACCGGGCGCTGTTCGAGCGCATCTGCCTGGAAGGCGCGCAGGCCGGCTTAAGCTGGATCACGATTCTGCGCAAGCGCGAGAACTACCGCGCCGCGTTCGACCAGTTCGACCCGGAAAAGGTCGCCCATTATGACGAGGCCAAAGTCGCCGACCTGCTCAGTAACCCCGGCATCGTCCGCAACAGGCTCAAAATTCACGCGGCGATTCACAACGCGCAGCGCTTTCTGGCAGTGCAGGCCGAAACCGGCAGTTTCGCGGATTACCTGTGGAGCTTCGTGGGTGGGCAGACCAGACACAACACCTGGTCCGCTTTATCGGAAGTGCCTGCCGAAACGGATGAATCGCGCCGGATGAGCAGGGACCTGAAAAAACGCGGCTTCAGGTTTGTGGGGCCAACTATCTGCTACGCGATGATGCAGGCTGTCGGGATGGTCAACGACCACACGGCAGACTGCTTCCGTTACCATCAACTGGCGAACCACAGGGACGACATACGCGATTAACGCCCCTGCCAGAGCTGGCGCGTGATCTGCGCGTGGCCCAGATGCAGGCCGGTATGTTCCAGCGCGTGGAGCAGCGCCCATCCCGCCGAAACGCGCAGGTCGCCGCGATTGGGAACCGGGTGAACCAGCGCCAGGTCTGCCGGAGAGAGGCGGTCCAGCGCGCCGTGTATATACGCCTCCATTGCCGCGAAATGCCCTTTCAGGTCTGCCCCGCTCAGACCGCGCGCCTGAAATTCCAGGTCCCGGTTGCGTTCCGGCGGTTGACCGAGCGCCACGCCCACCCAAAAACGGGCCGAGCCTGTGGTATGCACCACCAGCACACACAATGAGTTCATATCCGCGCCGGGAATCCAGTCGAGCGCTTCGGCGGGCAGGTCGTCAAAAGTGGCGATGAAGTCGCGGTTCAGGTTTTGCAGAAGTTCCAGATAGCTGCTGAATAAAGGTTCCATACCCGCCTCGTTTCGTATTTATGACTCACGTGAGAGCGCCCATTCGTCCGCCCAGCTTTGTGGGATGGGCAGGTTGAGCGCGTAGATAAAGTTAATCAACTGGCCGTGATGATGCGCTTCGTGTTCGATCAGGCGTAAAAAATGCCGGACAGGAGGCGCGCCGCGCCCATAGGACTGAGTCAGATCATGCAGATGCAGGGCCGCGAACAGGGCTTCATCGGACTGCTGCAAATGCCCCTTGATCGTCGCCAGCGCAACTCCCGCCGGTTCAAAAGGCAGGGAACTGTTCCAGCCCTGCCATGTGCCAGCCTCAATCAACCGGGCGAAACTTTCTGTTGTCCCCAGCATACACCAGAACTGATAGTAGACCGACTGTGATTCGGGAAATGGCAGGCGTTTCGGAAGGTCTTCGGACTGGAGCGCGTCGAGCAGGTCATAGGTCCTGCCACGCAGATCGCGCCAGTGGGCCGTGAGGTGTTCAAACAAATCAGCGGACATCATGATTCTCCCGTCGTCAGAGCAGGCTGCCATATGGGTTGTTTGCCGCCGCCAACAGGGGGTCCGGCGGCAGACGGCCTATTCTCAGAGCGCGAAGCGGACAGAATATACGGGCGGGAAATCGTGCCCCAGACAGCGCCAGGTTTCGCCGCGATCTTCGGACAGGTAGACACTGCCGGTGGTTGTGCCGAACACGAGGCGATCCCCGGCTTTATCGAGCGCATGGCGGAAAGTCACATCGTAGCAGTTCTTCTGTGGCAGACCAGCGCGGAAGGCGGTCCAGGTTTTGCCGCCGTCGTCGGTGCGGCTGACGCACAGGGATTTGTTGACTGCGAGGCGCAGTTCATCACTGATAGCCGGAACAACCCAGGCCACATTCGGGTCCTGGTCATCGGCGGCAATGGCAAAGCCGAATTTGGCCGGGCCGTCCTTCTCGCTGATATCTGTCCAGGTTTTGCCACCATCGACACTGCGAAACACCCCGCAGTGATTCTGCTGCCAGAGGACATCCGGGTCTGCCGGGCTGGCAACCATAAAGTGCGGGTCATGGCCGTATTCGGCGGTTGGATTCGGCAAAAAATTCGCCCAGAGGCCCTTATTACGCCCCTCCCAGCTTGCGCCGCCATCCCATGTTTCGAAAACACCTCCCACGCTAACTCCGATCTGGATATGGCGGCTGTCACGCGGGTCCACCACAATCGAACACACCCCGGCCAGATCGCGCCCGCCGCCGAACCAGTGATCCTTGCGGGAAGGGTGATTCCAGAGCGCATCGCACAGGTAGAACGTATCGCCGCCGTCGTCGCTGACGAACAGGCCGCCGGGTTCCGTGCCGATATACACACGGTTGGGTTCATCAGCTCCACCGGGCGCGATTATCCAGATGTAGCTGAGGGTCGCCGGTTTGCCCTCGCTGATTTCCGCCCCGGCGGGATACTGCGGCGCGGGGATTTCTTCCCAGGTGACGCCGCCATCTTTAGAGCGATGCAGCTTCTGGCCCCAGTGGCCGTGATCGACACCCGCCCACCAGACACCTGTGCGCGGGTCCACGGCGGCGTAGGATACCGGCACACCCAGGTGAAACTCGCGGCAGACCTCGCCGTTCAGGTCGGTAATCAATAAGCCTTTACGCGTGCCCAGAATCAATTCGTCCATTTGTCCTCCCAAAAACAAAATATCCAACGCAAAGCAGCAAAGTCGCAAAGGGTTGAAGAAAGCGAGTGTGTAAACTGGATGTGCTGCTTGCCGTTAGTTTTCAGCCAGTAATCAGAAACCTGACTCACAACTGAAACCGCCCAGGCTGCGTAACCGCCAGCACAGCATAAGGATGAACTTCGCTTTGCTTCTTTGCCCCTGTGCTTTAAGGTTGGCTCATGTCCAGAAATAGTGATTTTCATTTCAGGCATTGGGCTTGCGCCCACTGTTCAGCACTCGTTTTGAACAAGAGCTTTAAGGTTTTTATCCGCCGGAAAGGGCCTGAAAGATGAAGACGCGGCTGGTGGAATCCAGCGGGTCGCTGAGGGCGTCGCGGTCCGCAACCATGTCCTCACCGACGAAAATATTGACATGCTGGCGCAGCGCCCCGCGTTCATCGACGATGTAACCGGCCAGGCCGGGCCAGCGGGCATCCACCGCCGCCACGACTTCCGCGACAGTGCGCGCTTCGACAGCAGTGTCCTTGAGGCCAGGGAAAAAACGTTCGAGGTTTTTGGTAAATTTCACGTAAGGCATAATTTACTCCTCCCTGCTATAGTATAGAACAAATGTCCGATCTGTCAAGTCGGAAAACCTCAACAACCCGGCCCGGACAGTGTCTCTATAATGGAATCAACGACCATTGAAAGGCCCCGCCTGATGCCCGAATTTGACTGGAAACCTTTTCTGGAAGCGTGGAGCAAAGCAGTTCTGTCTTCTGACAACCTGCCCTATTTCAACCTGCCACAAAGTGTGATCGATTCCGAATGGCTGGGCTACCCCGGCGCGACGGAGGCAGAAATCACGGCGGCGGAAAAACGGCTCGGCAAAACTCTGCCACCGTCCTACCGGGAGTTTCTGAAAGTCAGCAACGGCTGGCGGCAGACCGGGCACTTTATCAACGACCTGTGGACGGTGGACAGGATCGACTGGCATCGCATCCTCAACCCGCAGAATATCCGCATCTGGCAGGCGGACGATTACGAGATTGATAATGACCCTGATCCCTGGCAGCGGCGCGGCGGCTACCACATTTCCGAAGTGGTCGATTTCAGGCCGCTGGCCCACGCCCTGCAAATCAGCGATTGGGGCGATGAGGAGATTCTGCTGCTCAACCCGGATGCAGTCTCGGCAGATGGAGAATGGGAAGCCTGGTTTCACGCCGGCTGGATTCCTGGCGCGTATCGCTTCCCTTCCTTCCGGGAACTGACTCAATACCTGTATGAAGGGCTGCTGGAACTCAGCGCCCATCAAAACCAGCGGATGAAACCCGACGATGATCTGATCGACAAGCTGCCAAACCTGCTGGCCGAACTGCAATCCAAAGCGGATGCTTTTCCACGCGGCGATCTTGACCCGATGGCTTCCGCCTATGGAGACGGGCTTCGGGCAGGCATGGCAGAAGCGCAGCAGCGTATTCGCCGCCTTCAGCAGGCGCATTCCAACCCGGCTGAACTCCGCCGGCAGCTTCTGAGGCTGGCCGACGAATTTGACCGGAAGGCGCGCACCTTTCCCACCGGGATGGGCAGTCTGATCGGGGTGCTGTTCAATTTCCACATGGGTAAGATGACCGAAAAAATTGGTGAAGGCGGTAAAATCGAAGGCTATCGTCAGGCCGCCGGGATTATCCGCTGGTTTCTGGGGGAGCTATAAACGGACAATTCTCCAACAGCGGTTTATAATCTGGCGGATCGCTGACCGGCTTCTTTCATGCAATCTCAGCCTGTAAGCATTTCATGTCGCCCGTCAGCGAAAAGCGCAGAAGCGATCATCGCAAATATCCAGAGTCGTTGAGGGTCGCAGCCCGAGCTGGCGACTGATGACTGGCAACTGGTAACTGCATTAAGGAGAACAGATTGATGTCCGACCCCCTGCGTATCGCTATCATCGGAACCGGCAAACGTTCTGCCTATCTGTACGCGCCGCTGCTGCGCGCCCTGCCGGATGTGGCACTGGTCGGCCTGTGGGGCCGCAGCGCAGACTCGGCTCGACGTATGGGGGAGCAGTTGGGCATCCCCTGGTACACCGACATGGACAGGCTCATGGCCGAGCAGCAGCCGCACATCGGCATTGTGTCGGTCAATTATCACTCCAACGGGCAGGTGGGGCTGATGGCGGTAGAGCATGGTCTGCATGTGCTGTTGGAAACGCCTGTCGCCCACCAACTGAGCGAGGCAGACGCGATCATCGCGGCGGCACAGCGCAACGGCGTCAAAATCGAGATCGCCGAGCAGTTTCACCGCCGGCCGCTGGAACAGATCAAACTCAAGCTGATCGCGTCGGGCATCTTCGGGCGCGTCCACAGCGGGTTTAACGATTTCGCCGGGCATGGTTATCACGGCGCCAGCGTCATGCGCAGCTATTTCGGGTTTGATGCCAAGCCGGTGCGCGTGACCGGGCTGGTGCGCGACTTCCCGCTGGCGGCGCATTACTCACGCATCCGCGACAGCTATGGCCCGCGCGACGAGACACAGGAACACGGCCTGATCGAATTTGAAGGCGGGCAGATTGGCGTGTTCCACTGGACGAATGTGGCTTACGATTCGCCGCTGCGCTGGTGGCGGAGCAGCCGCTTTCTGGCGGAAAAAGGCATGGGCATCACCGTCGGCGTGGGGCTGGATGTGGAGGAACGTCTGTCGGTGCTGGCCCCCGGCGGGGAAGCGCCACAGTTTATCACGCTGGAACGGCGTTGGGAGCGGGTGGACGGCGGGGCGCTGATCGCTATGATCGCGCACACCGGCGACCCGGACCTGCCGATTGTGCGCTGGGATAACCCGTTTGCGCCGCTCGTTCAGGGCGCTGGCCCGCAGTGGCATGATGATGAAATCGGCGTGGCCGGGTGCATCCTGAGTCTGGTGGAGGCGGTGCGCAATGACACCGAACCGAGCTACGGCGCGCTGCAAGGGCGACTCGATCAGGAGCTGATTATCGCCATCCGGCAGTCGTCGGCAGCCGGTGGAACACCCGTGACTCTGCCGCTCGACCCGGCCCAGCAGACGGTGTAACCATCAGGGTGACAATCTCAGAAGAGACTCCGCACAAGAACGGAGTCTCTCGCGGGACGTGTCCGCCTAGCCGACAGG
>CAZKIB010000111.1:0-4079 GCA_964552425.1 uncultured Anaerolineaceae bacterium | reverse complement strand
CAGCCAGTGATGCCGTTGTAGGACACCTGATACCAGGTCTGGCGGTAGCTGCTGGGGCCGCAGACCGGGCCAGACAGGATGCGGAAGACGCCACCTTCTGGTATCTGCCCATAGATCGTGCCACTTTCGACCCCGGCGCGGATGTTGTTCGGCCCTGTGCCATAGACCACCCGTGCCTGCGACAGCCCGGCCAGCCGGGTCGGCGGTGAACCGGCACAGGTCGCCCCGATAACCGGCGTTGGCGGTGGAACCGTGAGCGCAGGAACCGCAGTGGCGACGGCCGGGGACGTGGGATTGACCACGCGAATCTGAACCTGATCGCAGGAGCGCGGGTTCTCGCCGCCATCGTAAAACAACCATGTGCCGTGCGTGTCATCGGCCAGCAGGGCAAAATAGCGGCCTGTCTGACGATACGGGGATGCGTCATTCACGCTGGTGTGATAGGCCAGGTCCGCGCGAAGCACCGCCCAGGCGCTCGTCTGGCAGATGATCTGCTCGTTGGTAATGTCGACCTGACGCACCCGCCGCACCCAATCCGCATAGACCGGGTAGCCTTCCGGGTTGAAGCGATTTTTCCAGGTGTCGGTCAGGCGTGTCCAGGTGACATCCGAGCGGTCCTGCTCCACGAGGTCGAAATATTCATGGAAAGCGACCAGCGGACTGACGAGTCCATTCTCCTGTGGAAGCGCCAGTACAGGCCGGTGTGCCCTCGAATTGGTTTCGGCTGGCACGCTGGTGACAACAACCACCTGCGGTGTGGGGTTCGCCGCCGCTACCGCCGGATCGCTGCGCACCTCAATCGTTATTTCATGCCGGGATGACTGGTGCGTGCCTTCGACGATCAGGGTGATGGTGTATGTGCCCGGTTCCAGGTAGATATGTTCCCCCGGTTGATGCCGGTCATCGCCTTTGCCGTCGCCAAAGTCCCAGATAAAGCGCTCAATTTTACCCGTAGACAGGTTGTTCATCCTGACCGTCAGGGGGCGCTGGCCGCCCGGCGGACTGGCCGAAAAATGGGCGACAGGGGGTTGAATGGGGCAAATCCACCCGTTGTTGCAGGCCAGATCGACCAGCGGCAGAAACACCGCCAGGCCGCCGATAGCCACCAGCAGGCCGGTAATCAAACGAATTGCCTGTATCCAATAGGGATTCCGTTCATTTGCATCGCGTACATTGTGAAGCGTCTCGCCTGACATCCCATCACTCCAATCCTGCTCGGTGAGCGTCGCGGGACGAACGCCCGTATGATCGAGCAATCTATAGAGATGAAGTTCAGATGAGGGGGATTATCACAGGGGCGGTTGAAAGGATGTCAGGTCAGGCTGCACGGGTCGTCATGGTCTTCGCCTTCGCCGAATAACTGTTCGACCCTGGTTTCGAGGCGCTCCGGGTCGAATTCGTGGGGCATATCGTCATGTTCGGCGATGGCTTCGCGCAGCTTGTCCTTGGCCTTCTCCAGTTTGACACTGTGCTTGTCTGAAGGGTCTTCCTTGAACAGTTTGCAGGCCGCTTCACGCTCCTGGAAGGCTTTATCCAGCTTCTGATTGTTCTGGATGCGGCGGTTGATGCCTTCCTCACTGTACAGGCTGTCGAACCAGCCCTGCGCGATGACGGCCTGAATGGGGGTTAAATCCGCTTTGGCCTTTACCGCCGCGTCAGCCACCGTTTCTTCAAGCCCGATGCGCTCGTTTATCTGTTTGGCGGTGCGGCCTTTCTGGGCCAGCATCTGCGCGATGCGGAAATCATGTTCTGCGTGGCGCGCTTCATGGTAGATGGTGGCGGTGGTGTCGCGCAGATCGTGGAAGCGCCCCGGTTTGAACTGGCGCGAATCCAGCCGCATGGTCCAATCCTCGCCGCGAAACGACCCGCGCGAACCCAGATCATCCTCGACTTTGACGTTGAGAGGCGGCATCTTCAGTTCTGCCAGGCGAGTGTTGATGAGTTCGTTGACAATATCCTCAGCGATCTGCGCTTCGCTTTTGCCGCCGGGGTTATCCCACTTTTCCTTCGCCTTTTCGGTGTAGCTGCTGACTGATTTTTCTTCGGACAGCCCGAACTTGAAGATGCTGGGCAGCGTGCGCGGCCCAGCCATCCCGTCGATTTTGAGCTTCGGCTCGGCATCGACGTTGAGTTCTTCCTGCTTTTTGGCGACCATCTGCACATCCACAGGCGTCATTTTGCCGGTGGGGACGGAGCCAACCGCGAACTGGATTTCCATGATGATGTCGCGGGTATACCGATCGGGCCGCATGGCGTAGAACGAGAGCGCCTTGACGACCTCCCCTTCGGACAGCGGGCCGGATACATCCGCAGCGGGCGCGGGGGCTTCGGCTTCGGCCACCGGGTCGCGGGCGATGAGCAGGCGCTGCACAGCCTGATTGCCGATAGTCTGCTGCAAATAGAGGATATTGCCGGGGTTTGGCTGGCGCAGGTCCTGGTGCGCCCCCTGCGGTGAGCGCGTCACCTCATGGCGGGTTTCGTCCGGTTGATGCCGGCGGCGTCTGGTGGAGAATCGACCTTTTCGGGCAAGCGCTTTCTCAGCCATTGGCGCTGCTGGCTCCCTACCTTACGATTTGTAGTATAGCATGGTTTGGAAACCGTGTTTTTCAGAGCAGTCACGTGATAGGCAGTCCATTCTGCGGGTCGTCGGACGCACAAGAGCGCCCTCTGCTCCCGGCGGCACAGCAAATCAGCTTTTCTTCGGTTTCTTCTGGTCGGTGTCTTCCTCATCATCGTCCACCAGATGACGACTGAGCGAGTAAAACCCGGCTGACGTGACCCGTCCGGCGAAGTAATCCGCCGTCGCCGCCGCGTGCGCGCGCATCGCGCCAACCATCTGATCGCCGCCCACGTTCAACATGGCATCCGCCATCACGCCCATCTGCCGCCCCCCGGCCCAGGCATCGGCGGTGGCACCGATGTAGGTAAAGGCCCAGCCTGCCTGTTCCCGCTGCTGGATCAGTTCCTTTATCTTGGCAAGGTTGAATTCGCGGCTGCTGTTTTCCTCGCCATCGGTGACGATGACGATCAGCACCTTATCGCCTTCCTGCGCATACTGGCCCATTTCGCCGATCATCCTGCCCACCGCATCGTGCAGCGGCGTCATCGCGTTGGGGCGATAGGATTGGTCGGTCAGATCGGGGAGGTCTTTGGCGGGTGTATCGGTAAAACGAAAATTGACACCTTGGGCGGTATCAAACGTGGCGAAGGTGACGACAGCTTTTTCTTCGCGCAGGGTTTGGAAATAATTATTCACAGCCACAATCGTTTCTGCTTTGCGCACCTGCATCGACCCGGTTTCATCCAGCAGGAACCCGACACGCCTGACGGACTTCTTACGCTTTGCCATCGTTGACTCCAATCACTCACTTTTATTAATGTGTCAGTGTGTGACGAAATATAGCCTGGCGGGGTGTTTTGGCGCCTCCCCAAGAAGAAGGGGGTTTGGCGGCAGTGGGCGCAGGCCCGGCAACGATGCGGGGAGAGTTGGCAGCAGAATTCTCTGAGTATTTGGAAAAGCTCAGTTTCAGCCTTGTATTCCCCCTTTGCGACCTTTTCAGCACCTGAGACGTATATGAGGAAAGAACGTCCCGCACACTGGATGCGGTATAATTGCGTTCACAAGTTACTGAAAAAGGTGAAACATGCGCGTCATCGTACACACCGGCAAAGGTGGTGTGGGTAAAACCAGCATTTCCGCGGCGACGGCCCTGCGCTGCGCCGAGATGGGCCTGAAA
Source organism: uncultured Anaerolineaceae bacterium (assembly GCA_964552425.1). GTDB lineage: Bacteria > Chloroflexota > Anaerolineae > Aggregatilineales > Phototrophicaceae. The sequence continues at coordinate 342 of CAZKIB010000111.1, read as the reverse complement.
ACCATCGTCATCAGCACGGACACGGCCCACAGCCTGGCCGATTCGCTGGAAGCCAAGATCGGCCCGGAGCCGGTGCAGCTTCGGGAAAACCTGTGGGCACAGGAAGTGGACGCCCGCTACTCGATGGACAAGTACTGGGGCCTGTTCCAGAAGTACATGATCGCCCTGTTCAGCCGGGGCGGGGTGGAAGACATCGTGGCGGAAGAAGTGACCATTCTGCCGGGGCTGGAAGAAGGCGCTCATCTGCTGTGGATCAACAAGTATTTTAACGAAAACCAGTTCGATGTGCTGATCGTCGACGCCGCCCCGACTGCCGAGACGCTGCGCCTGCTCAGTCTGCCG
>CAZKIB010000110.1:19239-20892 GCA_964552425.1 uncultured Anaerolineaceae bacterium | reverse complement strand
TCTTTGGCTCTTGACCTGCCTCAGCTCGAAGCTCTTATCCCGAACTGAGGTTAGAGATAATGCTCCGCGTTTTCTCGTGCCTGGCGCACGGTTTCATTGCGGTGCGCCTGCGCTGCGGGAATCAGGGAATTGCTGCGCATGACACTGATCGCGATGCTGGATTCGATCACAGGGTATTCTTCAAGGCTGGCGGCTGACAGCTCGATCACCGTAAGCAGGGTAATACAGCCCTGGGGGTCAACAATATCCAGGGCACTTTCCAGGGCGGCTTCAGCCAACCTGGAATGATCCAGTGGAACCAGAACATGGTGAATCTTCATGCCCGTCCGTCCTCTCAGTTCAGGATTGTTACAGGGTTTATTATTATTGTAGAAAACCCTGTACGCCGGGAACACTGATAAATGTCACGCTTGTTCACTGCTTTTTACCCGCCGGATAAAGTCACAGGCATCGATTCAGGAATCGGCCTTAATAAGCGCGAACGCACCGGAACCCAAAGCCATTGTCCCATACGGCCGGCGTATTCCGAAAACGGGCTGCGCCGCGCATATCCTCAGCAGGCCGCATGAAAGTTCCGCCCCGAATGCTGCGTAAACTCGTCCGGTCAAGGCTGTCCTCGCGTCCGTCACTGGGATCGTAGGGATAGGGGAAGCGGGTCGGATCATTGATCGAACTCGTCCATTCCCAGACATTGCCGCTCAGATCCAGTGCGCCCACCCACGAAGCACCCCCCGGCCGGCTGCCAGCCCGCGCCAGACTCCCCCCGGCGCTATCGACATACACGACATTTTCGGGCACAAAGGTGTTGCCCCAGGGGTATATCAGGTTATCTGGCCCACGCGCTGCATATTCCCATTCCGCTTCAGTGGGCAAACGCCCGCCGCGATTGATGGCGCAGAAATCACGCGCCTCGAACCACGTAATGGCATGACGTGGGAAATCGGGCTGTGCCCCCCAGTCACCGGGCTGTGCGGCCCGTCCGCCTAATCTGGTGAACTGTGAATTGGTGACTTCCAGACGATCTATCCAGAAGGGTGTATCGAAGCACTGCTGGTGAACAGGCCGCTCATCAGCATCGCCGTCTTCGCTGCCCATCATAAAACACCCTGTTGGCACAAAGACCATTTCCACCCCGTCAAAACTCTGAATAATCGGTGTCCACTGTGAATTGGAGGTAATCAGGTTGCTGGGGAAGGTAGATGTGGGCTGGGGGGTGTCGGTGCCGGCGCTCAGCGTAGGCTGTGCTGCGAGTGTTTCCAGAGCATGGAGCGTAGCCACCACAGCCTCGGCGATCTGCGTCTGTCTTGCATCTTCGATGGCCCCGGCAGTGCTTGTTGCTGCCAGGTCTACGGCGACAGTCGGCAGCTCAGTCGGTGTAAATGAAACCGTCGCGGTCAGGGGTCTGGTTGGTGTGAGAGTCGGTGTATCAGATGGCAGTTCGCCCCTGGCGACGAGCGTCTTTTGTGCGTCAGCCCGGATCGAACTTTCGCTCAATTGTGTCTGTACCGCGTTCATCTGCGTTTGTATGGCGTGCGACGTAGCAAGCTGGTCGGAAACCCTTGTGAGCTGTTCCCTGTTCCACATGAATGTGGCGAATAACGCAATCAGCCCAATAACGCCAACAACTCCCGCAATGATCCAACACCAGCGGAT
>CAZKIB010000110.1:15249-19217 GCA_964552425.1 uncultured Anaerolineaceae bacterium | reverse complement strand
TGGTTCCGCCGCCGCTGACGAGGGCCACGATTCGGATCGGGTCGGACATGAGCGGCCTGTCTGTCGCATAATGCCTGCAAATTGGGCGGCAGGCTGTCCCGCGCCGGCAGCGCTGCGCCATCAACGAGCAGCGGAATGACAATCAGGTCCTTCCGTTGGAGGGCGGTGCTGATTTCAATGCGCACCCAATCTTCAGGATCGTCCAGCCGGCGGCGATTTTGTTGATCGGTGACTGTCAGCCACTGCTGTCCGATCACCACCAGGACGACCTGGCAGTGGTTCAACTGCTCGGCCAGCATATCGGCAAACGTCGCGCCCGGCGGAATATCCTCCACATCCTTGAACACATTCTGGCGACCATAGGCCTCGACCAGATGGTCATAGACGCGCCCGGCAGAAGCCTGACTGTCACTGCGGCGGTAGCTGATGAAAATACGGGGCATAATTGCACCTGGTGGATATGAGATGATTTGCGGGGTAGCTGCTGCGTTGGGGAATAAAAAAAGTGTACTCGGAATGCGGGGCAAAACCAAATCTGGCAGACAGACATCAGAGCAATCGCATTAGTGCAGTTACCAGTTGCCAGTCATCAGTCGCCAGTTCCGGCTGTGACCTTCAACGACTCTGGATATTTGCGATGATCGCTATGGACTTTTTGCTGACGGGCGACATTCAATTCTTCCAGGCTGAGATTGCATTAGGTTGGGTCCTATCTGCTTGCGCCCTTTTGCCCCCTGCATCTTCAAAACCGGATGGTGTCGCCAACAGGTGTTGAATTATGAGAGCATGATGAGAAAGACCCCCCCTGTTGTCATTTTGACCCCTTCTTGTTCGACGTTAAGATAGAACGGCAAAATAAGCTGTAGGCCGACACTTTATGGATAAGGAGACGCTCATGACCTCAGAAAAAAGCGCCAGCCGGAAGGCCGCGCAGAAGTCCAAAGGATTCACAGACCAGGAACAGGCCGCGATGAAAGAGCGCGCCAAAGAACTGAAGGCGGAAGCGCGCGCGAACAAGAACCGGGCGGAAGGGGAAAGCGACCTGCTCGCCAAGATTGCCGAGATGCCGGAACCGGAGCGCAGCATGGCTGCCCGGCTTCATGAAATTATCACAGCCAGCGCGCCAGCACTCTCGCCGAAAACCTGGTACGGGATGCCCGCGTATGCCAGGGATGGCAAGGTTGTCTGCTTTTTCCAGAGCGCGGCCAAGTTCGAATCGCGCTACGCCACATTCGGCTTCAGCGACCAGGCGAACCTCGACGAAGGCGCGATGTGGCCGACCTCCTTCGCGCTGAAGGAGCTGACCCCCGCCGAAGAGGAAAAAATCATTGCGCTCGTGAAGAAAGCGGTGAGCTGAGGGCCTGGTCAGCGAAAAGGCTAATCCGCTCTCTGCGCCCGCCAGATGCGCGGAGTCCCGCGATAATCGCCCAGTTCGATGCGCCAGGGGATCAGCTTCAGCACGGCGTAAGCCGGGTTATCCACCGACCCCAGCCCGCCGAGCAGATCATAACCCAGCGGCGGCGGGGTGTTCGTAAACAGGTGGCAGATGCGCGCCTTCTCCGCCGGGTTGGTTTCTTCCTCACCGCGACAGTCCACATACAGCGGTTTGAACGGGTCCTGATGGTTCAGATAGCACAGGCTCAGGTGCGGGTTGCGGGCCAGATGTCTGAACTTCAGGTCCCCGGTGGTCGTCGCCACCCAGCCGACTGGCCCGGCAGCATGACTCTCCCAGATCGGATGCAGCACCCGTGACCGGACGCGATTCTTTGTATCGACGGTTGCGACACTGCACAGCACCAGACTGTGCGCCGCCTTCAGAAAATCCTCACTGACTTCGGAAAAGTTCGTGATTTCCATCAATGTCCCTTATACTTTACGTCAGTTTGTTGTAACACCATCGTTACCAGCCCGACGATACAAGAGACCATATTTACTCTCCCATTCTTTTACAAGAGGAGCTACTGAGTGTGCTAACCCTTCACAGTATGGTTTCAAGAGAGGATATTTCTCTTTGGGGATTGATGCTAATTGAGCAATCAGACTAAGAACGCTACGCACAACAATCTTAGCGTTCTCAAATCTATATTTGACAAAGCGCTTTTCTGTGCCTCTTTGTAGTTCTGGATGCAATTCAGGACGACTTAGCTTTGGTGATGGGTGTACAGCTTCATCCCGAAATTGCATTGCATGTTTCACTACTTCCTGTACTTGTTGGTCATGTTCCGATTTAATGGAAAAAGCTCGACGTAGGATCTCAAAAATTTGTTTATCTCGTGCTGTTCTATTCTTTCTCCAAGCCTCTATTTCAGTCTGTGGTATGTCAATCCGCTCTTTTACCATTCCATAAAATGCATCTAGTGCGATAGCGGCGGCTGTAACTGCTTGAATTGCGGCTAAGAATTCTTTTTTAGCGCTAAATTTAATTGTTTCTCATCGTGTGTAGCCAAAGCTGAATGTACATCATGATTGTTTGTTTCTGCTAAAGTTAAGTGTTCAATAGCAATCTGAAGCCAATCTGATGTCATATCCAGACCGACATGTAGCGCGAGAGTGCCAGTCTCAAAGTTAATACCGCCAATTGGGATAGTTATTTGCATCCCTTGCGTTATTAAAATCCCAGTTGATGGTTTTGGAGTAGAATCTTCTCCCTGTTGATCTAGGTCCATATTTTCATCTGTACTGTGGTTCATTCTCAACATCCTTAATCCCGAAGGAATATTCTCTTTGGAAAGTTTCTTTACGTTCTCATACAGTACGTTAGGCCAATCGGTGGATAGCGCGACAAAACGAGTCCCTCATAATGATGAAAAAAGGGAGGACATACCCTGATGAACATCAACCCGAACACCCTGCAACTGCTGGTGTGGATTGTAATCGGCATGGTGGCCGGCACTGTAACCAGTATGCTGTTTTATCGCAAATCCTCGTCCATCATGGACCTGAGTACGCTCGGCCTCGGCCTGCTGGGAGCGCTGGTGGGCCGGCTGCTGTTCGATCTGCTGCGCGTGACGCTCAGTCTGCCTGCGCTGATTATCAGCATGGATGATGTCGCGGCGGCTCTGGTCGGCTCGCTGATCGTGCTGGCCGTCATCCGCTACCGCCGGCAGTAAGCTGAACTGCTGTGGGGTCAGCCCTATCCCTTATTCAGCACCCCGAAGTAATGTTCAAAAAAGCGCGGCGCATCGACTGTACTGGCGACTTCGTGCGGCCCTTCACCGGCGGCCCAGTGCGACTGGCCGAGGACGCTCTGATCCTTCAGTTCGATGCCCACCTGCCCGGTGATGAAGCCGCAGATGCCGGGGTCGAAAATAGTCGCCGCCGCCAGCGGGTCATGGAAGGTGATGACCGGGCGCTCCCGGAACCACACTTCGGCAAAGTCCAGCACCGGGCGCAGCAGGCCGGTCTGGAAGCGCTGGCGCACTTCGTCGGCGTGCATCGTCACCTGCAAGGTTACATCCAGCCCAACGGAGCGGTGATAAGGGGGTCTGGCGCGGTAGACGATCTCCGAAGCGTGCGGGTCGAGGATCAGGTTCCATTCCATATCGTTGTTCTTGCCGCTCCAGTACGACCCGCCCATAATCACCAGCCCTTTGAGCAGGCTGGGAATCTCCGGGTCAGTGGCGAACAGCAGCGCGATATTGGTCAGCGGGCCGATGGTGAGGAGGATAATTTCGCCGGGGTTGCCGCGAATGGTGCGCCGCAGAAACTCCACCGCCAGCCCGCGTGGAAAATCGGTCTCATGCGGCCAGTCCCCCAGCGCGGCGGCCTGGTCCGCACGCGGCTGGCGCTGCGCGACAATCAGCGGTTGTTCCGCGCCAATGTAGATGGGCACATCTTTTCCGGCCAGGCGGCACAGTGCGCTCGACAGCATGGCGCGCTGCAAACCTTCCCCTGTGACGGTGGTGATGCCCAGCAGGTCGCATTCCGGCTGGGCCAGCAGGTAGGCCAGGCAGATGGCATCGTCAATA
>CAZKIB010000110.1:12428-15143 GCA_964552425.1 uncultured Anaerolineaceae bacterium | reverse complement strand
CTGATGTCAGTCCGGGTGCGCTGTCCTTTGGAACAACAGGCAGGTGTCTGGCCCTGCGCCGCGTCATGGCCGCCGCTTCATACAAAACGCAGGACAGCCGGCAGGGGTTATCCGCACGCCGGGATTGTCAGCGCTACCGGGCTGGCCGGTGAATAACCATCCGCGCTGACCGTTCCATACGGGCTGGAAATGCGCAGCGTCGAAAGCACTTCGTTGACCTCAGCGATGCGGCTGTTCAGGTTGCAGGCCGTGTTGGCGAATACGTTGATAATGTAGCCGTTCAGCCCATCAGCGGCGTAAATATCCACCATGTAAAATTCGCCGCCGTTCTCGTCGTGTTCTGTCAGCGTGTACATCTGGGCCACCGCCGGGAACCCGGCCAGCGTGATATTCTGCAAGTGGCGGTTGCGCTTGACAAAGACGGTATCCTCGCGGTCATTTTCCCAGTTGAAGTCGGCGAATTCGTCGGCGGAATACCGGTCTGACAGGGGGGTGAAGGTAAACAGCAGGCCCACATTTGGCGAGTGTTTGATGAAGTACATGCACTCGTTTTCCACGCCCCTGCACCAGCCGTGTGTGCTCAGGTCCTGCTTTTGCCAGCCGGATGAATGCGTCAGGGTGATGCGTTCATCGGTATAGGTCTGCGGGGGATTGACGGCACTGAGTAAATCCATAATCGGGCCGCCCTCATCCCGGAAGACATAGATCAGCACCGCCGCCACAAAGACGCCAATTGCCACGCGCAGAATCTGCATCGGCAAATTCTGTGCGCCAGCGGCTGGCGTTGGGGACATGTACTGCGCCGTCGAAAAGGTATCCGGCTCCGGCAGCGGTTTCGCGTTTCGCAGCGACGAGGGCGGGTTCTCCCGCAGCGACGTGGCGGCCAGCGGCATATCATCCAGTTTGGCGATCCATTTGGCCGCTGTCGGATTATTCGGGATGTCCTGCAAAATCAGGCGGGCTTCGCGGTATTTTTTGGCCTCAATTAAGGCGCGTGCTTCTTCGAGAATTTCGCGGTCACTCATCCTGTGGTCCCCCAACCCTCACACCAAAGATACTTCTATTGTAGGGGCAGGGCCGCGCCGGCGACAATCCAGATCAGCATACAACGGGGTGCATCGCCGGACATCAGGATGACACCCCGCCGCAGTTCAGAGCAGAAATGTAAACTACACGGCGGCCTTGACCTGCCCGTTGGAGCCGTCCTCGCGGGCGGTTTCAATGGCGCGGACAGTGGCGCTCAGTTCCTGGCGGCGGGCGGCCACCAGCGCGTTGACCAGCCGGGTCTGGTTGGTCAGCGCATCCGAAAGCACATCCAGTTTGCGGTGCAGGTCTGCGATTTCGACCTCATTTTTCAGGTTGACGTGATAGTCGTTCTGGGCAACCGCGCGATCCTTGGTGGACTGGCGGTTCTGCGCCATCAGAATGACCGGGGCCTGCAAACCGGCCAGCGTGCTGAGGGCCAGATTCAGCAGGATAAATGGAAAGGGATCAAAAGCGCGTTCGCCCAAAGAACCGTTCACGGTAATCCAGACGAGCATCATAAACATAAAGGACAGGATAAACTTCCAGCTTCCGACGAACCCCGCCAGCCAGTCGGCCACGCGCCCGCCGAAGGACTGCTGTTCGTCGATTTCCTCGTACACATCGTCGGTGACGGTGTGGCGGCGCAGGTCGCGGATCAACTGCTGCGCTTCGGGCGAGAGCAGGTTATCCAGCGCTTCGATTTCGTCAATCAGTTCCTGAATGCGATCATCCGCGTCCTGAACAGGCGCGACGGCCAGGCGATCCAGCAGCAGGTCGTTGTACATGGGATATTCCTCCGTTGCTCAGACAGGCCGCACAGGGCAAACAACCGGGCGGCGTTCGATCAAGTATGGCGTTGTGTCTGGAACAGAGCCTTGCTACCGGGCTTTTCCCTGTGTAGACAGGGACGGCGATCACGCGGGCGCGTCATCCCCGGCAGCCATTTGGAGGGGGAACGACGTTATCTCACCTGATCACCGCCGGGTAAGGGCGGGCTTTGTTCCTGAGAATAACTACCGTCGTTCATGCGAGCTTTCTCTACTTGCGGACAGAAAAACTCTGGTGGGTGTATCCAGAGCTTTTTCGATTATAGACCCCTTCGCGCATTTGTAAACCCCCCAAAAAACAAGGCGCATCCCGCCTTTTGAAGCAGCGGGTGATCGCTCATTTTCAGGAAACAGTACACCCGCATCGCGGATAGAAGTCATGTGGCCCATTCCACGCGCGGCGGTATACTCGCTGGCACGTTCTCTCCAGTTCAAGTGGAGTTACAGTCATGATTACGACAGTCAAAAATGATTTGCAGCGCGCCTCGCCCGAAAGTCAGGGAATCGCGTCAGCCGCCGTGCTTCAGTTTGTCGAAGCTGCCGAAAGCCAGATTCACGAACTCCACAGTTTTATGCTGCTGCGGCATGGTCAGGTGGTCGCCGAGGGCTGGTGGTCGCCCTATGGACCTGAAAAACCCCACATGTTGTTTTCACTCAGCAAGAGTTTTACCTCCACCGCCGTTGGGCTGGCCGTGACCGAAGGCCGCTTCTCAGTCGATGACCGGGTGCTGTCCTTTTTCCCGGACGAAACGCCCGCTGAGGTGAACGAGTATCTGGCGGCCATGCGCGTGCGCCACCTGCTGTCGATGTCCACCGGCCACGCCGAAGACACTACCCGGCCTATGGTGGAGCGGCCTGACGG
>CAZKIB010000110.1:11480-12418 GCA_964552425.1 uncultured Anaerolineaceae bacterium | reverse complement strand
CTGGATAAAGGGCTTCCTTGAAGTGCCCGTTCTTCATGAGCCGGGAACCCACTTTCTGTATAACACCGGCGCGACCTTTATGCTGTCGGCCATCGTGCAGAAAGTGACCGGCATGAAGCTGGTCGATTACCTCACCCCGCGCCTGTTCGAGCCGCTGGGCATCAGCAACCCGGTGTGGGAGGAGTCCCCCCAGGGGATCAATGTCGGCGGCTGGGGGCTGAATATCACCACCGAGGACATCGCCCGCTTCGGCCAGCTCTATCTGCAAAAGGGCCTGTGGGAAGGCCAGCGCATTCTGTCCGAAGCCTGGGTGGAGGAAGCGACAGCCTATCAGGTTTCCAACGGGGACAAGGTGGACAGTGACTGGGCGCAGGGTTACGGCTATCAGTTCTGGCGCTGCCGGCATAACGCTTATCGGGGGGATGGCGCCTTCGGCCAGTATTGTATCGTCATGCCCGAACAGGACGCCGTACTCGCCATCACCAGTGGGCTTGGGGATATGCAGCAGCCGCTCAACCTGATCTGGGACATTCTGCTTCCGGCCATGCGCGGGGAAACCCTGCCCGCTGACTCCGCCGCGCAGGACACTCTGACCGGGAAGTTATCTACTCTGACCATCCCGCCGGTGCAGGGCGAGGCGGTGTCGCCGCTGTCGGCCAGCGTTTCAGGCCGGACTTACAAAGTCGACGCCAACGAACTGAACGTGGAAAGCATTGCGCTGAATTTTGCCGGGTCCGGCTGCGCGGTCACGATCACCACAGCGTCTGACGAAGCGCGCTTCCCCTGCGGTTACGGTGTCTGGCAGGAAGGGCAGACCACCCTGTTTAATGAGCCGCCCCATGTCGACCCCAAACGAATCGTCACCAGCGGCGCATGGACTGCCCCGGATACCTTTACGATAGTCGTCCGGTTATATGAAACGCCCTTCTTCCATACGC
>CAZKIB010000110.1:8111-11461 GCA_964552425.1 uncultured Anaerolineaceae bacterium | reverse complement strand
GAGCAGTTGACCATCGAGACGTGGGTTAACGTGTCGTTCGAGCCGCCCAAAACGTGGGTGCTGGTGGCCCGGCCCATCGAATAACGCCGGTTATCAACAGCGCGATGGCTGCGGTCTGTCTCCGCAGCCGCAGGGTGGAATCGTTGGCTCACCTGACCCCCAATTATTGGTGGTTATTCCTGTTTAGACCGTCCTAAAATAAGGGAAACAGGCGGGAGGCATCACCATGAACATACTGGAAACCCTGCGCATCGCCCTGGCAGCGCTGGCGCAGAACCGGATGCGCGCCCTGCTGACGACACTGGGCATCGTGATCGGGGTGAGTGCCGTGATCGCGCTCATCACGCTCGGCCAGGGGGTCGAAAATTACGTCCGTGACCAGTTCCAGTCACTCGGCGCGAATCTGCTGATTATCACCTCGCAGCAGCCCGAAAGCGAACTGCGCACACGGGTCGAACCACTGACCAACAGCGACGTGGACAGGCTTGCCAGCCTTGCGACTGCGCCCGATCTCGCCCAGGTCGGCGGGCAGTTGAGTGTGGTTGCGTTTCTCTCGGCGGAAGGTGAGACCCTGCGCACCAGCGCGCGCGGCGTCACCCCGAACATGTCTGATATTCTCAGTTGGCAGCCGAGAATCGGGCGCTTTATCACTCAGGATGATGTCAACCGTTACAGCCGGGTCGCGGTGCTTGGCGAGGAAGTCGTCGAAACCCTCTTCGGCAGTGTGGAAGTCGACCCGGTGGGCGCGATGATCCGCCTGAATAATCAGGCATTCACCGTCGTCGGGGTGATGGAAGCGCGCGGCGCTGGCTTCTCGAACGATAATGTCGCCGTGTTTGTGCCGCTGAGTACCGCGCAGACCCGCCTGACGAACACCCGCCACCGTGACACTTATGCGGTCAGCACCATCTACGCGCAGGCCCGTTCCGAAGAAGTGGCCGAAGCCGCCGAGATGGAAATTCAGGCATATTTCGACGCCGAACACGGCATCCGCGCCGAGGATCAACGCGATTACGCCATCAGCAATCAGGCCAGCCTGCTGGAGTCGATTGGGCAGATTACGGCCCTGCTGACCGTCTTTCTGGGGATGATCGCCGGGGTGTCCCTGCTGGTGGGTGGCATCGGCATCATGAACATCATGCTCGTCACCGTGACGGAACGCACTCAGGAGATTGGCCTGCGCAAGGCTGTGGGCGCGCGTCCCAATGATATTCTGGTGCAGTTCCTGTTTGAGAGCATTATGCTGTCACTGCTGGGCGGGGCCATCGGCATCGCGTTCGGCGGTGGGGCTGCCGCGCTGATCGGCCTGCTGGTTCCTGACCTGCGCTTGCAGCTTGCGCCGGGCGCGGTGCTGCTGGCGACCCTCGTCAGCATGACCATTGGCATTCTGTTCGGTGTTTACCCGGCCAACCGCGCCGCGCATCTGAACCCGATTGAGGCGTTGAGGTACGAATAACCATGATCGCCAAACTGTTCGATAATGTTCGTGTGGCGCTGGACGGCCTGACTCACAACAAGCTGCGTTCCGGCCTGACCATGCTGGGCATGACCATTGGCGTGGCGGCGGTGATTCTGCTGGTGTCGGTGGGCCAGGCAGTCGAGGCGTTTATCGTCAATGAATTCAGCGCCTTCGGTTCCAACTGGGTGCAGATCATGGGAACCGTTTCCAACACGGCGGATACGGCTGTCGTCAGTGAAAACGAAGCCGATATGGTGCAGTGGTTTGTGCCTTTTTCAGAGAGCGATTATGCTGCCCTGTCCGATTCGTTTCGTGTCCCCAGCGCGGCCAATCTCGCGGCGATGGTGGCTGTGCCGCTGCCGGTTTCCTATGCGGGTGAAACCGGGGCGGTGCAGACTTTTGGGGCGACTCCCAGCTATCTGGACATCTTTGATATTCACGCCAATGTAGGCCGCGATTTTGACGAACAGGATGAGCGCACCGCCGCCCGCGTGGCCCTGCTGGGCGTGGATGCCGCCGATATTCTGTTTGACGGGGCTTACCCGGTGGGCGAGGAAATCCGCATCGGCAGCGTGAATTTTGAAGTGATCGGCGTGCTGGAAGATTTCGCCAGCAGCCTCGACCAGAACGACAACGAAATTGTGCTGATCCCCATCAACACAGCCTGGAAACGCCTGGGGGTGGATCGCACCCTGAGCGGCGAGTACGCCATTTCGTCGATCACCGTGCAGGCCATCAACCAGAATTCGGTCAAATCGCTGGTAAATGAACTGACCACCGTGCTGCGTGAGGAACATGACATTGATTACGATGACGACGACGATTTCCAGATTCTGGCGCTGACGGATATTCTGGAAACGCTCAACGCCATCACCGGCCTGCTCACCATTTTCCTGGCGCTGATCGCCAGCATCTCGCTGCTGGTGGGCGGCATCGGCATCATGAACATCATGCTCGTCACCGTGACAGAACGCACCCGTGAGATCGGCCTGCGCAAGGCGATGGGGGCGCGCCGGCCCGACATTCTCACGCAGTTTTTAACCGAGTCGATTGTGCTGGCCCTCGTCGGCGGGGTGATCGGCACGCTGATCGCCATCGGGTTTTCGGCGCTGGTGACGGCCCTTGTGCCGGACATGAACGTGCAGGTGCAGTTGAGCAGTATTTTACTGGCGACGCTTATCACGATTGGGACGGGCGCGTTCTTTGGCGCGTACCCGGCTAATCGCGCCGCCGGCCTCAACCCCATCGACGCCCTGCGCCATGAGTGAGACCGCCCTTAGCCGCGTGTGGCCTCGTGAGCCAGGCTTTTCTCAACGGGCAGCCGCAACCGCCATGCGGTACAGTGACTGGATTTCATCGGCCCCGGTGACACAAACCTGAAGGTCTTCCAGCAGGCCGTCGCTCACGTCGTAAATCCAGCCGTGTACATCCAGCGGCTGCCCGCTGCGCCACGCGCCCTGTACGATGGTTGTGTGGCAGACATTATTCACCTGCTCGATCACATTCAGTTCGCACAGCCGTTTGAAGCGCCGGTTTTCATCCTCGATGGCGTCCAGCGCCTCGGCGTGTTTCTGGTAGATGTCCTTCAGATGCCGCAGCCAGTTGTCGATCAATCCGTAAGGGCGGTTCTGCATAGCGGCGCGCACCCCGCCGCAGCCATAATGCCCGCATACGATGATATGTTTAACCTTCAGCACTTCCACCGCATATTGCAGCACCGACAGGCAGTTCAGGTCGGTGTGGATCACCAGATTGGCGACGTTGCGATGCACAAAAACCTCGCCCGGCAGCAGGCCGATGATCTCATTGGCCGGGACGCGGCTGTCCGCGCAGCCAATCCACAGATATTCGGGCGACTGCTGTGACGCCAGCTTCTCGACAAACTGCGGGT
>CAZKIB010000110.1:1816-8101 GCA_964552425.1 uncultured Anaerolineaceae bacterium | reverse complement strand
CTGCTGTGGATTTGTTTGCCAAAGGATCAAGGCTGATCCGGGCCGCCCAGGCGCGGTTGTTGTCGAAGAGATGTTTCAGTATCCGCATATTCTCACCTGCTATAGGTCTGTCGGGTGGCCGTGATTGTAGCAGATTTGCCGTCCGAAATAGACTGGCTTTTGCGATTTCCCGGTCATGAGTTTTGTAACCCATGCAGCATGACCCCGGCCAGCGGATTTGGACTTACGATAATCATAGTCACTGTGGCTTGCATCACAGCGGCGGAATACCACGTCGCATCATTCCAGCCGCCGAAAGTGTGATCTTTGGGGATACTGCTTTCGGCGTTTGTATTGAATCGGGGAGGCCGGATATGCGATACATCAGAGGGATGCGGCGCGGCGCTTGCCTGAGTGCCTGCCTGATGTTTCTGCTGGTGATTGGTTTCTTCGGGGCACTGGTGGACATGGTGTTGTTATGGAACATCGGGCGAGCCGTTGATGGCGACGGATCAGCCCTGCTTCCTGTCCTGTTTCCCTTTCTGACAAACCTGCTGATTCTTTTTGGTGTGATCGGCCTGTGGGGATGGCACCGGTGGGGAATACTCAGTCTGACCGCTGGGAGCCTGCTGTCTGTTGTGCTTGCCTCTGTGGGCGGACTCACTTTTGATGGGCTGCTGATGGCTGGTCTGTTCCTCGTGCTGCTCTATGCCATGCGTCAGAAGTGGGGTCTCCTCCATTAAGTGCGGCCTCTCGGTGTCCTGGTCAGGGCAGGAATCACAGGTGGTGAAATATGCAGGAGAGACTTCGACATGCCCAGGACCTCATCAGGCATGGGCATTATACCGAGGCCCGCGATATCCTGAACGTGATGGATCATCCGCTTGCCCGGCGGTGGCTGGCGAAGCTGGACCAGAGGGTCGCTTCCGGGCGGGTACGGGTTCCCTGGTATATCATATGGTTCCAGGTACTCCGAGAGCCACGTGTTGAAACCTTTGAGGCGATCCTCCGTCAGGCTGGTGTCTCGGTGTGGCGGGCTTCTGTCTGGGTGCTGGTCAGTATCTGGATCGGCGTTGGCTTCAGTGCGATGGCCCCTTTTGCAGCGCAGGGTCTTCTCCAGTATGTCTTCCAGATGGAGATTTTTGCCTACATCCTCTCAGCGCTGTTCATCGTGTTTGTCGCTGGATTCATCGGGCTGGCAGCATTCTGGATCGACGTGATTCTTACCCAGAGCCTGGCCCGGTTGGTCGGCGGTGAGGGGACCGTTCGCCAATTAGGTTACTGCTACGCGATTGTGTACGCCCTATTCATACTGACTTCCCAGTTGGTTCTGGGCCTGAATGCGTTGTTTCCTGCAACATCCATCCTTTTCACGATTGACCAGATGCTCGTACTCGTCATCAGCTTCTACTCCCTTGTCCTCTACCTGCGAGCCACGCGCGCAGTCAATGGCTTTGGGATAGGCAAGTCTCTGCTGGTCATGACCATCGGGAGTATTGGCACCTTACTTCTGCTGGCAGCGCTGGGTTCTGTATTTGGCCTGTTCTGACCTGCGCCCGTCCTGCTTGCCTAGCGCCGGGCATACGCCGCGAGGATGCGCTCCATTTCCGCATTCACCTCCTCATTCACCCACCGCCGCGATTCGTCAGCGTCGAACCACGCCAGTGTCCGGCGGATACCTTCCCGAAAGGGAATGACGGCCTGAAAACCGGGGACGAACGCCTTGATTTTGGAGTTATCAAAAATTGCGCTCCATGACTTGTCACCGATCAGCCCGCCTGCCATACGCGGCACGACCTCCGCGATGAAGTCTGAGGCGATATGTACGATATTCGCTTCCACGCCGAGCGCACCGGCGATGGTCTGGTAAATCTGATCCCAGGTCAGCACTTCGTCCGATGTGATGTGGAAGGCGTGGCCGACTGCCTGTTCATTGCCGACCAGCCCCAGGAAGCCCCGGCCAAAATCCTCGGCATGAGTGACAACCCACAGCGACGAGCCATCGCCATGCACGATGATCGGCAGCCCCTTTTTCATGCGATCCGCCAGGGTATAGCAGCCCCATCCGCCAATGGCAATCGGGAAGTTGGTGTCATACGTCAGCGACGGGCGCACAATCGTGACCGGAAAGCCGTCCTGACGATACGCCTGCATCAGCCGCTCCTCGCAGGCGATCTTGTTGCGCGAGTATTCCCAGTAGGGGTTATGCAGCGGCGTGGACTCGGTGATGATGGGGTGGGTGGGCGGTTTCTGGTAGGCTGAAGCCGAACTGATAAAGATGAACTGCTTCACCTGCCCGCTGAACAGGGTCAGATCGCGCTCGATGTCTTCCGGCTTGTAGGCGATCCAGTCCACCACCACGTCAAACCGCAGATCACCCAGCGCCGCGCGCACGCTTTCCGGCTGGTGAATATCCGCGATCAGGGAATGAACACCCGGAAGAGCGGGCTGCCGGACGCCGCGATTGAGGTGATAAAGCTCCAACCCTTTGTCCAGGGCCAGCCGGCTGACGGCGGTGCTGATAAACCCGGTTCCACCGATAAACAGGACTCGCATGGCAGGCTGCTCCCCTCAAAAAACTGCATTCTACCGCAGAATGCGCCCTGTGGGTGCTGCCCGCCGGAAGAAGTTGCCGCCGTACTGGTATAAACCAGAACGCTGGTATAATGAACACAGTCCCGTAGAGCCGCGCCGCCGGGGTCGCCGAAAGTCGATCTCAGCGGGACGGCTCTACCGGGCGCGAAGACAGGGTATGATGTAGGGAACGGGTGACACTTGCGAAAGGTTTCATCGTGTCGTATCTAGCCAGCACCTTTTCAGAAACAACGATCAACCGACTTGAAATTCCGCAAGATCAACTCAATATCGAAAACAAAACCCGCAGCAATCCGCTGAAGTGGAACGGACAGTTTTCCCCACAGTTGGTGGATACGCTGCTGAATACCTATGCAAACACGGGCGATGTGATTTTTGATCCGTTTCTGGGAAGTGGAACCACACTGCTGGAAGCTGGCAAGCGCGGATTGTCCGCTATGGGTACAGAAATTAACCCCGCGGCCTGCGCGCTGGCCCGCCTGTATCATCTGATCAATTTGCCGGTCCACACAAGAACACGACTGCTGACCGAATTAGAAACCCTACTCGATGACAGGTTCCCATTGATATTGTTTCAGTCAGAGACAGTACATGACGGCGAATACGTCAAAGCGCAGTTCTCAAAAATTCTGAATGCTGTGGACAGCGCCCTTGAACGAGATGTCATCGCAGCCCTGATTGTTCTCCTTGACCCTGGTAGAAATGATCTCCAGGCCAACCATGTCTTCAAAATGTGGCGCAAAATAGCGGATCTGATCGATCATCTTCCGGGTTCAGAAAAACCAATCCGGGTCTTTCATGCGGACGCGCGGCAGACCCCCCTGGCCGATCAGACAGTCGATATGGTCCTCACATCGCCGCCGTACATTAACGTTTTCAACTATCACCAGCAGTATCGCGCCTCAATGGAATTTCTCCATTGGGACCTTCTGAAAGTTGCTAAATCGGAAATCGGCGCGAATCGCAAACACCGGGGCAACCGATTCCTGACCGTAATACAGTATTGTCTCGATATTGCGCAGTGTTTTTCCGAATTGCAAAGAATTTGCAAACCGGGCGCGCGTGTCATTTTTGTGGTTGGAAGACTCTCTACTGTGCGCGGAACCCCCTTTTTTAACGGCGAAATCGTCAGCGAGATCGCGGAACGCGCCTTTGGGAATCCGCTTGATGTGCGGCAGGAAAGGGTCTATCGAAATCGATTTGGACAGGCCATTTACGAAGATATTCTGCATTTCTCGATAAAAGCCATGCAACCAGAACCAGAAAAACAATGTTTGTATCTGGCAAGAGGGGTGGCCCAGGACATCATGACCGCCGCCCTGCCCACAACCCCCAAAGAATCCCGTCAGGATTTAGAGCAGGCTGTTGCCAGTATTTCCACCGTACAACCCTCTCCACTGTTTCTTGCAGATCAGGCAGGTGAGCAAATTCATGAGATTGATCCGACCTACGACACACGGCGATAAACTTCAGGCACTGCTGCAAAATACCAAACTCCCGGACAGTGATCGCCCCCGGCTGGAAACCACTATTGAACAGTATCAGCATTGGCGAAACAGCCTGTTAAATCTCGACGGAACGTTCGAGTTCAAAGTAGCCGAAGCTTCCAGACTGCTCAATGAATACAAGCTGACCGTTGACCTGGAACTGATTTTTGACAGCCCCAATGACTTTCTTTACCGGCAGAAGGGCCAGCTTAAACTCGATAACACAGTGATCGAGGAATTCCTCCCAATCTTCGTAACCGGTGTGCTGCAAACGGAGTTTGCCACACTCAATCTGGATTTTGGCCCGAATATGTGTTTCTCCGGGATTCATTTCACTTCAAGCCTGGCTGTCATCGAACCGGGCGGTGGCCTGACAATTCGGGAAAAAGACCAGGATTTTGTAATTAGCCGGGCTTTGTATATTCAGGCTTCACATTATGCGGATTTCGCCCAGGCGGTCAGCGGAAAAACCAGCCTGGCTTATCTGGCGGCCGAGTGCAAGACTAACCTGGATAAAACGATGTTTCAGGAAGCGGCAGCCACCGCGCTTGATCTCAAGACCAGTGTACCTTCAGCCAAATATTACCTGTTATGCGAATGGCTGGATATGACTCCGATCAGCAGCGGCGTCACGGCGATTGATGAAATCATTATTCTGCGCAAAGCGAAACGACTGCCCTCGAATGTGCGCGGCCAGTTTAATACGGCTGTCGGGCGTAAGGCTAACCGTGCGTTCTTTGAGGATTATCTGCGTGCAAATCCGTTTAGAGTGGATATGTTGGCGCGCTTCCTGAATCACATCAGACGATTAATTTCCGATACTTCGGAAGACGAAGTTCTTAAACGAGGTCACTTCTAAATGCAGCTTACCTTTCTCGGCGGCGCGGATGAAGTCGGGGCCAGCAGCACACTGGTCGAAATGGGCGGCAAGGTCATTCTGGTGGATGCCGGCATCCGCATCTCGCCCAAAACCAGCCGGGGCATCCAGACCGACCAGCTCCCCGATCTCAGCCTCATCACCCAGGCGGGCGGCCCGGATTACATCCTCGTCACCCACGCCCATACTGACCATACCGGCGCGCTGGCCCTTGTGGTGGAGCAGTACCCGCATGTGCCGGTGCTGGCGACCCCGCCAAGTATCGAACTGACACGCATCCTTCAGGCCGACGCACAGCGTATCATGCAGAGCAAGCAGGAAGTCGATGGCGAACTGCCCATCTTTGACGAGATCGCCTCCGCCCGCCTGATGGAAGCCTTCCAGCCGGTGCAGTTCCGCCAGCCGGTGCGCCTGGGCGATGGTTTGCAGGTGACATACCACCCCTCCGGGCACATCATGGGCGCGGGGACGCTGGTGCTGGAAGGCGAGGAAGGCACGCTGGTCATGTCCGGCGATGTGTCGCTGGGGGCCAACCGCGCCGTCGTCAATGCCGATCCGCCGCGCATCAAGGCCGACGCGCTCGTGCTGGAAAGCACCTACGGCGGCAAGCTCCACGCCATGCGCGCTTCGGAGGAACGCCGCATGATCGCCACGCTCAAGGCGGTCATCGAACGCGGCGGCAGGGTGCTGATCCCGGCGTTCGCGCTGGGCCGGGCGCAGGAAGTGCTGCAAATTCTGCTGGCCTTCCGCGATGAATTCGACGTGCCCGTGTATGCCGATGGCATGGTGCGGGCCGTGTGCAACGCCTACACCCGCTTTCGGGACTGGCTGCCGGAAGGCACGCTGCGGGCCGCCGGGGAGGATCATCTCTTTTTCCGGGGGAAGGTCAAACCTGTCACCAGCGCGGCCATGCGTGAGCAGATCATCAACGGCCTGGAACCCTGCATTGTGGTCGCCAGCAGCGGCATGATGACCGGCGGCGCATCAGTCATCTATGCGAAAGCCTGGGCCGGGGATGCGCTCAACGGCATCTTCCTCACCGGTTATCAGGACGAAGAAGCGCCGGGCCGTTTTTTGCAGAACATGATGCGCAAGCGCCAGGCCGGGGAGGAATTCGCCTGGAAGATCGGCGACAGCACCCTCAGCGTGCGCTGTGAGGTGGGCACGTATTCACTGTCCGCCCATGCCGATGAAAACGAACTGGTCCAGTATGCCCAGGCGCTTGGCGCGGAGGAGATCATGCTGGTGCATGGCGACCCCGGCGCGCGTCACAGCCTCGCCACCGCTTTACGCCAGCGTGTCAAACGAGTCCAGACGCCGCGCATCGGCCAGACGATTCCCTTCACC
>CAZKIB010000110.1:0-1806 GCA_964552425.1 uncultured Anaerolineaceae bacterium | reverse complement strand
GTCCCTGGGCACTGGGGCATATCCAGAGCGGACAGGAAGCTCGCCCGCTCGACCCTGCGGAACTCTGGGAGCGGCTGAAGGATCAGGCCGGGAGCTTTTTCAGCGCGCGCGAACTCGCCCAGATGTGGTGGGGGAATGCCGAGCGCCATGCTGAAGTGGTCTCCGCGCTGGCCGATAGCCTGTATTTCGCCGCCGACTGGCGCAGCCGCGATACCTTCCAGGTGCATTCAGCGGAGCAGGTCGCCCGCAAACAGCGCCAGCAGGCCATCATGCTGGCGAACCCGGATATTGTCGGCAAACTGGTCGTCCTGCGCGACAGCAATTTTCGCCCGCGTGTGGGCGTGGTGGTCAATGCCAGCGCGGATGCGTTTGAGGCCCAGGTCTACAGCGCGAAGGGCCGCCATTATCCCGCCGACGCGCTGCTGTGGCCCATCGGCGCGTGGGAGAAGCTCGACGACAATAAGGGCATGATGGCGAATATCAAACTCATGCTGGATGAGGCGGCGAAGTGGCAGGACCTGATCTTCCCCTTTGCGCAGCGGCAGACCGTGGTCGATGCCGGCCAGCCGGTCAACCCCGCCGGTCTGCTCCCTGACCCGCTGCCGGAAGGTCTCAGCCGCGAACAGGCGCTGCTGACCATCGTGCTGGCGCTGGCGCAGGATGGCGCGACGCTGGAAGCCGGCGGTCTGCTGCCGAAGCGCGCCATGAAGGACGGCCCCATCGAGCAGAATCAGGCCCGCGAACTGGCCCTGAGTACCTTTCCGCTGGAGGCCCGTTTACGCAAGGTCGGCATGGATATTCACCGCAAGCGCCTGACCCTCACCTTTGATTTTCCGGCCCCGGCGCAGCGCACCTATGCGGACATGATCGAGCAGTTGGCCGAACAAACCGGCTGGGACGTGCAGGTCAGCCCCGGCGTCAACCAGCAGGCTCTCGGCGCGGCGGTGGATGAGGTGCTGCCCCCCGGCGGGCGTGTGGTCAAGGGGCCATCGTTCTATCTCAATCAGGGTGAAGTCGCGGTGGAAGTCTCCGGCGTGGAAGATGTCGCAGCGCTGGCCCGTGCCTATCAGGATTTGACCGGCTTCCGGCTGCGCATCGGCGGCAGCAAACCCAACGATGCCGGTTTACGGGATGACGCGCCCGTTCAGCCCGCCGCTTCCCGCGAACCCATCGAAATCAACGCGGCCTATGGGCTGGTGCGGCAGGCGCTGGAACCCTTCGGCCTCAACCGTGTGGGACTCAAGCAGGGTGGGCTGGCGCTGACCTTTGTGAGTCCCCAGGTCGGCGAGCGCCACCTCGACCTGATCCGCGACCTGGCCGAGCAGACCGGCTATGCCATGAGCATCCACCCGCACCCCAACCAGCAGCAGATTTTGCAGATCGCCGGGCAGTTGATCCGCGAGGCCGGCTGGCGCGTCACCAGAGGGCCGGGCATCCATGTGGATCGCGCCGAAGTCTCCGTCAGGCTGGCCGATGACCCCGAACCTGCCGCCTTCGACTCCACCCGCGCCCGCCTGCTTGATCTGACCGGGTATACGCTGGTGGTGGGGTGATATAACCAACGTTGGCTAATTTTCGTGATTATGGCTTGGAAACCGATTCTGATTCGATAATCCATTTAAAAAACAACCATTAGGTTTCTGGCAACACGGCTTAACATTCAGGCTGTCACAGCAGCGCCAGAAATTCATCAACGGTCAGCCCGGCCTGCCGGATAATATTACGCAGCGTGCCGGGCGGCAGTTTGCGCGCTTCCGGTACAACCACCTGAGCATAAGGTTCATCACGCCGCATGACGATGTGACT
>CAZKIB010000109.1:12767-21101 GCA_964552425.1 uncultured Anaerolineaceae bacterium | reverse complement strand
GGGCCTGCTGAACACCGACGTACTGACGGTCACGGGTGAAAAACTGGATGCCGCGCTGGACTGGTGGGAAAGCAGTGAACGCCGCCAGCTTTGCCGCCAGCGGCTGGCCTCCGGGGATCAGGTGGACCCTACCCAGGTGATTATGGATGCCGATACCGCCCGCAAAAATGGTCTGAGCAGCACCGTCCTGTTCCCCACTGGCAACATCACCCCGCAGGGTTCGGTCATCAAAGCTACGTCGATTGATGCGTCCGTCGTGGATGCTGATAACGTCTACCGGCATCGCGGCCCGGCGCGCGTGTTCACATCCGAACGTGCCGCCATCGAAGCCATCAAAGGCCGCAGCGCCAACCCGGTCAAGGCCGGGGATGTCGTGGTGATGATCGGCGTCGGCCCAATGGGAACCGGCATGGAAGAAACCTATCAGGTGACATCCGCGCTCAAGTTCGTGCCCTGGGGCAAGACCGTCCCGGTATTGACCGATGCGCGCTTTTCGGGCGTCTCCACCGGCCCCTGTGTGGGGCACATCGGCCCGGAAGCGCTGGCTGGCGGCCCCATCGGCAAACTGCGCGATGGCGACCTAATCGAAATGATCGTGGACCGCACCCATCTGACCGGCACGATTAATCTGGTGGGCACGCCGGAAGGCGATCTCACCCCTGCCGAAGCGGAACACCTGCTTGCCAGCCGCCCGCCGCACCCGGACCTCCAGCCGCACCCCCAGTTACCGGACGATACCCGCCTGTGGGCCGCGTTACAGGCCGCCAGCGGGGGCACATGGGCCGGCTGCGTCTACGATACGGATCGCATTATCGAAATCCTGCAAGCCGGGCTGCAAGCCCTGTCCGAAAATAATCACGCCTGAAGTTGAACCATGCTTGAGCTGATCGCTGAAATGCTGACCTGCTGAGATGCCATTTCAAGAGAGGATACCGATGACCACATTAACCGGAAAAAACAGCATCACCGGAACCTGGAGGGCCGAGGGCGGCGAGACCTTCACCAGCGTGGACCCACGCACCCGCCAGCCCGGTAGCGTGCAGTTTCACAATGCCACTGCTGCCGAAATCGACAGCGCTGTGACCGCAGCGGCAGCCGCCTTTCAGGAAACTCGCCATTACCCGGCCAGTAAACTCGCGGACTTTCTGGATACCGCAGCGGACGAAATCGAAAAGCTGCGCGAGGAACTGATCGTCACTGCCGATTACGAAACCGCGCTCGGTTCGCCCCGCCTGCCCGGCGAACTCACCCGCACCACCAGCCAACTGCGCGCCTTTGGCAGTCTGCTGCGCGAAGGCTCCTATGTCGAGGCCATCATCGACACTGCCCAGCCAGACCGCCAGCCGCAGCCGCGCCCGGATATTCGCCGGATGCTGGTCCCGCTTGGCCCTGTCGCGGTTTTCTCGGCCAGCAATTTCCCGTTCGCCTTCGCCACCGCCGGGGGTGATACCGCCTCAGCGTTCGCGGCCGGCTGCCCGGTCATCGTCAAAGGGCATCCCGGCCACCCCGCCACCACCGAACTGTTTAGCATCGCCCTGAATAACGCGGTTAAGGCGTGCGGTTTTCCGGCGGGGTTCTTTTCGATGGTGCAGGGCAGCGGCATCGAAGTCGGCCAGACACTGGCGCAGCACCCCCTGCTGGAAGCAATTGGATTTACGGGTTCCCTGCGCGGCGGGCGCGCCCTGTTCGATACCGCCGCGAAACGCCCCCGCCCGATCCCGGTTTACGCCGAGATGGGCAGTATCAACCCGGTAGTTCTCATGCCCGGCGCAGTGGCCTCACGTGCCAGTCTGGTCGATACACTGGCCGCATCCGCGACACTGGGAGCGGGCCAGTTCTGCACCAACCCCGGCCTCGTGCTGCTGGTGGACAATGCCGAATCACAGGATTTTATCCAGCGCTACACACAGGCCATGACCGCCAGACAGCCCGGTGTCATGCTCAACGCCGCCATCGAAAGCGGGCTGGCGCGCACCGTGCAGCAGACCGTCAGTTCCGGCGGAGTCGAACTTCTGGCCGGGGGCGCGGTGGTGGAAGGCGGCGGCTTCTGCTATGCCCACACGGTTATGCAGGCTGGCTCAGAACAATTCCGCAGCAATCCCAGACTTCACGAAGAACACTTCGGCCCGGTGACACTGTTCGTCACCTGCGCCTCGCTGGACGATGTGCGCGCCACCCTGGACACCCTGGAAGGCCAGCTCACCGGAACCATCCACGCCGAAGCAGATGAAGCCGAAAACGCGCGCCCTGTTCTTGAGACGCTGCGCGAGAAGGTCGGGCGGGTGATCTGGAACGGCGTGCCCACCGGCGTCGAGGTGGTCTATGCGCAGCAGCATGGCGGCCCATACCCCGCCACGACAGCGCCGGCCACCACCTCCGTCGGCATGACCGCCATTAAACGTTTCATGCGTCCGGTGGCTTATCAGAGCATCCCCTCCGCCCTGCTCCCGGATGCCCTGAAAGATGCGAATCCATTGGGCATCCTGCGCATTGTGGACAACCACTACACCCGTGAGTCAATCTGATTATGACCGACATTCAGCGCTATCTGGATTTTGCTTTAGACTGTGCCTGGAAAGCCGGGCGCATCACACTCGGCCATTTTCAGACCGGGGTGCAGGTCGAACGCAAGGCGGACAATTCGCCCGTGACAGTGGCAGATCGCGCAGTGGAACATATGCTGCGCGAACGAATCCGCCAGACCTGGCCGGAACATGGCATCATTGGGGAGGAATACGGTCAGGTCGACAGTCAGAGCGAATTTACCTGGATTCTCGACCCGATTGACGGCACAAAATCCTTCGCTCAGGGTGTGCCGCTCTACGCCAACCTCATCGCCCTGGTGGATTCCGAAGGGCCGCTGGTGGGGGTGGCCCACTACCCCGCGCTCAATGAAACTGTATATGCGGCGCGAGGTTCAGGCTGCTACTGGAACGGGCGTCGCTGTCAGGTATCCACAGTGGATAAACTTGAGGATGCGGTGCTGCTCACCAGCGAACCGAATGTCATCAGTTCCCCGAAAAACGCCCCGGCCTGGCAGTCACTGGTCAGCAGGACCTACTTCCAGCGCACCTGGGGCGATGCTTACGGGTATGCACTGGTGGCTACCGGGCGCGCCGAAATCATGCTCGAACCACACCTCGCCGTGTGGGATGCCGCGCCTTTCCCCGTCATCATGCAGGAGGCCGGCGGCACATACACCGATTGGCGCGGTCAGGTCGACATTCGCGGCGGTAACGCCCTCGCCACCAACAGTCGGCTGCACGATCAGGTGATGGAAATTCTCAAAAATCCATAACGCTTAACGATAACGACGGCGAGGCGCTGGTGGGTGTCTCGCCCTACTGCTTGTCCAGCACGAACATCGGCACGACTGACCCGCCGCCGGCTGTGACATTCAGCAGCACTTCGGACGAAAGCCGGGTCAGGCAGCCGCCGACGGTTTCGCCATAAAACACATACGGGTCCGCGTCGACAAAACGCGGGCTGATGTCCAGCGATCCATCTGGCAGCATCATCGGAAAATCGCGGTAAACCGTTTTGACTTTCTCCTGCACGACAAAGGGGGTCGTCAAAGCCGTGCGCAGGGTTTCATCCCACTCGTCCGCTGAACACTCCCAGCCAATCACCACCCCTTTGCCGCCGTACTCGTCATTCGGCTTCAGCACCAGCCGGTCCCGGTGGGTTTCAATGAAGGCCAGCAGGTCCACCTCCTGGCCGTGATACAGCGTTTTGCGGTCTTCTACACGCCGTGTCCAGGGGATATGTTCGTCAATGGCGCGCTGCTCCTCGGCGTCGAACAGGGCCGCGTTGCGTTCGTCGCTGAGTACGGCGAGGCTGGCTTTTTTCGCCAGCAGCTTGGCACTCAGCGAATTGGTCATCAGGACGTTATGATCGCGGATGGCCTGCACCAGCGGGTTATGGATGCTCATCCGCTGGATCAGTTCACTGATAAGTACCCGTTTGTAAATCAGGTTCACCCGGAAATCATCGACCCACAGCGCGCCGTCGTGGTACACCATCTCGCGCGGGTCAGCCAGCACGGACACGATTCCGCAGCGCTCAAAATACTGGCGGGTAATCTCATGTTCGCTGCGGGTCGGCACATCCGCCCAATCGACAATCGCAATGCGCGGTTCATCGCGCCCGCCCCACTGCCGGTAGCCGCGCAGCAAGGCGTCCTGAAGCTGCCCCAGACCTGGCAGATATTCCACATGATAATACTGCTGGAAACGTTTCATCGGCTCCAACTGCATAAACGCATCCGCCAGCACATCCCCATAACCGATGCCGGCGGGTGTCTCCGCGTTATATTCCACAAAACTCAGGGTCAGATCATTGGAGTTAAAAAACGCATCCAGGCGCGAGGAAGTCCAGGGTATATCAATCGCATCATCCAGATGAAACAATTCTTCTTCATAAGGTTCCAGCGCAAGCTGCGCCCGAACACCGCTGTCCTCCTTCGACGCCGCGTGAACCTTCGCAAATGCCCGCAGGATGATCTCTGTTTCGCGCTTCAGATAATGCCAGGGTTCACGCCCATAAAAATGTGGGCGCAGCACACGGCACAGGGGCCGATCACCAAAATACAGACCCCGTTCGCGCAGCATGGCCTGCAACTGTTCGTGGGCTTCGAGTGCGATTTCAGGTGTGAGCAGGCTGTGGTAGCGGTCAATGGCTTCTGCGATCATGTGATGTACTTTCGCCATTCATAGCGCGACATCGTGGCCGCGTCCGATTTCGCCATGCGGATGGTCATATCCGCCATGTGCGTTACCATCCAGTCGAAGTGCTGGCGACCCAGCGAATTCACATCCATATCCGGCGCGGGATTCATGAAGTCAATGGCATACGGAACGCCATCTTTAATGGCGAATTCCACCGTGTTCATATCATAGCCAAACGCGCGGTTGATCTTCACGCAGTCCGCGACGATCCGATCAGCCATTTCGGGCGAAAAACCATGCTCTTCATGATAATGGCGTTTGTTCGGGTCATAGCGCATGACGTAGATTTCATCCTGACCCAGACACATACAGCGCGCATAGTCTTCCCAGCGGATAAACTCTTGCAGGATCATCGTCAGCAATCCGCTGTCATCATAGCGCGCCCACAGGTCCTCCATACTGCGTACGATATGCACCTGTTTCCAGCCGCCGCCGTGCGCATCTTTCAATACCAGGGGGAAACCGCCCACTGTGTCCACCAGACCGTTCCAGTCCAGCGGAAAACTCAGGTTGCGCAGGCTCTTATTGTGGTCGATGCCCGGCACATAATCCTTGTTCGGCAGGGCCACCGTGCGCGGTGACGCGACCCCCATTTTCGTAATCAGCGACGCGCCGAAGAACTTGTCATCCGCCGTCCACATAAACGGATCGTTGATGACCTTAACTCCCTGAAGCGCCGCGTTCTTGAGGTAGGAACGGTAATAAGGCACTTCATGAGAGATGCGGTCCACGATCACGCGGTAGGGGTTCGGCTCGTTCATCGCCGTGCCGCCGAGTTTGACATATTCGGCAGTCACCCCCTGGTCACGCCGGTTGACCTCATCAATAAACGCGGGCGGCCATGACCATTCCATGCCCACCAGCAGTCCGATCCGCAGCGGTTCCGCCATCGCCTCACTCCCTACCTGAACAACACCGGGTTGAAGGCAGCGATTATAGCGACAGGCCCGCGCCACTTGCGAATCTTGCCCGCGTCAGCGCGAACCCAGCGTCACCTGCACATCCTGCGCCCGTCCATCCCGCATCACGGTGACCATGACCGCGTCGCCAGGTCGAAAATGATCTTCCAGATAAATGAGCAGGTCATCACGGCTGTACATCGGCTGACCATCCAGCGCCACGATAATGTCGCCACCGGAAAATACATATCGTCCCCGCCGCGCCGAAATCTGAGCCGCGCGCAACCCGGCCCGGTCTGCCGGCCCATTGGCGTCCAGGTCCACAATCAGCAGGCCGCGCGTCACTGTATCGCTGCCCGGTGTCACCTCTGTGCCCAGTTCCGCGACTTGCAGCCCGATGTTCGCATGGGAATAGCGCCCGTTAGCGATCAGCTCCGGCACCACTCGCTGGATCACACTGGCGGGAACCGCGAAGCCGATCCCCACCGACGCGCCAGTCGGTGAATTGATCGCCGTATTGATGCCGATCACCCGCCCGCGTGTATCCAGCAGCGGCCCGCCTGAATTGCCGGGGTTAATCGCGGCGTCCGTCTGGATGGCCTGCCCGACTAGCGCGCCGGATTCCGTTTCCAGCCGGCGGCCCAGCGCGCTCACCGTGCCGGTGGTTAAAGTCCGCTCCAGACCAAACGGATTGCCAATAGCGACCACTGTCTGTCCCACCCGCAGGGTTCCAGAATCGCCCATCTCCAGCGGTGCAGCCACCTCTGGCGGCACATCAATTGCCAGCACCGCCAGATCGTTGTAGGGGTCCACCCCCGCCAGGCTCGCCGGAATCGATTCGCCATTGGAGAGGATCACATCAACTTCGGACGCGCCCTGAATCACATGGTAATTCGTCACCACATGCCCGGCTTCATCATAAAAAAATCCAGAGCCGGTTCCTTCGCTGGACTGCACGCCAAAAAACGGGCTGACCGCCTGCGTGCGGCTGATAATATGCACCACCGAGGGGCTGACCCGCTCATACAGGTTAATCAGCACCTGATCCTGAGCATCCAGTTCAGCAAAGATCGCATCCGGCAGCAGGGTTGGGGTGGGTAGCGGGGCTGTCACCTGAGAAGCCGGGAGGAACGCGGCAGACGGGAGGCTGTAAAAGGCCATCACGCCGCTGCCAATAATCAGACCCGCCGTGAAGATCAGCACAATCATCAAAACACGAGAAAAGCGCATCGCAACAAGCCTTTCCCTGAACCTGAAAAAAGACTACTTTCCCCATTGTAGCCTGCGAATGTTTTCAATTTATGTTCAATGAATGAGTAGAAAATGAATTGACCACAGACGTTACCGGCAATCAGACACCCCTGTGTTCTGACACCTGCCCACGTCCATCAATCGCTGCCGTTGATATACCGGCGCAGCATGTCTTTCCAGTACGGCCAGTCGTGCGCCCAGCCATCCCATTCGCGCAGCGCGTTGCCAATGCCTTTGTCCCACAGCACCCCGGACATGGCACGCGAACTTTGGATCAGCGGGTCGGCCCGGCCCACCGCCAGGATGATGTCCAGCCGGTGCAGGCACTCCATGCGGTGCGGGTCCGTCTCATTGGCGACAAACTGGATGGGGTTGTTAAAGTACACATACTCGTTCTCGAACCCGCCCGTAAACCGCCGGATGTCGTACAGCCCGCTCAGGCCAATGATACGCTGCACTTCAAAGCAGTGCTTCAAGCCAAAGTTCATGGCATGGTACGCCCCGAAACTGGCCCCCACTGTCATCAGATAAGGGTTCGGATTTTTGTGGTTCAGCAGCGGCAGCACTTCATTCAGCAGATAACCGTCATACTGAGCGTGCCGAAACGCGCGCCCGGCGGGGTGTGCCCAACTGCAATACCAGCTTTCCGCATCCACACTGTCCACACAGCACATTTGCAGCCAGCCGTTGTTCAACTGCTCGCTGAATGCCGCCATCATCCCCCGGTCCTCCCATTCAAAAAAGCGTCCCTGAGAAGTCGGGAAAACCAGCACCTTCGCCCCAGCGTGGCCGAAGATGAGCAGTTCCATATCGCGTTTGAGGGTCGGGCTGAACCAGCGGTGATATTCTCTGTGCATGAACCATCAATCCACATTCTTCAGAACCTGAACCAGCGCACCCGCCGCGTGAATCACGCCGGCTCCCTGGCGCTGCGGCGGACAACCCGCCAGTGGTCTGGCTGTCGCGCACAGAATAGACCGAATCTCGGATGGCGTCAATCGGGGATTCGCTTCGAGCATCTGCGCCACCACCGCCGACACAATCGGCGCGGCTACTGATGTGCCATCCACATGCTGGTGATGGGCGTCGACGATCTTGTGGGTGTTGATGCGCGCCTGCAACATACTGTACACGTTGGCGTCCGGCTCCCAGGCCTGCTTGCGCGCCAGTCCCAGATCAGCGTAACCCCGCCGCAGCAGTTTACGGATCGCTTCATCATCCGCCGATTGCAGCAGCGGCCCCAGCCAGCGCGCTTCACGGGCGACGCCTGTTTCCGGCATGATCGGCCCCACCACCCAGACTGACGGCGCGAGCAGGTCCGGCTTTGACTGCCCATCACAGCCAGTACCGTAATTGCTGTGGTAGGCGTGCCAGCGCGTGGCGTCGAGCGTATTCTGGTCGTCCACCCCACCCACCGTAATCGCTTCCGCGGAACTGGCCGCGATCGCCGCCGTGCT
>CAZKIB010000109.1:8429-12757 GCA_964552425.1 uncultured Anaerolineaceae bacterium | reverse complement strand
GGAACTGGCCGGTGGCACGACATAATCATGAGCGCGATTGCCCGCAGCGGTGATAATCGTCACACCCCGGTTCACCAGTTCGCGCACTGCCGCGTGAATGGGGTGATCCGGGTCATCACTGACGAAATCCCCACCCACTGATATATTGACTACACGAATACCAAAGCGCGTATGATTCGCCAGCAGCCAGCGCAGGCCGCGCAGAATATCAGGTTCCTTTACCTGACCGCGCGGCGTGCCCACGCGAATCAGCACAAGCTGCGCCTCACTGGCGATTCCACGATATTTCCTGCCCGATAACCGGCCATCCCCCGCCGCGATCACCGTTGTCATCTGCCCGTGCCAGCCCAGATCGCCGGAATTGTAGTCACTGCCCGTTTGCTCGACAATCCGGCTGGTGCTGGCATCCACATGCACCCGCACCCGTTCAGCGATTTCCGGGTGTGGATAAAACCCGGCATCAATAAACGCCATGACCACACCGCGCCCGGTGTAATCCGGCGAAGCTCCAATCCGTTCATGGGTGGTCAGTAGACCATTCGCGCCGGGATAATTCACAGAAAATGGGGACATACCGCCTCAGAATATAGCCTGACCTATTCGACGATTATAGGCCCACATCCACAAAGAATGCCTAAATCTTCGCGCTTCGGCGACATCAATGTCTCACTCCGTTGGTTTATCCTTCGGGGGCGCATACGCCAGAAAATCTGCGGCGAAACGCTGGACATAGGAATCGACCAGTTGCTGCACCCGTTCCGCGTCCGGGGAAGCCACCACCAGACCGGCATGATTCTTTTTATCCAGCCGCCAGACGACTTCGGGATCATTGTATGCCGAAAGATCGGGATGTTCCTGTTTCGCCAGGCACACCAGCAGCCCACCGGTGTTCTGCTTCTTTTTGGGCACTTCATAAGCCACCCCGCGCACATCCGCCGCCGTGATACGCGCCCATTCCGCCCACAGGTTGACGCCCACCGCCTGCTCAATCAGGTCCGCGATGTGCGCCCCACCCACCCGCGCCGCGATTTCGAGGAAATAAAACTGTCCATCCGCATGAGCCTTGATAAATTCCGCGTGGGTGGCCCCGCGTGACAAACCCAATGTCTTTATCACCTGTTCGTTCAGTTTGCGCAGGGCTTTGGCTTCAGTCGATTTTTCCGGCAGAGTGCGGGTGACAAATACACCGCCCTCATGCGCCACATTCAGCGGCGGCTGGCCGTATTTCTGCGCGCTGGCGAACACAATCTTGCCATCCCACACCAGCGAGTCGACATGGTACACATCGCCGGGCAGATACTGCTCCAGCAGGAAATAGGACTGTTCATCCCCAAGCTGTTCCAGCCAGCGCCACAATTCTTCCGAATGATTGATGCGCTTGATGCCCATCGCTCCGGCCTCAGTACGGGGTTTCAGCAGCCAGGGCGCAGGCACACGCTCCATAAATTCGCGCAGCCGGTCGTAGTTGAACACGCCAGTAAATTCCGGCACGGGCAGCCCCGCCTCATGCGCCACATTCCGCATCGTCAGTTTGTCACGGAAGCGCCGGGTCGCGGATTCCCCCATGCCGCCAAGCTGCAAATGCTCACGCAGGGCTGCCGCTGTCGGCACATCATACTCGTCCAGCGGGATCACACGGTCAATGGCACGCTCACGGCACAGATACGCCACTGTATTGATCGTCCAGCGTTCATTCGTCAGATCGGGCGTCAGAAACACCTCGTCAATCGCGTGGCGCGGCCAAGCTGAATCTGCCAGCTTTTCTTCTGTCAGCAGCAGCACCCGGCAGCCCTCGCGTTTGGCCTGTTCGATAAATGCTTCACCCTTAAAATAACTGGCAAGACACAGAATAGTCGGCTGGCTCATCATTCTTTTCCCCATGCAAACGGCACGGCAGATTATACCGTTACGTTGGGAAAACAGCAGGCGGCAGATCAACGATCCACCGCCCGTGTACAGAGAGAAGCTGAAACCGGGATTTACAGGAAGCGGAACACAATCGGGCAGTTCACAACCAGACCCGTCGAGCCGTAGGGCGCACCGCCGGGGCCGGTGATCCAGCCCTGCTGCACAAAACCGAGGATGGCGAACTCTTCCGTCAGGCGAGAGCGATAGCCATTGGTGATCGCCTCTTCGGTCCATTCACCTGCGTTGATGTCCCACAACGGGCTGTAGTCTGTGGCGATGGTCGGGATACCGCCCAGTACGTTCAGCGGCCCACCTTCGCCGGCCAGGGCGCTGTTAAAGCCCTGTCGCTGTGGGTTGCCGATCCCGGAGGGGCCATTGGTAAACACGAAGATACGCTCCACCGCGCTGAAAGCGCTGTCATCACGGCCCACGCTGATGTCCGCCAGACCAGGCGCATAAGTAGCGGCTTCCATGGTCGCCGGAAGCGGGTCATCCGCTTCAGTACTGAGATACAGAACCGGGCGCGCAAAGCTGAAGCCAGCCGTCAGCGCCATAGTGACCGTCTGTTCCTGGGGGCAAATGCTCACCACCTTATCATGGACGATGCTGTGATCGGCATTTCCTTCACAGAAGGCGTTCAGTACATCGGCCTCAACCCCGAATGCCACTACCGGCGCGTTGTAGATGTAATCGCCGATCTTCGCCAGGGGACTGTAGAATTCATCACCCACCGAACCCGACTGGAAGGCGGCCGGCGGGAAAAGGTCAGGCGCTTCACCCGGCGTCAGAGAAAGCTCCGGTGAGAAATCCACTGTCCCGCGCTCAAACGTGATGGTGCTGTCGGTCTCCATCCGCGCCGGACGCACCGCGTTACCGACTTCCGCATAGGTCAGCTTGGCCGAAAAATTCAGACCGAGCGCGGCGGCGTTGGCTTCGTCATTCGTATCCGTTAAGATGAACCACACCGGTTCACCGCTGGACATCTGGCCGCGATAGAGCGGCAGGGTGACGGTTCCGGCCTCCTGATCAACTGTACCGGCCTTCAGAAGCTGGTAAGGCCCGATCAGTTCCTTCTGAACACTGGACGGCGCAGGCCCAAAATAACTCAGGGGAATGTCAGCGCCAATCGACGCTGGAGCCGGAGCGACATCATCACCCATACCCTCCGCCATGTCGCTTTCCTGAGAAAAAGCCGGTGACATGGACCACAGCAAAATCCCAAAAATCAGCACACCCGTTAAACGTTTTATAGTAAGCATCGGCCCTCCTGACTGATAACACCAATAGACGATGCAAGCTTACCGGAAGCGCGTCGTCCGGGTCATGATGCCTGCGGACTAAGCCCCATAGTCCATCTGGACTAGCTGGTTTTGCAGAGCATAAGTTGCCGCCTCGGTCCGGCTGGATACCCCCAGTTTTGAAAGCAGATTGCTGATATGATTCTTGACCGTAAACGGGCTGACCTCCAGCCGTTCCGCGATCTGCCGGTTGGTCAGGCCGCGCGCCACCAGGCGCAGGATTTCTCGTTCGCGCTCGGTCAGTTCATCCAGCGGATGGGTACGGCCATCCCGCAGCATAAACTGCACAATTTCAGGCGCGAATGCGGGCCGGCCTGTGCCCACTCTGCGAATGGCCTGGGTAAGCTCCTCATTTGAAACACTTTTGAGCAGACAGCCAACCACGTCCGACTGCAAAATCGCTCTCAGAAGGTGAAATTCAAACGGGCACAACAGCACCACAATGCTGGTCTGCGGCTGAACCTGCCGGATGGATTGAATCGCTGTGATGACATCCATAACAGGTAATGAACTATCGATCAGAACCACATCGGGTTGCAGTCGGGCCGCAGCCGTCACCGCGTTTTCGCCGGTATCCGCCTCCCCGACAATTTCAATATCGGCACACTGCGCCAGCATCACCTTCAACCCATTCCGCACAATCTCAAAATCGTCCACAATCAGCAAACGCAAACATCCGGGATACCACATCGTCGCCTCTATTCATATTTCATCAGGGGCAATAAAACCGCCGCTGCTCACACGCACGGTTCCCATAATCCACCTGCCACATAACGCAGCCATGACGAAAATCTTGCCGATTTATTAATGCGCGTAAGAAAGTCGTAAAAAAAGAGCGCACCCGCTCAGGCACGCTCCTTCCACCGCGATATTCGGTTTGCTCTGCGCAGTCAGGCTCAGTCCGCGCTTGGTTCCGGCTGTTTGGCGGATGTTTTCCCATTCACCGGCGCTTCGTCCTGTGAACGGAACTGGCTCATATACAGGTCGTAGTAAGCCCCCTCCTGTTCCAGCAGTTCGTGATGCGATCCGCGCTCGATAATTTCCCCATCGCGCAGCAGCAGCACCATGTCCGCGTTGCGAATCGTACTCAAACGATGCGCGATCACAAAGCTGGTGCGGCCT
>CAZKIB010000109.1:7191-8289 GCA_964552425.1 uncultured Anaerolineaceae bacterium | reverse complement strand
GCTGAGTCCACCGCCCCGTTCGCCAAGCACGGTCTGGTAGCCGTCCGGCAGACGTTCGATAAATGTGTCCGCCGCGACCATTTTCGCCGCCGCAATCACTTCCTCGTCTGTCGCATCCATCCGCCCATAGCGGATGTTGTTCATCACCGTGTCGCTGAACAGGAAGGTGTCTTGCAGAACCAGCCCGATCTGTTTGCGCAGGCTGTGCAGCTTCACATCGCGCACATCGTGGCCGTCAATGCGCACCGCGCCCTGTGTCACATCGTAGAAACGCGGCAGCAGATTGATAATCGTCGTCTTACCGGCTCCGGTTGGCCCCACGATGGCAATCGTCTGTCCCGGTTTTGCCTCGAAGCTCACGCCGCGCAGCACCGGCTCACCCTTAATGTACTCCGCATGAACGTTCTCGAAGGCGACCTGCCCCTGAATTTCGGGCATCTCAACAGCCCCCGGCTTATCGGTGATTTCCACTGGCTCATCGAGCAGGCGAAAGATACGTTCACCGCCGGCGATGGCGCTCTGCACATTCGTCCACAGCATGGCAATCTGCTGGATCGGCTGGCTGAAACGCTGCGTATAATTCACAAACGCGAAGACCACGCCCAGGGTGATGGCCGTCCCGCCGAACAGCGGTTCGTTGCGAAGGACAGCAATGCCGCCCACCAGTACCACGATGCCGAGCGCCACATAACCGAGCGCTTCCAGCACCGGGCTGAGTGCGCTGGTAAACGCCGCCGCCCGCACATTCGCGTTGCGGTTGGCCGCGTTGGAGCGTTCGAACTGCGCGATGGTCGCTTCTTCGCGGTTAAAAGCCTGCGCCTCGCGCGCCCCGGCGATGCTCTCCTGCAAGTCCGCATTCACCGCGCCGAGTTCTTCACGCGCCCGGCGGAACGCCTTTCTCGCCTGATTGGAAAAATAGACCGTCGCCACCACCATCACCGGGACAATCGCCAGGCTGATGAGCGCGTAAGTCAGGTTGGTTTGCAGCATCCGCGCCATGATCCAAACAATCAGCAACGCGCCGCTGACCACCTGCATCAGCGCGAAATTGAACACCAATTGGATTGTATCGGTATCGTTCGTGACGCGGCTCATCAC
>CAZKIB010000109.1:6547-7116 GCA_964552425.1 uncultured Anaerolineaceae bacterium | reverse complement strand
TTCAGCAGGACATGCTGCCCGGCCCAGCGCATCGAATAAAATGCTAAACCCGCCAGTACCGAACCCGCGATGTACAGCCCGACCAGCAGCAGCGCGATCTGGCCTAAACCCGCCAGCCGTTCGGCATCGGTCATATTGGTCGTGATGCTGGCGTACCAGCAGGCATCCGGTGAAGTCGGGAACAGGTAGCAGTCCACCGCCTGCCCGATAATTTCAGGTGAAACAACCTGAGTCCAGGTGTTAGCGATAATCAACACCATCGCCATGACCAGACCCAGCCAGTAGCGCCGGAAATACTGCCCAAAGCGGGCCATCGTCACACCCAGATTCTGCGGCTTGAGCGTGTCCCGTTCAAATATACGACGACCACCATCCATAAACATAGGGTTAGACCTCCTCGCTCACCGCATCTTCAGGCGCGTCTTCGACAAGCTGCGAATTATAAATCTCCGCGTAGATGGGGCTGGTCTCCATCAGGTCAGTATGGGTCCCTGCGGCGACGATCTTGCCCTTGTCCAGCACCAGAATCTGGTCAGCCGCCTGCACGGTTGAAATGCGCTGCGCGATCA
>CAZKIB010000109.1:655-6527 GCA_964552425.1 uncultured Anaerolineaceae bacterium | reverse complement strand
CCCCGCATCAGGTTATCCAGCGCCTGCTGGATGCGACGCTCGGTTGCGAAGTCCACCGCGCTGGTCGAGTCATCCAGGATCAGCAGTTTGGGGTTCAGCAGCAGCGCGCGCGCGATGGCGATACGCTGTTTCTGCCCGCCAGAAAGCGTGGCTCCGCGTTCGCCCACCGGTGTCTCATAACCCTGTGGAAATTCGATGATAAAGTCATGGGCTGCCGCCGCCTGTGCCGCCGCGACCACCTGTTACATCGAGGCATCGGGCCGACCAAACGCGATATTGTCGCGGATCGAGCCGCTGAACAGATTGGTCTCTTGCAGCACAATCCCGATCTGTGAGCGCAGGCTGTCCAGCGTCACATCGCGCACGTCGTGACCGTCAATCAGTACCCCACCCTCACTGGCGTCATAAAAGCGTGGGATCAGGTTAATGATCGTCGTCTTGCCGCTCCCGGTTGCACCCAGCAGCGCGACAGTCTGCCCCGGCTGTGCCTTGAAGCTGACGTCACTCAGCACCGCATCCGCCGAACTGAAGTAGCGGAAGGTCACATTCCGAAATTCCACCTCGCCCTGAATCGCCGGCAGTTCAATAGCACCGGGTTTGTTTTTGACATCGCTCTCCGCATCCAGAATCTCGAAGATGCGGCTGGCGGATGCCCCGGCCTGCGCCATCAGGGAGATGATGAACCCAAGCTGCCCCAGCGGGAAGAATACATACAACAGATACAGCGTGAACGACTGGTATTCCCCCAGGCCAATCGCGCCCGACACGATCTGCTGCCCGCCAAAGTACAGGATCACCACCTGACCGAGGTTCGCCAGCACGAAAATCAGCGGAAACAGCACCGAGAAAATCCGTGCGATTTTCATCATCTGCGCGAACAGGGCCGCATTCGTCCGGGCAAAACGTTCCTGCTCTTCCTTCTCGCGCACGAACGCCTTCACGACCTTGATGCCCGCCACATTTTCCTGAAGCACTGTGTTCAGCGCCGAAAGTTTGATCTGCGCTTCCACAAACAGCGGCTGCGATACCGCACCAAAGATCATGAAGACCACCAGCGCAATCGGCAGCACCGGTAGGATGCTCAATGTCAACTGCCAGTTGGTGGCGAACAGAATAATCAGCGTCGTCGCCAGCAGCAGAAAGGCCTGCACCGTCATAATCAGACCCTGCGCGATAAACAGGCGCACCTTCTCGACATCATCCGTTGCGCGGATCATCAACTGCCCGGTCTGGGTGCGGTCATAGTAACTGAACGACAGCCGCTGAATCTTGGCGAAGATGTCGTTCCGCAGGTCAAAGGCGGCATTCTGCGAGGTATTCTCCGCCATGTACGTCTGAATAAACGCGAAAAGCCCGCGAATCACCGCGAACACGATAATAATCACTACCGCGTTGATGAGCAGCGGTTCGGCGCTGGCGTAAGTCGCCTGTAACGCTTCCACCGTAGTTCCGGTCAGTCGAGCCGCTGCGCCCTGCGCAATCGTGGGTAACTGCATCACCTGAGAAGCGGCGTAACCGCTCGTAATGGCATTAATCATATTCTGTACCAGCATCGGTACAGCCAGTTGTGCCAGGGTCGCGATGATGAGTGCGCCATAGGCCAGAATAACGGTGCGGCGCTGGCGACCCAGATACCCAATCGCCCGTCGCAGAGTGCCCGGATTAGCCTGTTCCCTTCCTGGTCTTCGTGGTCGTGCTACAGCTTGCAAGGTTACACTCCCTTTTCCTTACTGGTCTTATGAATACACATGTCGGCAGTCGGGCCAGCAGCCGTAAACGCCTCGCGCAGGATCGTCAATCCACGTGATACCTGCTCAAGGTCATCTGCCGGTACAGACCGGATAATTTCCAGGATTTCTGCTTCCGTTAATTGACGCACATGGGCCAGCATCTCCCGGCCCGCCGGCGTGATTTCGATCATCACCTTGCGCCGGTCTTCAGATGAGCGCGTCCGCGTCAGCCAGCCCCGTTCCTCCAGAATGGTGCAGGCTGACCATCTGGTGTTCAGCGATCTGGCTCAGAGTCGCGGAGTGATGTTCCAGATACCACAGTACCCGCAGATGCGCGTGCATGACCATATGATCGGTCTGGCGCATTTTGGCGTTCACGGTACGCATAATCAGCGGCCAGGTTTCGATAATTTGCCGGGCCAGAACCTGTAGATTGTCGGTCACTTTAATTAGCCCACCTAATGATTAGCTGGACTAATTATAAGCCTGATCTCCGGGGAGTCAATCGGCACTGTATCAGAGTTATGTTAATATTTGGCTCTACGCCAAAGCCGAGTCAGATGTTCAAAACTCCACAGTACGGCGTTCGCGCTGCGGCAGCCGCGCCGCAAAACGTTCGATCTCATCGGCCGCAGACAGATAGCCACCGGTCTCGTTCAGTTCCCGGCTTATGGACTGCGCGTTCTGGCGATAAGCCGGATTGTTCAATACCTCCTCAAGTGCCTGCCGCAGCATCAATGGCGTAACACGCCCAAAGGGAGGTTGGTCATCTACGATCACACCTGCTCCGCTGGTTTTGACGATGCGCGCGTTAAAAAGCTGCTCCATCTGGCGCGGAACCATCACCAGCGGCACGCCATAATACAGCCCCTCCTGCACGCTGTTCATGCCGGCGTGCGTCACAAAGACATCTGCCTGTTGCAGAATTTGTAGTTGGGGCACGCTGCTGCGCACGATAAAATTCGCTGGGATCGGCCCCAGTGAGCGAATGTCCACCTGCTCCCCCACCGACAGCACAAACTGGCCGGGATGTTCCTCAAAAGCCTCAAATGCGCTTCGATAAAATGCCGGGTCCAGGCTGTGTATCGTCCCCAATGATACGTAAACCAGGGGCCGCCGGGTAAGCTTTTCAAACGGGAAATCATCACTGCCACGAATACCCGTATGAATGGACGGCCCGACAAATCGAAAGCGGTCATCAATCAGTGTGGAACGCGGTTGCAGGGCCTGTGCGGTGTACATGATATTCAGGTCGCCGATCAGCGGGAAGATGTGCCCTTTCTGGAAAATGTGCGGGCCATAAGCCTTCACCAGCCGTCCCCGCGCCCGCAGGATACCCGGCAGCGTGGGCAGTGCGCTGCGAAGAATATGAGCGATCTCCCGTTTCGTGCGGTGAACCTCGACTCCATCAAAAATGAAATGCGAAATTGACGACACCGCTGCTAAGTTCAGCACGCGCGCGGCAATCGAACCCCACAGCGCAATCGAGTCGTGCATGACAAAATCCGGCTGCAAGCGGCCCAGTTCATCCAGCATATAAGGCACAAGCTGCTCACTGGTCTGAATCATGAGCCGGGCAACCTTCGCCATATTGCCATCGCTCAACAGCACCGTGATTTCCGCCGAAGTCGGCGCGGACCGGGGATAAGCCCGAAATTCCGCACCTGTCCGCACAATTCTGCTCTCAAATTCGGACGTGTTGTAGTAGACAATCTCATGTCCCCGCCGGACAAGCTCCTGAACAACGGGCAGAGTTGGATTTACATGTCCATGTCCCGGAATGTTGATAACCACGATTTTCGCCACAGCAGCACCCCCTGGTTATTTAACTATACATAATTAGTATTTTAGGTAAATCTAAATATTTGTCAAGTTGTGCAGATTGTGGAGTTATTTGACAAACCGGCACGGGCCGATTATAAATTATAAAATTCCGGCTAATCTGTTATTCTGATAGACTTAAAACACAGCACCAAGTCGTTATTTGTCAGAAACATTTATTGGGGTAGACGAACGATGGGCGCACAACTGGATCGTCTTGAAGTACCATCGTCCATGCTTGACCGCAGTCTCAAGGGTGTTCAGGGTGTTAGATTCCGCCGCAACCTGACCTGGTTCCTGATGGCGCTGCCGGCTCTTATCTGGATATTCATCTTTAAGTACGTCACCCTCTTTGGCATCTGGATCGCCTTCACGAACTACAAAGCCCGGCGCGGGGTGTTCGGCAGTGATTTTGTCGGTCTGAAAAATTTTGAGTTCCTTTTCGCCACCGACACCGCTGTGCGTGCCGCCCGCAACACCCTGCTGCTCAACCTGTTGTTTATCACCGTCGGGCTGTTTTTCGCCCTGCTGGTCGCCTGGCTGCTCTTTGAAATCTACAGCAGCGCCCTGACCAAGTATTACCAGACCATGCTGCTGCTGCCCCGCTTCATCTCCTGGGTCATCGCGTCCTATTTCATGTTCGCCCTGCTGGCAACCGACAACGGCGTGATTAACAATATCCTGAGAAATTTTGGCGTAGAACCGGTTAACTGGTATACATCTGCGGAGTACTGGCCCGCCATTCTGCTGTTCTCCTATCTGTGGAACAGCATCGGCCTCGGCAGCCTCATCTATCTGGCCGGGATGCTGGCGATAGACCCGCAGCTTTACGAGGCCGCGCGCATCGACGGGGCCAACAAGTGGCAGCAGTTTATCCGCATTTCATTCCCGATGATCCTGCCGCTGGTGGTTATCAACCTGCTGCTGGCGATGGCCCACATCTTTAACGCCGATTTCGGCCTGTTTTTCCAGATACCCCGGGACCAGCCGCTGCTCTACCCCGTGACCGATGTGCTGGACACCTTCATCTACCGCTCCCTGCTGGTCACACAGAACGTCAGCATGGCCGCCGCCGCGCAGTTCTATCAATCCGTCGTTGGCTTTGTCCTTGTGTTGTTTTTTAACTGGGTCGTCCGCCGCATCGAACGGCATGACGAGCCTCTATCCCTGTTTTAGGAGGCCCACCTATGGCGACACAGGCCCAAAAACTCCGCGAGGTCAAACGGCAGGACTTCGACCAGTTCCTGAATATTCTCAGCCGCTTCAGCATTCATCTGGTGCTGCTGCTGTTCGGGCTGGCCTGTCTGCTTCCGCTGCTGCTCATCCTCTCTGCTTCGTTTACCGACGAAGCCGCGCTCACCCGGCAGGGCTATGGGCTTGTCCCGGCGCAGTTCAGTACGCAGGCTTATCAACTCATTTTTAACAAGCCAGATGCGATCCTGCGCGCCTACGCCGTCACGGGCATTACCACGCTGGTCGGCACAGCCCTGGCCGTGATTATGATGTCCATGCTGGCCTATCCACTTTCGCGCCGCGATTTTTTCCTGCGCCGCCCGGTGTCGTTCTTCGTCTTTTTCACGATGCTCTTCAATGGGGGCATCGTGCCCTACTATCTGCTCATGACGCAGTACCTGCGCGTGCAGGACACGCTGTTCGCGCTGCTGCTGCCGCACCTCGTCGGCGTTTATTATGTGCTGATTTTGCGCACCTATTTCGCCGGACTGCCCGAAGAATTATTCGACGCCGCGCGGGTCGATGGCGCGGGAGAATGGCGCATCTTTTATGCCATTGTCCTGCCACTTTCCAAACCGGCGCTGGCAACCATCGGCCTGTTCGTGGCGCTCAATTACTGGAACGACTGGACCACACCGCTCTATTTTGTCCGGGACTCGAACCTGTACCCACTGCAATACCTGTTGTACATCATCCAGAGCAATGCCGAAGCCATGAACCTCCAGCCTGATCTGGTGCAGGGCCAACTGCCCACCCAGACCACCCGCATGGCGATGGCCGTGCTGGCAACCGGCCCGGCAGCCATCTTTTTCCTGTTCTTCCAGAAGTATCTGGTGCGCGGCATCACGCTCGGCTCGTTCAAATAAGTGGCTTTCCAGAAGTCTCAGCGCTTCTGACGGGCAAATGATTAAGTCGATTATTTTAGGAGAAAACACCTGTGGCTAAAACACTTTCACGTCGTCAGTTTATCCAGACCACCGGGGCTGCGGCAGCCGCAGTCGGAGCCGGTCTCACGCCGTTCGCGGGGCGCGCTTTTGCCGCCCGCCGCCGTCAGGATATGCCGCGCCTCATTTACCTCATTCGCGGCA
>CAZKIB010000109.1:0-645 GCA_964552425.1 uncultured Anaerolineaceae bacterium | reverse complement strand
CGATACCCAGATGGTACAGGACGCCCTCAGCGAAATGATGGCCGAAAAAATCGGCGCGACCATCGAACTGCGCTTCATCGAACCCGGCGCGTTCAACGACCAGATGGCCCTCATCAACGCGGCGGCTGAAGAGTATGACCTCGTGTACACCGCCCCCTGGACCAACAACTACTACACCAACGTCAACCAGGAATATCTGACCCCGCTGGATGATCTGCTGCCGAGCCTTGCGCCTGGTCTGTGGGGCAGTATGCAGCCCGCCACCTGGGAAGCTGCGCGTGTCGCCGGCAGCATCTACGCCGGGATCAACCAGCAGATTTTCGTCAAACCCTTCGGCCCCAGCTTCCGCGCGGATGTCGCCGAAGAAGTCGGACTCGTGGATGCCATCGCCGCGCTGACACACTATTCTGAAGTCACCCCCATCCTGGCCGCGTTGAAAGAATATGTCGACGCCAGCGATGTCTTCACCCATGTGTATACCGGCGGCGGCCCGTTCAGCGCCGAAATCTGGGGATACGACCCGCAGGGTTCGCAGGACCTCGGCCTTGTCATCCAGTCCACAGACGACAGCGCCCAGCCGATCATCTTCGCCGAAACCGATTCCTTCCGTGAAGCTGCCGAACTGGTCCGCGAATGGTACATGGC
>CAZKIB010000108.1:1919-21139 GCA_964552425.1 uncultured Anaerolineaceae bacterium | reverse complement strand
TGTTCCGAGCGACCCACGACCAGCACATTGTATTTCTCCGCCAGCCCCCAGTATTCTCCCTCAATGTCGATGATGGTCATGGGCATTTGCTCGATCAGTTCTTCGATCAGGACCGCAGAGGTGTTGGTTTTCCCGCTTCCTGAAATGCCCAGCACCGCCACGCGCTGCCCGGCGAAATCATCTGCTTTCAGTTTTATCTTGTGGTTCAGATCAATATTTAACACCGTTTCCCCCTTCGTTTTGGGTCTATGCCGTTCGATATATTCTCGCCGCATGTCCACCGTCCACTCGCGCCAGCGGCGGTTGTCCAGACAGGCCCACCCCACCCCGTGCTGCTGCTTGGGACCGCCACTCGGATCGGCCTCTTCCTGTCCGTACAGAGTCGCATCGAAGAAACCGTCTATGCGCTGCTGTGTGGGGGCGCTTTTGCCTGGCGCATACCACCTGGAGAAATCCGGCCAGCGCCGTCCGGGGGCGTTCAGTCGCTCCCGAAACACCGCCAGGGTGCGCAGGCGTGGCTCCACGTACTCGATCCCCAGCAGATCGAAGATGTCCCTTTCGTTGGGTGTAACCAGGCGGGTCTCGCCATGCCACCAGTACCCCTCTTTGGAACGGATCGGGGCGCGACTCGCAATCAACCACTCCATCAGACGTTTGTTGACCTCGCCGGGACCGGTGCGAAGCTGCAAACACGCACCAAAGTTATCCGAGTCTGCGACGAACATATCCAGCGGAATGCCGGACGGCACATGAATGGCAAAGCGTGCCCGCTGCCCCCAGCCGTGCCGTTTGGTCAGCAGCCCCTCGGTAAGGGCCTGGTCGGTAAAGCTGTACCAGGATGCTTTGGGGATGAGGACCAGTTCAATGTCCTTCACATCGGGTCTTTCACGGCGAACTGAACCCGCAATCTCGATGCGCTCCACATGGGGGTTCATCCACGCGACCAGGCGGTGCGCCAGATTCAGGGCCATCTCATAGCTGTACCGGACTTCCATTTCCGCAGGCATGGCGACCATTACAACACCCCAGAAAACAAAGGCAACTCTTCGATGGGCGCGGGTTCTTTTGCGTTCAGCCGGTCAATCCCGCTACCCTCTACCCTCAACGTTGCCATGCGGACATATTCAGGGTTCAGGTCGCATCCGATGTAGTGCCGCCCGTGCTGTTTAGCAACTAAGGCGGTTGTGCCCGCACCCATGAATGGGTCAAGCACGATACCAGGGACTTCACCTGCACCGCATTGACAGCTTGCCTGAAAACCTTTGAGAACGATGTTTGTAGTTCCACGAGGGAACCCTTTCCAGTGATTCTCGTCAGCCATCTTGCCTCGATGGGCAACTCGTTCGGGACTTACGTCCCGCTGCGGGATAAATTCACGATCCACGATTTGCTCATACGGTTCGCCGCAGACAGCACACACCTTCGGTGGACACCCCGCCAGTATGCACGGCTCGATCAGTGCGGGCGGGAATGTGGCAAAGTGTGCTTCACTGTAGGGGGCACTTGCCACGGACCATACAGAGCGACGATTGCGCATATTCCACGCCATGCCCTTCACGTCACTTGGCTTTCCGCCGGTCATGGCTAGTTTTTGAGCTCTGTTATAATTCTGCCCAAAACCCCCAGTGGTTAAACCTGTCGCTGGCTCACGTATTGAATCCGCGTCGTACCAATATTTTTCAGACTTGGACAGCAGGAAAATATATTCATGCGCTTTGGTTGGGCGATCTCTTACGCTTTCCGGCATGGGATTCTTTTTGGCCCAGATGATGTCCGAGCGCAGATACCACCCGTCTGCTTGCAGGGCAAAGGCCACACGCCAGGGGATGCCGAATAACTGCTTTGCCATACCACCCACACGCCCTACTGCGTCCTGTGCCTTCTGAGTATTCGCCCCTAACCCACGCTTGCCTTGCTGCCGGGCGGCTGTTGTGCCAGTACCATATGAGTCGCCGAGATTTATCCAGCAAGTGCCATCATCCCGCAGGACGCGCCGTGCTTCTCGAAATATTGCTACCAAGCGCTCCACAAATGCCTGTGGGGTGTCTTCGAGACCGATTTGCTGGTCAACCCGTTTCGCGCCGCACAGTTTACAGGTAGACGCATCTGCACCGGGGGCTTTATTGTCTTGAACCTGATTACCGACACGGTGTTCACAGTCGGGGTTCCCCCCTTCCCATGACGCCGTGCCGTAATCGCGCAGGCCAAAATACGGCGGACTGGTGACGATGCAGTTCACACTGCCAGGTTCCATCTGACGCAAAAACTGCAACGCATCCATGCAGTGAATCGTGTTGATCTGGGGACGCCAAAGCACTACGGCGCGTTCGCTGCCCATATCACCTGCCCTTCCCGCTCGACCTGAGCGACCTTATCCAGATTGATTGCCTGATACCCCTGTACCGGAAAGTTCGCGCCCACCCGCCAGAGGTCTTTGCCTGACACCCGCCAGGGCTTGATGCGAACCACGCCCCTGCGCCCGTTTTCAGTGATGAGGATGTCTCCATCGGAGATAGATGCCGGGTCAATCATGAGGCCCGTGCCTCCTGATCCTGGTGCGCCAGCACAAAAGCGATCACCTCATCCACACAGTCGTCATGCGCCTCCATGCGATTGTAGCGCTGCCAGTCGATGCTGGGTTCCCAACGCCAGTATTTGTAATTGACCCGTTCCCCATTGAAGCGGCATTCAAAACGTACCACGCTGACGCTCTTGAACAACCGCACCTGAACAGGACCGAACTGAACCGTTTCGATAGTGGGCATGTTATTGAGTGCCCGGCGGATCGTCTGGGCAGTCATGAGCGCAGCCTTTCCGGCGCCTCTTCAAGTTCGGCCTGGCTGCCGTTGCGCTGAATCAGGTCCACCAGGTAATCGTGCCAGTACAGTTGGGACTCTGACATCCGACCTGCCTGGGACACGTCCATCTCAATTTGCCGGATTACGGCCAACACCCGCTCACGGGCGGGCAGGAACACGGTTTCAGACATGATTTGTTAGCCCTTGTACTTCCGAAGGAACTTTGAACTGAAATAAAAAGTCCATCCCGCCGACATCGCGTGTCACACGG
This sequence comes from uncultured Anaerolineaceae bacterium, assembly GCA_964552425.1. GTDB lineage: Bacteria > Chloroflexota > Anaerolineae > Aggregatilineales > Phototrophicaceae. The sequence continues at coordinate 18,070 of CAZKIB010000108.1, read as the reverse complement.
CGGATTGGCTTTATGAGACGCCCTTCACATTGCGCCCGCGCAAATTCGTTGCGCACGACCAGGGTGAAGGTTCCGGTAGGGGCTTCAAAATCGCACAGGTAGGCATCTCGAAGCCAGGTGTCAAAGTTACTCCGATCCAACTGTGCCTCAAGCTGGTTGAACGCGGCGTCCCAGATTTCCAACGGTGTTTTCCCGTTCACCACTGGCGCATGGACACGTTCGGAAACGCGAGGTGTTTCCTGCGCAACCTGCGAACGCTCCGCAAGTGGAATGGGTTCGGGGACGGTGTACGCGGTTGGCTCATGACCTCTTTCGCCCAACGCCGGTTTCCCGCTCACGCGCCAGTTGGTAAAAATTCCGTCCACGTAGGCCCAGAATTTTTTCTGGGCTTTGTCTGCGATGGCGAGGGCGTGCAGGACGTGCACTGCCCCAAATTCATCCACTGCCTTGCGCGCCGACTCGACCAGTAACGATGGCAACTCCCCTTCTTTGGTGAGAACCGGCCAGGTCCTTAAAACAGACAATACATCCCCGGCCTCTTCCTCAGAAACAGAAACAACAACAACACGTTCCTTGAGATCGACTGCGGGCTGCGCTGGCTCCTCAACGGTCTGTTCTACGGAGGGTAACGTTGTCGTTGTTGTACTATCTTCAGGAACAATGGAATCAAGTTGAAGAGTGGTACTACGTTCTGGCCCGCCCTGCCGACCATCGGCGCGGACCGACATCGGTCCCGGACCGACATCAGGCGCGGACCGATGTCGGTCCGCGCCCGATGTCGGGTGCGGCAGGCCATCGGGGTCAGCCGGGGTCAAAGTCTCGTCCTCAACCGGCGAGGGGCTATCCCCTCCATAGTAAAAGACCGGATAGGTCTTTCCGTTGATGACAAACTTTCCGGTGGGCCGGTAGTATTCCGCTTTATCCAGATTCAGGCGTCTGGCCTTGTCTGCCGGTTCCAGTTTGCGCCAATCCGGGCGCACATAGTCTTTAACCTCTTCAAGGGCTTCGTGTTCGACCAGGTACGCCCGCGCTTTCAGGCAGGCTTCCCTGCCCCAGCCGGTATCGTGCGCCAGACCGCGTGACGAAGGCCAGGCCACGTTATCCCGATTCGTCCGGGACGCATAAATCCAGAGAACCGCGAGGGCTGCCGGTTCTTCGCGGAGATGTTTCAGCACCTTATGGCTTTGGCCGTGTATGACGTTACTCATGATTCAGGCCCTTCCGTGATCTTAAAAAGAGTGTTCAGCGAATCCAGCACGTCGCGCATATCGACTGTGTTTTTGTAGTCTTCGGGATGTTTTTTACGTTTGCTGGCTTCCCGTTCGGTCATGGTCTGCCGGCGAACTTCCCAAAGACCATGCCGGCCCTCTGGAACGCTGACACGAAAGTTCTGATAGGTCGTCATAAACTGCTGGCGCTGGAGGGTCAACGACGTTTCCTTTTGAGCCTGGGGTACAGGACCACCAGTCGAAAATGGCGTTTGCTCTCGATTTGGTGAATAGACAGACGCATCCTGCGGCGTCCCCGTTGAAAGTAGCGGTAGCGTGTCATTGACCAGGCTCCCAGTCTGTGAGGTGGATACTGCGGGCAATGGCGGAACCGTCCTCGTGATACCCGCGCCCGATCTGCCCGCTGCGCTCCAGGTCCAGCAGGTATTTTCGGGCCGTGGCCTGCGTGACTCCACAGTGCCGAGCGATTTCCATTTGGGTTGGCGCGGCGAGGTGGTTAGCCTGTCGCTGGCGAATGAATGCCAGAACGCGATCCATCTGCGCCTGGCGTTTGGCGGTATTGCGTCGCATCGTGTGTAGCTCCTGTTAAAAATCTTTATTCCCAACATTTTTAGACCTTCCTTCCCAAAAACCGCTGCCACGCCCGCACCTCATGCGCCGGCGCATCGTCGTCAATCGCCACCCGCACCATCTCAGGCGCTTCGTCCACACACACCGGTGTGTACGTCGCCAGCCCGCCCAGCGAATGCCGGTCAAACCGTCGTTCGTCTTCCAGCAGTCGCTGCCACCGCGCCAGGCTGCTCGCCGACATCGACTCCCGCTGGTACTGCCGCCGCCTCATCCGGCGATAGACCCGGATCACGCTCTTTGTCACCATCACACTCGTGTACATCTCGTCCGCCTTCCACTCGTTTGCTGTGCACCACGTCCTTCAGCGCCCGCCAGTCCCCCGCCATGTGCTGCTTCAATGCGTCCAGCGTCAGCGCCCCGATGTCCTCTCGCCGCAGCGGAATAAAATCCTTCATAAGCGCTGCGCCAGCTGCTTCAGCCGGTCATCAATGTGTTCCCGCAGGTCCCACAGTTCCCGCCGCAGGTCATCTATCGGATCGCTCTTTTGCGTCACAATCCCGCGCCGGATCATCGCCAGGTCTTCATCCCCCGCCACAGGCGCGAACGACAGTTCCACCATCTGCTCGGCCTTCTGATCCAGCCTGCGCTCGGTTTCCAGCGCCTCTTTTGCCAGATGATGCAGATAGTCCATCCAACCGCCCTTGCGCATCACACCCAGCGACCACTTTCCAGTGACGCCCTGATACAGGTCGAACACCTCAGTCTCGATTTCCCCGCTTTCGTCCGGCTGCTTCAGCGTCACCCTCGTCTGCCGCGCCGTCCGCGCCAGCCGCAGCTTCTCGTCTTCGTACCGATACTCGACGAAGCCCTGCACCCCGGCGTGATTCACCACCTCGCGTACATCCTGGACAATCTGCTCGACCATCGTCCCCGTCACGCCCTGGGCATCCAGTTCAACCGGCCAGTCTTCAAACTGCATCGCATTCATCCCTCAGTCCTTCCTCACTCAAACCAGCGTCCAGCAATCCGGCAGTCCACCGGAATTTGGTTAAATGGCACGTATCGGAATGAGGCGCGTGCCCGCCCGTTCTGGTTCTTTCGTTCTTGCCAGGGAACCAGTCCCTTTGCCGTCGCCATCACCAGCTTCGGCCAGTCCACCAGAATCCACGACGTAAAGGCCGGGAACCCTGCCGCCTCGTATCCGCAGAAGTAAAACTGGCAGAATAAATGGAACCAGTCGCCCCGTTCGCCCGTGTGCTGGTTCTGCTCAAATTCCACCGTCAGCGTCTGTTCCTGCGCATAATTCGTGCTCAAAAACTTCTCTTGAATGGTCAGGATTTGCCCGCTCTTTAACCGCACCACCGCATCCAGCCCCAGCTTCTGATCCCAGTACCGGGGTAGTGCGCGATGCACCGGCATCGCCAGTTGGTCCTGCCACACAAATTCATACAGCCGGTCCGCCGCTGGCCGCAGCCGCACTTCCTGCTGCCTGCGTGGGTACTGCTCAAATTTTGAGTCGCCGTCGTAGGGTGGTTGCATAGTCCTCGTCCTTCTCAATTAGCACACACTGTCGCTGTCCTTCAGCCTGGCACGCTGCGCCCGTCGTACCGCTGCCGGCGAAAGGGTCCAAAACTCGCTCACCCGGCCACGAACCGAACGCCACCAGCCGGCGGATCAGGTCCAGTGGCTTCTGGGTGGGATGCTCTTTTTTGTCCTCAAAATTGCTCTGGGGAACCGCGAAGGTCTGCACGTCAAACCAGGCGTCCGACCATGCCGCCGGGAAATTCAGGTGCCGCGTTCCCACGTGGAAGATCATCTCGTAGCTGTCGACGAACTTGTGCTGCGCCCGGCTGCCCATCGCCATGTTTCGCCTGTGCCAGATCAGCCGCGATTGGATCGGAAGCTGCCGCCCCCGCATCACCCATTCCACGTCCGCCATAAACTGCGGCGCGCAGAACCAGAACAGGTGATATTCCGGCTGGCACACCTCGATGCACCGGCACAGCCACGTCTCGACCTCGCCCAGGTATTTCGTCCGCCCGCCAAACTGATCCCATTCATGCCCCGTCACGTTGTACGGCGGGTCCGCAATCACCAGGTCGAACCTCTCGCCTGTCCAACCGTCCAGCACATCCGCCATGTCGCCGACGATCAGCCGCGTCGTCTCGCCCTCATGCACCGTCACCGGGGCGGGGGTCGCCTGCCGCGCCGCCTGTTTGACCTGCCGCTGTTTGATCGCCTTGCCCTTGCGCTGGAACAACGCGCTCGTCAGTTCGTCCGCCGCCGCCTTCGTCTCTTCCATCAGCTTCTCAAATTCCGGCTCAGGAATCTCGGCGATCTGCTGCCACCGCGACGACTGCATTTTGCTGATGCCGAGGTCGTCCAGCGGGGGCGGTTTTATTGGTGGTAACGTCGTGTTACCGCCAATAATGCCCGGACCTATAAGCTGGCCTTTAGTGCCAGTGTTCTTGTCCATCGACTTCAGCAGTTCGCCTGCGCGCCGTTCCGCCCGGATTTTGATCTCGGCGGCATGGTTCTGGGCATCCAGCCCCATCTGGGCTTGTTTGGCATACAAACGCATCGCCTCGGCCTTGTCGCGGATGTCCTTCACCTCATCAATCTGTTCCAGTTCCGCCAGCGTCCGCCGCACATCGTCCAGCTTCACCAGACTCAGCGGTTCACCCGCTTCCGCCGCTTCCAGTTCATGCTCATAAAAATCCTGCCGGTGTGGGCCGTCCGTCACATAGCGCGGCCAGGTTCCGTCATCCTTCACGTACAGCACCTCATAGGTTCCGCTGCCAATCCGCACCCGGCTGCCCGGCTGGTACTTCGGCGCGTCCGTCCCGATCTGCTGGCGATACTCCGCCTCGGCTCGCGCCCGTTCCCCGCTCGTCAGCGCCCCGTTGAACTTCAGCGCGTCTTCGTGCCGCAGTTGGGCATTAATCCGTTTGGCTTCCCGGCTGCCCCGCGCCCCTGGTCGAATACTCGCCATCGCCGCACCCCTACGCCGTGACAGCGGGCAAAGCAGCGGGCTTCAGCCCGTTGTCCGCTTCCCACACCCGCCCGGTCTTCGCTTCCCAACTGCGGATGTACGCCGTCAGGTCCCGTTCGGCATACCCGGCGATGTCCAGCGTCTGGCCCCCCAGCGGGCAGTCCGGTTCGTTCCAGCACGTCACATACGTCCGGTCCGGTGTCCCCGCCGGCGCATACCCTGACTGTTGAATCACGTCCAGTTCCCCGCCGCATTCCCGGCAGTAGTGTGCGCTCATCGGGTGCGCCTCCACAGCACGATGCCGATAACGAAGGCGATTACAGCCAGGAACATCAGCCATGCCTCGACCAGCGTCACCGTGTTCCAGATCACAATCGCATTCCACAGCTTGTGGACCAGCACCGCCCCGGCGACATTCAGCAGCGCGATCAGGCCGAAGCCAACGGCGTAACTGACAGGTTTGGGAACTGTTTTGGTGGATTTAGGATGGCCGTTCATCTTTTTCCCCTCCCTGAAATCGGGGAGGGGTTAGGGGTGGGGTCCAGCGCCTGCTTCCCCGCCCGTGTGATAACGATCTCGCGCGCCAGCCCCTTCTTGCGGCTCTTCAGCAAACCGGCCTTCAGCAGCCAGCTCACCGCCACGCCATACGCCCGCGCCGTGCCGATTCCGTGCGGCAGCACCCCGCCGTTCCCAGCGGCCATCAGCAGCGCTTCACTCATCGCCACCGCGTACCGCACCGTCATATGGCGGATCCCGATCTCACCCGCCAGTTCCAGCAGCGCCGCCGGCGGTTCCGCCCCCTCGTGCTGCCACTTATGCAGCCCGTTCACGTAGTCGCTGTACGTCCGTCCTCGGCTCATGACTCCTGACCTTCCTCAACCTTTTCCCAGACAACAACCTCGCGGTACTGCGCCTTATAGCCCAGCTTCTTCATCCAGTAGAGGATCGTGCCCTGCGCGACATCCAGTTCTCTTGCTGCCGCATTTGCAGAGCCGGTTTCCCGTACCACGCGAGGGATCAGCACTTCAAGCGGTTCGCCCCGTTCAAGGGCAATTGCCGCCAGTTTCCGTGTCCTATTGCTCACATTGATACCCTCTTTACCCATCAGATCAATCATAAAAAATCCGTAAAAAAAGATGCGAACCCCCATCGCTGCGGGTATCACATTTGATGACTTTATCATATGCTTAATGATGTATTGTGTCAATAAGCAATTATAATGTACACTAAGGCATCAAATTTGATGAGGTTCGATGTGGCGCAGCGCAGTACGTACTTTCGAGGGGATCGTCTGAAGCGACTCCGTGAGGATCGGCGGCTTACTCAGGATGAACTGAGTGACTTGCTTGGCATTGGTCATGCGCAGATGAACCGTTATGAAAACGGCAAGACCGAACCCGGACCTGAAGCAATCATTAAATTCGCCAATGTGCTGGAAGTCACGACAGATTATTTGTTGGGCCTGGTCGATGAGCCGGGTGAGCATTTGAGAGAAGCGGAACTCACCGCCGAAGAGCGCAAGTTACTTGCAGCCTACCGCCGGGGCGATCTGCGCGATCTGATGCGGATTGTGGTGGAGCAGCCTGCAGCAGAGAAGTCGTAACGTCGCTTCGTCACCAGTTTGCAACCAGTACCACAGCCAGACCTTTGTCCAGGGGTCAAGAGTCCTGTACCATATAATCAAGAGTTGATCTTCAAATGAAATCTCATCGTCCATACGTTTTTTTGCGCCAAGAACACTGAGTATAGCTCAGATTTTCCAATAGGGTCAATTCACGCCCGGTAGCACCTTCGTTTGAATTTGGTTGGCGGTTATTACAAAAAACATCTGGTTACGCGAGTACAAGTCATGAAAATAATCACAATCCCCCTGTTTGTCCTGCTGCTCGTTCCGTCCATCGCATCCGCCCAGCCCGCCTGCGACCCGGCAGACCTCATCACCTATCTTGAAACCCGCCTCACCGATTTGTCCAGATCAGTTGCACAGGTATCAGATGCCACAGTTAGACAGGAACTCGCCGTCATCACCGGCACAGTCCGCGCCTACCGGGAAACCTGCCACCCGGAACTGCCCGCGCAGGCCCCAGAGTCCCGCGAATCCCGCTTTGTCTACATTCTGGGCAGCAGCAGCGCCAACATCCGCGCCGAACCAAGCACCACCGCTTCGATCATCGGCGCAGCCCCCGGCGGTTCCACCGTCCAGACCTTCGGCACAGTCACCGGACAGTCCGTCTCTGGCAGCACCTTCTGGTACGAAGTCAATCACGACGGTGAGGTCGGCTATATCCACAGTTCGCTCATCACGACGACTCGTCCCGTCGCGCGTCCATCCACCACCACGACCACACAGCAGCAGCCCGCCGCGCCTGACTCCGTTCAGCAGCCGGTGATTCAACCGACTCAGCCGCCCCCGCCGGCCCAGCCTGCCAATACCGTCCGCCCGGATAATTGCGCTCATGCCGTTGCGATGGGCCTCACCGCGCAGCAGGCTGCTCAATGGCCTCATTTAGACCGCGACAAAGATGGCGTCGCCTGTTACGGAGACTGATCCATGCGAACCTTCACACCGTCCTATTGCCGCCGCAATCTGATACTGCACCTCTTCCTGACCACGATCACGCTGGGCTTGTGGCCGGTCATGATCGCACCGTTCTGGGTACTGTTCAAGCGCAGTCGCAGGCTGATTATCGACGATGGCACGATCCGTTATCAGATGGGTATCTTCTCACGTGACCTGCGCGAGATCAACATCCGCGATGTCCGCAGCGTCAAGGTCAAACAGGGTGCAATCAGCCGACTTCTGGGCATTGGTGACATTGAAATCTCATCCGCGTCAGGCGCTGACGATCAGATCGTGGTGCGCGGGGTCAGTAATCCTGAACTGATCCGTCTCATGCTGCGCGAGTCTCGTAAATGACCCACCGCTGCATCGTCTGGACAGCCGTCTCAACCGAAGTCCAGGCCCAGGACGACAAGGCCTCACTCGCCGAGCAGGAACGCCAGTCCCGCGCACTGGCAGAGGCCAACGGTTGGCGTGTGCTGGATGTCCTGCGTGTCCCCGGTCATTCCCGCCGCTACATCGACATCCACGATGCCTCACGCGACATGCTCGCCGAAGGCATCGACGCTTTTGCCCGCCTCTTGCAGCACTGGCACGATGCCGACTTTGACATCCTCATCGTCCGCGATGGCAACCGCTTCGCCCGCACCCAGACCCTGCACGCCTATGTCACCGAACGCACCATCACCGCCGGCGCGCGCATCTATTCCCTGGCCGATGGCTGGATCGACGAACACAATTACCGCATGTGGATCGCCATGAACGGCTATTCCGCTGCTTCAGACATTGACCGCCTGGTCAAAGCGTCTCAGGCCCCCAAAGAGCGCCTCGCCGAGCGCGGGCTGCCGCCCCAGGGTCCCGCCCCCTGGTTTATGCGCATCGAACGCACCGAATATGGCCGCGCCCTCACCGCATCCATTGACCGCACCTACCAGCGCCTGTATGACGACCTCGCCGCGCTCATTCTCGAAGGTGTGAGCTGGCGCAACATGGAACACGAACTCTGGAACCGCTTTGGTCATGGTAAAAATGGCCGCGCCTGGAAGAAGCACACCATGTACTTTGCGGTCATGCGCGCCGCCTGGTGGGGTCACAGCGCCCGCAATTTTGCCAACACGTCCGCGCCCAACGGCCAGGCATCCGACCTGTGGATATTTGACGAGGACGCGCCCCTGCCGCCCGGTGTCACGATCTACCGGCACACCCACGATCCCGTCTGGTCAGGTGAAGCCGCCGAACGCATCAAAGCGGAACTGCGCCGCCGCCGGCACGAACTGCGCGGCAATGCCCGCAAAGGCCATATCCACCGCTTCACCGGCCTGGTCATGTGCGGTCACTGCGGTTACATCATGAGTCACAACTATGGTTCGTACCAGTGCCGTTCCAAATGGCAGTCCATCGACAGCCCCAGCCGCTGCACCCGTTCCCGGTCCATCCCCTGGCGCTTGATTCAGGACTACGCCACCGACATCCTCACCCGCATGATCGACCAGGCCGACCCGGAATTTTTTATCCGCCCCGACGTGCAGGACAATCCCGCCCAGCGCATCGCCAGCATCGAGGCCGACATCGCCAGCATCGAAGCCCAGACCCGCCGGCTCATCACCAAACAGGCCTCCGCGCCCGAATCTTTGCACCAGCTCTATGACGAGCAGATACAAGGCTTCGGCGAACAACTGCGCATCCTGCAAGCCAGCCTCACCGCCGCCCGCCTCGAATGGCAGCACCACCGTGCGGATGATGCTCAGCTTGCCTTCCGGGACCTCACCGCGTATCCTTCGTTAGACGAATTCTGGGCATCCGGCGAAGTCCGCGTCAATCAGGTGATGCACCGGCTCATGGCCCAGCGCCGCTTCGTCGTCCACAACCGCGAGGTCGTTGGCACCGCGCGCAAATAATGTTCTGGCGCAGAGGTTTTAGAAAAACTGTTGACGATCAGCACGCGGTCCTCGTCCGTGATTTTGTCGGCGAAGGTTGGGGCGCAGGGGCGGTCATAAATGATGCGGTTGTAGACTTCGTCGGCGATCAGCCACAGACCGCGCTGGCGGCAGAAATCCAGAATGGCGCGCTGCTCGGCGTCCGTGAGCATCCAGCCGGTGGGGTTAGAGGGTGAGTTGATGAGCAGGGCGCGTGTCCCCGGCCCACAGGAGTCAAAGAGTTCGTCCAGATCAAGCGTCCAGCGGTAGTCTTGGAGCCGCAGCGGGACCCGAATGACCTGCGCGCCGAGTATCTGCTGCACGGCTGGCAGATTGGGCCATGTGGGCGCGTGGGTGACGATGGTATCGCCTTCACTCACCACACACTGGGCGGCCAGCATAACCGCCATCATGCCAGAGGCGGTGACGACGATGTTCTCGCGGACGAAATGCGTGCCGTACAGGTGGTTCATATAGTCGCGGATGGCATCGCGCAGGATGGGCAGGCCGGCGTTGGGCTGGTAATAGGTATTGCCCTCATCCAGCGCATCTTTGGCGGCTGCGCGGATGAAGGCCGGGGTGGGCTGATCGGGTTCGCCGAACCACAAGGGAATCACATTGGTCTGGCCGATGGCCTGATTGGCGAGCCGGCGAATGAGACTTGGCTGAAGCTGCTGCACACCTGGGCGCGCGGGCTGGATGCTGGTCAAAGCGGTTCTCCGGGTGACTTTGACCAGCAATTATACGCCGCCAACTGGCCCTCGCAACGTTTAGCGGCTGTTGTGAACTTTCCAGATTGTGCCGCCGATTGAAATCGACGGCAAAGCAAAACAAGTCCCGTTGGGACTGGGGCAGCGAGAGCTTTGAATCCTTCAGAGCTTTGCATTGTTTCGCTGGGTAGGCTGCGCACTGCCCGGCAGGGAAAAAGCGCACAGCATGTTCTAGCGTTGGCGCTTCTGGGATTTGCCGAGAATCACTTTCCCGGTCTGGCCGTTGACCAGCGCGGAGCGGGTGTCGTTGTCCACTTCGATCAGGTTGGCGATCCACACCGGCAGCAGCAGCAGGCGAAAACTCATGCTTTTGACCATGCTGCTTACAGTAATCTTCATCTGTTCGTCCCCGGCATCCCGATGACCGTGCTTTTCACGCATGGCCTTGGAAACAATGCCGCGAGCTTCGAGCGAGGCTGTATCACAGTCGAACGTGTGCAGCTGCGCGGGATACTTCGCCAGCAGTTTCGATTGGTAGGCGACCAGCGCGTTCAGGTCATACTCCGCCAGTTTACCGGTCAGGGCGGGCGGGGGTGAGGTCACGCCGCAAACAGGCACATCGTACATGGCGTCTGTGAAGGTTGTCTGGGTCATGGCGTTGGCGACGGCGAAACTGGTATCGCGGGTCGTGCCGGTGAAGGTGCGGGTTTCGGTCACATCGGTGACAGCGTCGAACATCCAGAAGGGCAGGAATAAAGGTTCCAGCGTGCCACCAGAGACTCGGTTGTCGTCGAACAGCGCGGCGATGCGATGGCGTGTGCGCCTGAGTTCGGTCTGGATATTCTCGCCGGCCTGCTGGCGGGAAATGCGGAAGGGGATCAGACCGTCGGGCTGTTCCAGCGCTTCCATGGGTTCCTGCTGAACGACATGCTGAGAGCCACAAAACGGGCATTCATGAGTCAGGTTGCGGGCCGGGATGGTGCGTTCCGCGCCGCATTCGTTGCAATGCAGAATGCGCTGGCCGACCACCCAGCGCACCGGGTTGGCCTTGCGTTCCAGCAGGGCCAGCGAGAGCAAATCCGCGCCGACATTGCGTGAGGGTGCGCGAACTTCGATATGCCCGCAGTATTTACATTCGACCTGTCCGGTTTCATCGTACACCGTCAGATGTCCGCCGCAGACCGGGCACAGCAGCGTCTCTGATTTTTTGGATTCAACCTGGTCGATATGCTCAATGTACTGGTCGTTGTGATGGTAGGTGCGGGCGATTTCCGCCTCGGTCAGCCGTCCGTTCAGCACCATCAGGCGGCGCAGCGCTTCCGGGTTGGCGGGGTCAAAGGCGATGACCGTGCCGAGGTGATCGCGCCGGGTTTTTTCGTCGGGGGACAGATCGGCGACGGCGATGTGAGCATCCACAAAATCGGCCTGAAACAGAATGGCCCGTTTGAATGAATGGAGGGCCTGGTCGGTTTTGCCCTGGCGCAGGTAATCATGCCCGCTGTTGAAGGCTGCCAGTGCATTGCGGTTGATCTCGCCCCGGTGGGTCAGTTTGACGCGCTGCTGCGGCCCCTGCTCCTGCACTTCTTCCATGCGCGCATCCAGCGGGGAATAGTTGCAGTCCCGGCACATGATTTTTTCCTGTTCGAGGTTGTAACGCATCCGTTTGCCGCAGGTCGGGCAGATCAGTTCATCCATGCGAGTTGCTCCGCGCTTGTTTCCATTCCTGTAAAGCCATGACAGGGTGTGCCCCTGCTGTGGGGCTGTATACCCATTTCCAGTATAAGGGATGAACGCGGTGAGATTCGTGAACGTGAAACGATTTTTCGGAGTTTTTAATGGGCGCTTAAAAGCGATCTTTCACGGGCAGTGCTGCTGGTTGTGGTGCCCGTCGGCGTCCAATTGAGCGAGGACCCCTGCGAGGATTTCGGGCGCTTCAGCTTGCAGCGTATCGAGATCGAGGAATAACTCGCCCCGGCGGTAATAGTCTCCGGGGATGGGATACCACGCTGTCAGGCCGAGATGCTGTCCGGCGTGTTCGATGTATGCCTCCAGCGTGTGGTCGTCCGGCACAGCCAGCGCCAGCACATAGTAGATGCAGCCGGCGTCATCCATCTTGATTTCGATCTGCACCATCGGACTGCCAAGCTGTGCGGCGGCGCGGATCATCAGATCATAATCCGCACCGGGCCAAACCAGCCAGTCACACGCATAAAAAATCATCTTGTACGGCTCATGTCACCGATGTTTATATATTATTTAATAGGGTAATTTATACCCTGTCATTTTGGATTCTGCAAAAAGCTTTCGACTGCCGCGCGGGTGGGCAGGGCCGGGATCGCGCCGCGTTTGGTGGTGGTCAGGCCGCCCACCGCGTTGGCGAAGCGCAGAATCTCGTTCATATGACTCAGGTACTGGTCGCCATGATCGAGCAGCCCGACCAGCAGCCCGGCGACAAAACCATCGCCTGCGCCAGTGGTATCTACCGGGACAACCGAAAAGCCCGGCATGTGATAATTGCTGCCGCGTGTGTAGACCGTCGCGCCTTTGGGGCCGTGCGTCACCACGATAATCTGCATCTGGTCGCGCCACAAGGGGCTGACATCCTGACCCCCGGTCAGAAATTCGACTTCTTCGTCACTCACCTTGACAATGTGGGCGTAATCCAGGCCGCCGAGCATACCGGCACGGGCGGAGTCCGCGTCCGGCCACAGGGCCAGCCGCAGATTCGGGTCATAGGAAATGAGCAGACCGTTCTGCTGCGCGTGGGTGACAGCCGCCAGAGTCGCGGAACGGCTTGGTTCACCGATGAGCGTGATGGAACCGAAGTGGAAAATCTTCTGGGCGTCAATGATCGACAGATCAACCTCACCGGGGGTCATGAGCATGTCGGCGCTGGGGTGGCGATAGAAAACAAAGCTGCGTTCACCGCCTTCCGCCAGCGAGACAAACGCGAGCGCGGTGCGTGCCTGCGGTGAAAATTTCAAACCCTGTACATTGACACGATCTGCTTGCAGCACCCCGGCCAGGTAATGTCCGAAGGGATCATCGCCCACCTGACCGAGGAAGGCGCTTGGATAACCCAACCGGGCCACCGCGACGGCCACGTTCGCGGGCGCGCCGCCGGGGGCTTTCTGAAAGCCGGACGCATCACCTACAGTCACGCCGCTTTCCAGGGCTACAAAGTCGATCAGCAGTTCACCAAAGCACACGACGCTCATGAAGTATTTCTCCTTGTGTGATGGTACGCATTGTACCCCGTTTGCGGGCGACTTTGGAGCGTATTACGACACTTGTAATGTAAGCACCGGATATGCTGTATCTGCAAAAGGTGAACGCCATTTTCAGATTCATCAATACTTGTAGTTCAGTTATAGGATATGCTGAATTATGTAACATAGATGATTATATCTGGAGCGCCAACCATGATCTGGGGTGTGTTTATTCTATGGCGGGTGGTGTTCGCGCTGGTGGGCGCGTTTGGGACGGCGTACCTGCACGAACGGCAGGGCCGGGACGTGACGATGGGCGGCCTGCTGGGGCTGCTGGTGGGTGGCGTGGGCGGCATCTTTTTTCTGATGCTGTTCTGGGTATGGCTGTATTATGACCGAGGGTTATCTTCGGTAGGACGCATGTATAACCCGCGCAAACGCTGGTACAACTGGTGGAATTGACAGCCCCGGCATCACCCCCTTTTCGTGCGCTGTAAGAAACGGTATCATTCAGTCGCATACAGAGCAGGAGAGACTGCGCGATGCCCGCACATGCCGCGCCTGAAATTTCAGTGATTATCCCGGTCTATAATGAGAATGAGAGTCTGCCGATACTCTATGGCAAACTGGCTGCCGTGTTAACCGAGATCGGACTTGTCTGGGAAATCGTGTTTGTGGACGATGGCAGCACCGATGGGTCTTCGCGCACGCTGGTTGGCTTGCAGGAGCAGGACAGCCGCGTGGTGGTGGTGGCGCAGCGGCGCAACTTCGGCAAGAGCCTGGCGCTGACCGCCGGGTTCGAGGTGGCGCGGGGGGACATCCTCGTCACAATGGACGGCGATTTGCAGGACGAACCGGCGGAAATCCCTGCGCTGCTGGCGAAACTGAACGAAGGCTATGATGTGGTGACAGGCTGGAAAAAGACCCGCCAGGACCCGCTTTCCAAACGTATCCCTTCGCGCATCGCCAACCGCACCACCGCCCTGATGACCGGCCTGAACCTGAACGACATGAACAGCGGGTTTAAGGTGTACCGGCGCGACTGCATCCAGCGGCTGACGCTGTATGGGGACCTGCATCGCTATATCCCGGTGCTGGCGCATTATGCCGGGTTCAAAGTGACTGAAGTGCCGGTAGTGCATCATAAACGGCAGTTTGGCAAATCAAAGTACGGCGTGGGGCGTCTGCTGCGCGGTGGGCTGGATTTGCTGACGGTGCTGTTTCTCAACCAGTATGGCCGCCGTCCGCTGCATCTGTTTGGCAGCACTGGGGCGGTGCTGCTGCTGGCCGGGTTCGCCATCAATGTGACGCTGACGCTGGAATGGCTGGCGGGGGCGCGCAACCTGAGTGATCGCCCGCTGCTGACACTGGGTGTGCTGCTCATGCTGATGGGCATTCAACTGCTGACGATGGGGCTGGTGGCGGAACTGCTGGTGTCATTTATCCAGCGCAGCGAACACCCGCTCAACACTGTCGCGCATATCTACCGGGCCGAAACGCGCCAGCAGCCGGCGGCTGAACCCGTCAGCGAAACGGTTTAGAACTTATTCAGTCGTTTTGTCCGCACTCGAACTTTCAATATCCTGCAACATTTTTTCTGCAAGGGTATGTAATTCAGGCAAATGAACCTGAACGATTTCCCAGACAATATCCAGGTCGGTTCTGAAGTAGTGATGGACCACCCTGTCCCGAAACCTGCCGATGTCGCGCTACCTGACTGTGGGATACTGGTTTGTAACCTCGTCCGGGATATTCTTGATTGCCTCACCAATGATGATTAGGTTGTAGAGTACCGCATTGACCCGCAGCGCGTCGGCTTTGAACATATCTGCATCCAGGTCACTGACAAACTCGTTAATCTGGCTGCTGGCTTTCAGAATGTCGCGCAAATAAAGTTCATAAGTCCTCGACATAGCGAGCCTCTGCAAGAACCTGAGAGCGGAGTTCTTCTCGAAGATTTTTTTCTGGAACCAGATCGACTTTACGATTGAAGGCATCTTCCAGAAAATTCCAGACATCCATCCAGCGGCTAAAAGTGAGATGGTCCATCGTGAACAGGAGGTCAATATCGCTGTCTGGTTTCGCCTCCCCCCGCACATAGGACCCAAAAACGCCAATTTTCTGGACACCAAATGCGCGCAATTCTGCCCGATTCGCGTGTAGAAACTCCACAATCGAGTCAATAGTCCAGTCAGTTCGTACTGAGTTAGTCATCATCAAGACCTGGTGTTAAGATCTGTTGTTGCCTGTGATCCAATCATACCTGATTTTAGCCCGGCCTGTTCCTGCCTGTTTTTCAGGCGCGGGATTATGCGGGATTCAAATCTGATGCTTACCGTTCCTTTTTGGCGGGGGTTCCGCTTTCAATGTATGATTGATTCCGACACCTGTAGGCACACCGGACAGACACTATGCCAGGCTTAGAAGGTCAGACGATCAAGGGTTACGAACTGCGTGACCGCATCGGCGGCGGCGGATTTGGCGAAGTTTATCGCGCGCATCAGACGCTGCTCAAACGGGAAGTCGCGGTCAAGATTATTCTGCCGCAGCACGCCAACCAGCCCGAATTTATCCGCCGTTTTGAGGTCGAGGCGGAACTGGTGGCGCGGCTGGAACACCCGCATATCGTGCCGCTGTTCGATTACTGGCGCGATTCGGGCGGCGCGTATCTGGTGATGCGTCTGCTGCGCGGCGGCAGCCTGGAAGATGCTATTGAGCATGGCCCGCTTGGCCCGGAGCTGACCACGCGCTATCTGGACCAGATCGCCAGCGCGCTGAACATCGCGCATCGCAACGGTGTGGTTCACCGGGACCTGAAGCCGGCCAATATTCTTCTGGACGAAGACCAGAATGCTTACCTGGCGGACTTCGGCATCGCCAAAGACCTGGGCGCGAACGCCGCCTCGCAGACGATGGAAGGTCTGCTGACGCCTAATTATGCCTCGCCGGAGCAGTTTAAGGGCGA
>CAZKIB010000108.1:278-1909 GCA_964552425.1 uncultured Anaerolineaceae bacterium | reverse complement strand
CCTGCGGGCGGATCTGTACAACCTCGGCCTGATGCTGTACGAAATGCTCACCGGCCAGCAGCCCTTTTCCGGCGCGCTGCACGAAGTCATTTTCAAACATATCGGCCAGCCGCTCCCGTCGGTGCGTAATTTGCAGCCGGACCTGCCGGCGGCAGTGGATGAGGTGCTGCAACGGGCGACGGCCAAAGACCCGGAGGAGCGCTATCCGAACGCGCTGGCGATGGCTGCCGCGTTCAAGAGCGCCCTTGCCAGCGCTGACCTGATCGATACGGATACGCCGTCTGACCTGTATGCGCGGACGGATGTTCTCGACGCCGAAACGGTGATCGAAGACACGGCCCTGCTGGAAAATCCCTATAAGGGTCTGCGCGCCTTCCGCGAGGGCGATGCCGATGATTTTTTCGGGCGGGATGAACTCATCCGGCGGCTGATTGACCGGATGGACCTGAAGCATCACAGCGGCGGGCGTTTTCTGGCGGTGGTTGGCCCCAGCGGCAGCGGTAAATCCAGCGTGGTCAAAGCGGGTCTGGTCCCGGCGCTGCGACATGGCGCGCTGCCCGATTCACACGACTGGTTTATCACTGAAATGTTCCCCAGCAGCCAGCCGATGGCCGAACTGGAAGCGGCCCTGCTGCGTGTGGCGATCAACCCGCCGGACAGCCTTATCTACCAACTGGAAGAGGACGAACGCGGCCTGCTGCGCGCCCTGAAGCGCATTCTGCCGGCTGATGATGACACCGAACTGGTGCTGGTGATTGACCAGTTTGAGGAATTGTTCACGCAGGTGGGGCCGGAAAAAGCGCGTGTGCATTTCCTCAACAGCCTGCGCGCTGCGCTGGAAGACCCCAAAGGGCGGCTGCGCGTGATCGTGACGATTCGCGCCGACTTTTATGACCGCCCGCTGCAATACGAAGCGCTCGGCGAATTGATGCGCCAGCAGACCGAGGTGGTGCTGCCGCTTTCTTCAGTTGATCTGGAACGCGCTATCGTTGGACCGGCGGATCGGGTGGGTGTGGCGCTGGAACCCGGCCTGTCGCAGGCAATTGCCGATGATGTGGGCGAACAGCCGGGCACGCTGCCGCTGCTGCAATATGCCCTGACGGAGTTGTTTGAACGCCGCACCGGACGGCTGCTCACGCTGGAAGCCTATACCACCATTGGCGGTGTAACCGGGGCGCTGGCCCGCCGCGCAGACGAACTCTACCGCGAATTTCTGCCGGAAGAACAGGAAGCCGCTCGTCAGTTGTTCCTGCGATTGGTGACACTCGGCGAAGGCACGGAAGACACCCGCCGCCGCGTGCGCCGCACCGAACTGGGCACGAACCCGCATCTGGATAAAGTGATTGAAACCTTCGGGCAGTACCGTCTGCTCACCTTTGACCGTGACCCGATCACACGCGGGCCGACGGTGGAGGTGGCGCATGAGGCGCTGATCCGCACATGGGAACGCCTGCGCGAGTGGATTGAAGACAGCCGCGAGGATTTGCGTATCCAGCGGCGGCTGACCACCGCGACAGCCGAGTGGCTGACCTCCGGGCGCAACCCGGACTTTCTGGCTTCGGGCAGCCGGCTGGACCAGTTTGAAGAATGGAGCAAAGTCACCGCGCTCTCGCTCAATCAGGAAGAGCAGT
>CAZKIB010000108.1:0-268 GCA_964552425.1 uncultured Anaerolineaceae bacterium | reverse complement strand
AGCGAGTATCGCAGAGCAGGCCGCCCGGCGTGCCCGTGACGAAGCGATTGCCCGCCGGGTACAAAATCTGGGACGGGCCACCGTTATCCTGGTTGTGATGATCGTCATCGCGATTATCGCAACCGGCATTTTCCTGAATCAGGCCTCTACATCGCAGTCACAGGCTAACGAAGCGCAGACCCAGGTGGCTTTCGCCGGTGAAACCCTGACCCCGATTCCGCTCACGCTCACGCCGGTGCAGGCGACTCTGGACGCCGTCGCGCAGGCG
>CAZKIB010000107.1:0-21237 GCA_964552425.1 uncultured Anaerolineaceae bacterium | reverse complement strand
TAATCAATTACAGCGTAACATTATGTGGAGCCAGAAAGGAAACTTTGTTGATGTACCAACAGATTGTCCGCAGCGCGACGAGCGATTGGGATGGACAGGCGACGTTCAAGTCTTTGCTCGTACTTCGGCGTTCAATATGGACGTTTCCGGCTTTATGACAAAATGGATACAGGATGTTACCGATGCACAGAATGCGCGTGGCATGGTACCCATCATCGCGCCAACTTTTGGACGCGACAAACCCGAATACCGTGCGGACGGTGGACCCGCGTGGTCGGACGTAACAATAATCTGCCCCTGGACAGTGTACCTGTGTTATGGGGATCAACGTATTCTGGAAAACAGCTATTCCAGTATGACCCGGTTCATGGACTTTCTCATCGACACCAGTCCAGGGTATATTCGCTGTGCGCCAGATTATGAAGGCTGGCAGGGTTTTGGAGATTGGCTTTCAATTAACGCGACTACCCCGCGCGATCTGATTGGTACAGCGTTTCTTGCCTATGATGCCAACCTGATGGCCCAGATCGCGGGGATACTGGGAAAACCCGATGATGCAGCCCGGTATAAGCAGCTTTTCGCGGATGTAAAATACGCCTTCCGCCAGCATTTTCTGGCAGGTAGTCGCCAGGTTCCGGCGGTGTTACCTCCCACCTCTATACAAAAAGCTTTGGACGAACAGGATAAAGTTTCGCGGGGGACGCTGGCAGTTGTGGATTATGGGCCGATCCCATCCGAAGTGTTTAACATCCACCTTTTTACACCGACACAAACTGCTTATGTCCTGGCGCTGCATTTCGACCTGCTGCCAGAGGCCCTGATGCCCCTGGCAGTTGATGAACTGGTCGCCGATATTGAACGACGCAGCCTGCACCTGTCTACCGGCTTCGTTGGTTCGCCCTATCTGCCGTTCGTGCTGAGCCAGAATGGTCGCCTCGACATAGCATACGCCCTACTGAACCAGAAGACCTGTCCGTCTTGGCTCTACGCGGTCACCCAGGGAGCGACCACGATCTGGGAACGGTGGGACGGATGGACAGAGGAAGCCGGTTTTCAGGATGCCTCTATGAACTCATTCAATCACTATGCTTATGGCGCGATTGGTGACTGGCTTTATAGCACAGTCGCGGGAATAAACCCTGATCCGGCGCATCCGGGTTACAAACAGATCATTCTGCGTCCACAGGTCGGCGGCGGGTTGACCTATGCAAGCGGCAGGCTCAAAACCTTGTATGGGGAGATCGTGTCGAGTTGGAAAATTAACGATGGCCGTTTCGAGTGGACGGTAATTGTGCCGCCCAATACAACGGCAGCTGTGCATCTGCCTGCCATCGGATCGGACACGGCGACCATGAATGGAACACCGATTTCCGGTAGTCTGGTTGATGTCTGTGCGGGCACATATCACATTACGATGCGCCTCTAATAATCGGAGTTGAAACGCCGTTGCATAAGAGACAGCGATTTCTGTTGACTGTGTGACTGGAATTGCCCCAATAAAATGGGGTGGGGGGGTGTCTCCTCGTAGAATAGAGGACAAGAAGAGAACAGGTTAATGATCGAGAAGAAGCAGTACAGCACAGAGTTCAAGCGGGAGTCCTTTCGTCAGCAACAAACGAGTGACAATACAGTGATTGCAGTGGCGCGGGAACTGGGTCTGAGCCACGGACTGCGGCGGCGCATGAAGTGCGAGTTGGACATTGTCCAACAGGAGCGCGACATCCTGAAAAAACAGTGGGCATCTTCTCTAAGGATGTCCAACGAAAAACATCCGGGTAGCTTCACACGATAGCATGGTCATGGGGCAGCCGCCTGGAAAATCGGTTTAGGGGTCTACCGCGTCGTTTGGGAGGCAAAGAAGATGGTGGCGGGACTTTGAAAGTAAGCAATTCCAGAACGGACCAATGATGGTCGGTTAGGCCAGCGGCCATCGCCGGGGTACGCTGCACCCAATGGCAGCGACGTTCTGAAATCCAGAGGGGAAGTCGGAGACAGGCATGAGGGTTACAGAAGTTGTAGACGCAGCCGACCAGGAACATACCCGCTTGCAGCGAGCGGGAGTGGCGACCTAAACAGGCCAGACACTGGCGAAAGGTGGCATTGAGCCGTTCGATGAACGCGGTATTGATCTGACCGCCGCCCTGGAGGTCGTCAGGCAATGGGCTACCGATTGGACATCGCCCTGCCTGATGCGGCGCTCAATGGACAAAGCGCTGGTCGTGCGCCGCTTGATCACCTGCACGATATTGACCCCTTGCAGGGCTGAGGCGACGATGCGCACGTTTTCCGGGCGGCGGGGGGCTGCGAAAGGCTTTCTGGAAGGCATTGACATAGCTGACCGGCCATCCACCGCAGCAGCAGCACCCGACACAGGGCAGCTTCATGGATTTTAGTCACCAAGCACCAATGAGGGCCTTATCGCGCTTGCCGCTCACCACGCCGCCCAGCCAGCGTGTCGAGACCATCAACCCCAGCGCCATCCACACCGTTCCCTGTTGGGTTTTGACCTTAATCTCATCCGCCTGCACCTGTCCCATATCAAGCTGGCTCTGACCGACGAACTGTTCATGCACCACCTGGCAGTGTGTGCCAGCCTTAAGATACTAACTGCGAACCGTGCGTTCATCCAACCCAAAAGTAGCCACAACCGCTTGAAGTAGACAGCCATATGCCACCAGTGTCACCCCGCCCACAAACACATCTGCCCTGCGCTTGATCCCATACATCGCTGCCCCTTACGGATGCTGAAGGCCTTTCCACAGCTTGTGCATTGATAGAGCTGTTCGTTCGTGCTGTGGCTCACAATATTGCCTGCTCCCACTTTGCCCCTCACCGGACATTTGGTGTTCGGGTAGAATCGTTCGTAGGGGTTCATTTGTGCTTACTTCTTGTCTCTTGGTCGAAACAAGTCTGTGAGCGAACCCCCTGTTGACCAGTCCACGTTATTCTGTAAAGCTACCCTGTGACACTGTGGTTTGAATTAAATCGTTGTTAAAGCGCGCTGCTTGTGCGACTCCAGCGCGGCGGTTAGGATGCGGTGATGCTGGTGTGTCTCGGTGGGCATAGCGCAGTTAAATGGTTGCTGCATGCCGTCGCGCCCGTTGGCGAGTTGATCGCAGAATGCCGCCCACATTTGCAGAAGACCGTCGGAGAAGCCAAACTCGAAAATCCCGCCGCTGATGGTAGGGTAGGCCGTCTCGTACCCGATGTCGGTCACGGTCCACGACTGCTCTCCACCGGAGGTGTAGGTCATGGTCTTGAGCGTTTTGGGGTACTTGGTTGAGTATTCGACGCTGAAATGAGTTCCCAAAATGCGGAGGTACCATGTATTCGTCTCGCCGGGCATGATGCGGTAAGTCTTGATGTACATCGGGAATTCATGGTCGGCGGTCTTGACCTCACAAGCCAGTGTTGCGTTGTCCCACGTTTCGCACGGCACAAGTTCCCCGGCGGCGTTCTGGCGCTGTGTGACGATATTGCG
Source organism: uncultured Anaerolineaceae bacterium (assembly GCA_964552425.1). GTDB lineage: Bacteria > Chloroflexota > Anaerolineae > Aggregatilineales > Phototrophicaceae. The sequence continues at coordinate 17,756 of CAZKIB010000107.1, read as the reverse complement.
CAGCATGGCGTGGGTGCTGTGCGGCATCCAACCAGCGCGCAGCGGAATGTGCAGCGCGTGCATCCCTAGGTCGCCCATACAGCCGTATTCGCCGTTGACCGCAATCATACGCTTCCAGTTGATTTTCTTGTTCGGGTCAAGGTCGCTGCTGTGGAGCAGTCCATTTTCAACCTCGATGATTTGGCCAAAGCGATTCTCGTTGATGTAGCGAATCACCCGCTGCGCGCCTGGAAAAAAAGGAAATTCTGATGAGCAGGCAACAAACACATTCGGATTTTGCTCAATGACCTGCAAAATCGCTTCATTGGCCGCGAGGTCGATGCCGAAGGGTTTCTCTCCGAGCAGGTGTTTTCCCGCGCGTAGAATATCGGTATAAAGTCGCTGGTGCTGATTGTGCGGTACAGCGCAGTAGATGGCATCAATGTGGTCGCTGTTGAGTAAGTCGTGATAATCCGTCGTCTTGATTTTGATCATATCGAAGTTATCTATGAACCAGCCATGTAGTGCCTCATTGGTGTCGCAGATTCCGGTTATGATCGGCGCAAAATCGAGATTGAGGAGGTGACACCAGCGGGCGGCGGTGCTCCCGAACTCGCGTCCCATCAGGCCGAGGCCGATTATGCCAAAGCGAATCGGTTTGCGTGCCATGATTAAGCTCCCAGATACATGAGTGCTTGTTCGGGAGTCGCATCGTCATGGACAATTGCCATCAGGGCGCCCGTCATGCCGCGAGGGTTGTCGTGCTGGATGACGTTGCGCCCGTAGACGATGCCCTTCGCGCCTTGCTGGATAATCTCGTGGGTGCGCTGCAAGATCACATCGTCCGCAACGCGCCCCCCGCCGCGTACCAGAACCGGAATCGCGCCGGCGATCTCAATCACGCGATGATATTCCTGTGGGTTGTCGCATGGGTCGGCCTTAATGATGTCCGCGCCGAGTTCCACTGCCTGCCGGACAAGAGGCAGAATCTTGTCGATGTCGCCGTCCGCCATGTAACCCCCGCTTTGTGAGTTGTCTTTCATTACCAGCGGCTCGATCATCAGTGGCATTCCGTAGCGTTCGGTCACCGGCTTGAGTGAGCAGATATTTTGCACACATTGGTGATGCACTTCTGGGTGGTCGGGTAGCATAAACAGGTTGACCACAACGCACGAGGCATCTAGCCGCAATGCCTGTTCTACCGCGTCGGCAATGATGCCGCTGTACAAATAGCGCGGCAGGGTTTTGCCATACACATTGGCGATGTCCGTACGTAAAACGAGCGCCGGTTTGCTCTTGCCGGGAATGTTTTGCAGTTTCGCGGCCTGCCCGATGGTCATCTGGATTGCGTCGGGGGCCGCATCGACCAGCACCGCAATCGCGCGCTGCATGTCCTCAATGCCGCTAAGAAATGCACGTTCGCCGAAAAAGCCGTGATCTACAGCTATGTCAAAACATTTACCATCCTCTGCGAAGAGGCGGTTCATACGTGGGGTGATGCTCATTTAGGCTCCTTCTAGCCATGTCCAAAATAATCGCCCAAGTGTCAACGGTCTTGTGACATTGGCACGCCAATAGGCTTGAACCTAGAGGAACGATACCAAGTCGGTGTGACACGGTTGGACCGCCCCTACTGGTTATGTAAATCTACCTAATTACAGATACTGTCCTCACGTTGGAAAGTCCAGATCCATTTCTTGTCGCAGTGCTCTTGAAAGCGGATTTGTAATCGCTAAATGCATCGTGTTAATTAATTTCTTATGGACGCCCCTTCAAGTGCATATGCAGGACGGCTCAATATCCTCGGGTTTAAAGTCTGCGGGAACGTTGCAAACCGTAATCTCGCGTGCTTCTCCCGGAAGTAGGTCAAAGAACTCATCCGACAGGTTTAACCCGTCTTCCAGTCCAAAGTGTACGGCATGAGCGAAGACATCGCTTCGTACGGTGAAAGACACCGAATGGCCTTCCCGATCAAAACCACTTACTTCAAGTTTTGCTCGTGGCAATCGGAGGTTTCGTATCTCAGGTGCGCGCAGAACAGCAGGCTGCACGACACCCGTACCTAATGGACGGACAAAAAAACAGCCTTCTGCCTTCGAGTAGCCCTCTTGACCGAATTCCAGCACAAGTTCCCGGGAGAATGGTGACAAAGTAATGTGAACCTGGCTCGACTGTCTCACTTGACCGTCAAAAGTCATATATCCGTATTCCGCATCAAAGCTGTGAGACTGCGGTGTATCATTGTAGCCGATGACACAGATACGCTCCCCTTCATCTTCATTTAGGATAAGACGAACGTGGGCGAGTGACCGCTTGACAAAATAGTATGCGATCTTCCGTTTCAAGTAGTAGTCAATGATCGTCCAGCCGGTTTCCCCCCAGCTATCAGAGTAGTCCCAAAACAGCGTACCCCAACAATGCTCGTAGGAGCGGAAATAACTGAGCGTGTGTTCCAGCATCAATCCCTGACACAATCCGCCAAACAATATGTAATCATCCATGCCCATTGCCTCGGAATCTGCATAGTAGCGAGCAATGAGAGCGGCAGTAGTATCCTTTTCAAAAACGTTGACATGATACTGATATACCGAATCGTGTCGATCAAAGACCGCGCCACCGAGAAACGTTTCAATGGAGGAGCGACGGCTTGGTCCGATGCAACCATACTCAGTAACGAACTTGGGGTGGGTAGTACGATAAGCCTCATGGGAAGCGCGGACAGCAATATCCTTATGCATGGCGACTTCCCAGACGTGCCGATTGCCACAGGATTCGCTGTTGGGCGTGTCGCCACCATAGGGCGAACTATTCCAATACGGAATCTCAGGACAGTTCTTGTGGATGGTATTAGGAATTCGGTAGTTGAAAAGGGTTGCTCCGCCAAAATCTAGCGGTCCATCATCCGCTTTGCAGTTTTTAACGTATATCCATGGAATTTCGTTGTTGCCACACCACAGCGTCAGGCAGGGGTGATTTCGCAAGCGGCGTGTCTGAAAATTCGTTTCGTTTTCCACTTCCTGGCAAAACCAGGCGAGATTATCGGGATAAAGCACGCACGCGAACATGAAATCGTGCCAGAGCAGAATGCCGTTTTGGTCACACAGTTCGTAGAAGAGGTCTTTCTCAAAATTACCGCCGCCCCAGATACGGATCATGTTAAAGTTAGCCTCTTTTGCCTCGTTGATTAGCGCCTCATATTTGCTGTCACTTACTCTGGCGTAAATCGCATCGGCTGGAACCCAGTCAGCACCCTTCGCAAACACCGGGATACCGTTGATTTCTAAAGCGAACCGCCGCTCATCAGCGGAGATTCTGTCCATATTAATATTGATCGTTCGTAAGCCAAATTTAAACGTCGGATATACAACGCTGGTAGCCCGGGCTGTAGCTGTTACGTTTACGGTGTAGAGGTGAGCCTCGCCCATACCGTTCGGCCACCAAAGACGAGCATCCTGAATGACACCGGTCAGGTGTACGAAGTTGAGACCAGATTTGAGCAACAGGTCATGTTCAAGCTCGAGTACAACATCTCCTGCATTGTCCACCCTGACGGTCACTTTGCCGTCCACTGTGGCATACGGATGCAGGTTGTCAATCTCGATTTCGAAGCTAACTTCCGCATCTGTGGATACCCGCGTGGTGGTCGCATGGACAGCGCGGACACTCAACGTTTTACGCGACTCCAGCCATGCTCCTCGCGTAATCCCACAGGTGGCAACATGTGGTACATGATCCCAGCCAAATGCATACTGCGGTTTTCGTACCAACGCGCGCCGTTTCTCATATCGGTCGCCGGGCCATAGGCCGATCTTACAATCGATAGGCGCAACGTCGGACTGGCTGACACGCTCCAGACCCGTGGTTATTCTGACCAACAGTTCGTTTTCGCCCTCGACAAGCAAGGCTTTCAGCTCTCGTTCAAAGGGGTAAAAGGCGCTCCGGTGAGAGCCGAGATGAACGCCATTCACGAAAATGTCGGCATCGCCATCGAGCGACTCCAGCGTGAGTTCAATCCGGTCACCGCCCAGAAAAGCAGCGTCAACAGTGAACAGCTTTTTGAACCACCAGGATTTGTCTTCTACCCACTTGGAGTCAAAACAATTAAGCCCGATAAGCGGTTCCTCGATAATCCCGTGTTGAATCAGCGGCATGTGGATGTCACAGGGCAGTGCAGTAGACAACCAGCCTTCTGGTCGGTTGGAGATGACCCGATTCATGTTCCCGTCAATCCACAAGTCCTCGTAACGCAGCAGCCAGCCTTGCGATAGGTCGAGATGAAGCATGATATTAATCCTTGTTAAGGTTAGATAAACACATGGCTTTTAAGTACGGTCTAGCCCCTCAGTCCTGTCATCGTGAGCGATTCGACGATACGTCGCTGCAGAACCAGGAAAACCGCAATCATCGGAGCAGCGGTCAGGGTGGCGCCGCTCATGATCTCGCCCCATCGCTGGACACCCATCACCGTTTGTGAGAACTTTGCCAGGGCCACGGGCATGGTGCGCATCTGATCGCTTTGTGCCACCAGGAACGGCCACAAGAAATCGTTCCACGTCCAGAAGGTGTTGACGACAACAACCGTCACCACCATCGGGATCACCAGCGGCAGGGCAATCCGAAAGGCGATCCGGAAGTGCGACGCGCCGTCAATCAAGGCTGCTTCAATGTAATCATCTGGGACGGATAGAAACGCCTGGCGCATCAGGAATATGCTGAAGGTATTAGCAGCGCCAGGCAGGATCAGCGCGGCGAAGGTATTCAATAGTTTGTAGTCCGCGACCAGGAGAAAAAGGGGGATAATCGTCAACTGCCCCGGTATCATCGAAAGCGCGAGAATGATCACAAATAAGGGGCCGCGTCCCGGAAATCTGAGTTTGGACAGGGCATAACCGGTCATGACCGAAATCACGACGACAATCGAGACCCTTCCCACTACAATGATCAAACTGTTCAAAAACGCCCGAGTGAGATCTACGGTCTCAAAAATGGTCTGATAGTGCTGCAAGGTTATTTCAGTCGGGACCAAGGTGGGGGGATAACGGTGAACAACCTCAGAAGTTTTGATGGAGGAAGTCACCATCCAGTAAAAGGGAAAGAGCGCGAGCAGAGCGCCAACGATCAGGACTCCGTAAGTAAAAGTCATGGAGGTTAACTTAGAAACATCCCATGTTTTCGAGCGGGAAACTTTCATATTCGCCATGTTGTTGCCTCTCTCAAAGTGAAACTGTACGCTCAACAACGCGGCGCTGGATGAGCGTGATCGCCAGAATCAGTACGGCTGTGGAAACGCCGATAGCGCTGGCATAGCCCAGGCGGTTGTAAACAAAACCCTCTTCGTACAGGTACAGGATAAGGGTCTGGCTGCTGTCCAGGGGACCGCCCTCGGTCAGGAGGAACGGCTCTGTGAAAATCTGCATGCCCCAAATGGTGCCCATCATAATTGCAAATACGATAGTGGGGTTGAGCAGGGGCAGTTTGACTTTCCAGAATATTTGCCAGTCATTGGCTCCGTCTACACGGGCTGCATCCGTGAAATCAGACGGGATGCTTCGTAACCCGGCCAGAAAGAGCACCGAATAAAAGCCAACATCGGTCCATATTTTCATGATAGCTATAGACGGCATGGACCAAGCCGGCGAGGTCAACCACGACACCGACGGCATTCCTGCGGTTGACAGCAGATAGTTGAACACACCCCGTTCCTGATACATCCACTGCCAGACAATAACCAACACCACAACCGGAGTCACAACTGGCAAAAAGAAAATGGTTCGAAAGATGCCGCTGAAACGGATGCGCTGGTTGAGCAGAACCGCTACAAAAACCCCAATGATGATGGAAGCGGGAACCTGTACGATCAGATAAACTAACGTGTTCTTGAAACTGGCAAAAAAGACGGGGTCGCGCAGCAGTTTTTCATAATACTGAAAGCCCCGGAACGTCATTTCCCCGGTCAGGATGTTCCAGTCGCTCAAACTGCCATAAACTGCCATAAAAATTGGGTAGGCTGTAAAGATCACCAGGAAAATCAGATATGGAGCAATCATGATGATCGCCGCCCGATCCCATTTTGGTCTGCGCCGTCGAACTTTCGGACTGATGGCTGGTTGAGGCAGCGAAGTAGTTCTGGTCATAGGTTGCTCCCTTTGTCAAGCGGGCAGTGGCCGCCAGAGAAGGCGACCACCACCCTGAAGGTGCAGGTACTGAGCTGATTTACTGAGACAGGAGATTAATGACATCCTGTTCCGCTTGAGCCACGGCGTCAGCCGCACTCAGACGGCCATAGGCAACGTTCAGGTAGGCGCGTTGAAGAAACGATTCCATCTCGACGATCTTTCCGCTGCTCATGTCGCCCAGGACTCCTTCGCGCAGGACATAGTCTACTTGCCAGCGGAAATGGTCTCCCAAACTAGCGATGGTTGGCTCGTAAACCGGATTTGTCAGCAGATCACTGGTCGCGGGCGGTTCGGCGGAGACGGCGAAATCGGCAGCCATTTGCTCCTCGGAAAGCAGGAACTTCATGAATTCCCAGGAGGCGCGCATGATCCGATCGGCTTCTTCGCCGGTCTTGTCGCGCTCTTGAACCAACGCCAGATTACGCACGAACAGGAAGTTCGGGTTGCCCTCAAATTCAGCGTCGTCAGGCCTGGGAATAGGCCCCGTGATGTACTCGAAATCTTCGGGCGCGGTATCTTGCAATCCGCGATGAGAGCCCATCCAGCACGGATATTCCGCTGCCACAATCCCATTCACAAAGGGACTTTCAGCCTCGGTACTGGTTGTGGCGTAGCCTTCGCTGAACAACGTCTGCATCAACTCGTATGGTTTGATGCCCTGGGGATTGTTGAACATCGGATTTCCGTCCGCATCCAGCACCGCGCCAGAACCCGTTGCTGCGATGTAGAATGGACTAAAGGCTAAACTCCACCACCACCATTCCTCGCCCAGTGGCGGTGCAATAAACCACTGGTCAGTCGTGCCGTCGCCGTTCTTGTCCTGGGTCAACGCCTGTGCCCAAGTCAGGAACTCGCTGTACGTGGCAGGCGGGTTGACTGGATCGAGGCCGGCTTCTATCACCAAGTCGCTGTTGTAGCACAGGGCAACGCCACCATAGTACCAGGACAGCGAGTAAACATGCCCATCTTTCCAGACATAATTCATGTTGTCTGGCAGACGCGCTCGCAGCTCATCGAAGCCCGGCAGCCCTTCCAGTGGCATCAGGATGTCGTTTTCAATGTACCAGACATCTTCTTTGTAGAACGACTGATGAATGTGGGAGTTGGTGCCGGTTCGGATAAACGCCAGCAGTTGGGCGTTGTCTACCGCCTGAGGAGCCTGGCGGCCTTCGACGGTGATGTTGGGGAATAATTCCTGGAACTGTTGTAGCTGCTGCTCGCCCAGCGCCGTTCGTTCCGGCGACTCATAAAACCAGTAACGAATAGAGGTGGGTGGCATGGTGGAAATGTCTTCAGCATACAACCAACTGTCCTTTTGCGCCGCCGTCGGTAGCAGTCCCAGCAGCATCGTGGCGATGAGAACCACCATCGCGAATACAAACTTAGCTGGCCTCAGAAACGGGCGTTCAGAACGAAACTTTACATGATACATATATCCTCCGAATTATGATAGTTTTTCAATATTTTTCTATTTTGCTGATTGTATCCGATAATTTTGAAAATACAAGAAATTAGAAAGTGAAATAGAAAGTTTAGATAAAATTTAAGCTAAATACGAGCATTCGAAAAGCGGTCATAATTGAAACTACGCAGATAAAACTTCATCAGCCCGACGACACTGGTCTGCCACACATCCCGCCGCCTATCTTCTCGCAGATATTCCAGTTTTGGTTCATTTGCCTCTGACCCATTCGGGCGATAATGACGGCCAAGGATATCGGTTTGAAAGAGCGCATATAATTCGCTTTGCGGCAAAAGGGAATCCAGATGATTGACGATATACCGGGCTATAGCCTGCCCGCCGACCTGCTCGAAAACGGTCCACACATTCACCTTGACAATGCCATCGTTGGCTAACTGCGGGAGATATTCCTCATGCAAGGAAGACGAACCGTGTAAGGCAATGCGTTTGCCGATTCGTTCGGTAATTAACCGCGCGCGTTGGCTATCGTAGTGGGCTGCCTTTGTCGTAGCCCGATGTTCCGTGCCCAGATTGGGCACAATCAAAAACACACCTGTTTCATCGTAAAAGTGTTCGGCCTCATCCACGGTCGTGAGCGGCGCATCGACGTGAGCACTCGCTTGGGCTATTTCGCTCACTGCGCCCTCGACCAATACCCTGCCCCGCATTCGTTGCACAAACTGCCGCGTCATCTCGATGTTTTCGGCAAGCGGCCACTTGGAAGCGTCGTACATGATGGTGGCGTACTTGTCAGCAGCATCGTCGAACAAGGCGGAATCTAGGTCAGGCTGACCGTGATCGAAGTGCAGCATGACTTGCAGATCGCAGTATGGGCTTTCAGATGACACCATCAGATCAACATCATCGATCAGCGCTTTCATACCCAGACTGGCATCTTTGAACTGGGTGTAATTGACAAGCTGCGGCTCGATCGGGTAATTTGCGGTTGCAGAAATCACAATCGGCAAATACGGATTGCCACACTCCTGCCCGAACTCGTAAGCAGCCCGGAGAATTGCTTCCGTGGTGTAGACATTGGCCGTGCAGAAATTCGCCAGACAGATATCTGACTGAATGGCTTGCCTGTAAAGCGCTTCAACGGCATGGATTTCGCTTATCAACGGCATGTCAGTTACTTTCCTTTATGAGAGCGTCGAGGGAGTGATGAAGGGGTCTGAGCACAGAATAGAGTTTCTGGTACACGGTTGTATACAGTTCTTCGTATTGGCCGATGGCCTCGAAGTTCGGCTCAATCGTCAGCGTGTTCGTGTGCAAGGTGGCGAGCGCCTGGGCAGCATCCGAGTAGACACCTGCTCCCAAGCCTGCCAGGAGCGCTGCTCCCAGGCAGGTGGCTTCATGCACCTCGGTGACTTGAATTGGGTGGTTCAATACCGTCGCTTTGATGTCCATGAGTAGGCGGTTACGAGTGCCCCCACCAAAAGCAGAGATTGACTTGAGTTGGGGCACGCCCCCATGAGTCAGCATGACTTCAAGCATCTGGCGAGAGTCGAAGGCTATACCCTCCAGGACTGATCGGAACAGTGCGCCACGCCCGATTTCCGCGCCCAGCCCAATGAAAGCGCCACGCCCTTTGGGATCGTCGTAAGGTGGGCTGGCAAGCTGCAAGTGCGGCAGGAAACACACGCCATCGCTGCCCGGTTTGACTTGCTGAGCCTCATCGATCAGGATTTCATAGGCAAGGCAGTCCGTAAGGTGATGGCGAAACCATTCGATACTGCCACCGGAGGTATACAATGCCCCGAAGATATAGCTGTGATCGGGAATAACGTGCAATCCCTGTGTAAAACCCTGACGGCCAATGTCCGGGTCGGTGAGCGGCCTGCCCAGCGTCAGAAAGACGGTTTCGGCGGTGCCCATGGAATTGAACACCTTTCCCGGCTGGGTGGCGCCGACGGCAAACGCGCCGCACACATGGTCATGACCGCCAGTTGCTACGATCGCGGACTGAGGCAACCCTGTCACGCGCGCGGCTTCAGCAGTCACTGGACTCAGTTCTGTTCCACTGTGGCATAATGGCGCATACAGGTAGGTTGGGATGTCGAGCGCCTGAAGAATATCTTCGGCCCAACGCCGCTGTTGAATATTGAGGGCGAGCGTGCGCGAAGCCAGAGAAAAGTCGGTAGCCTGCTCACCGCATAGGCGGAAGGCGATATAATCGGCTACATTCAGCCAGCGAACCGTGCGGGCGAAAATATCTGGTTCGTTCTGTTTCAGCCACAATAATTTGCATAAGCCAAATATGGGTTGCAGCGATAGGCCGGTGATGTGAAACAGGGAGTCTTTGTCCAGTGTCCTGGCGAGCCATTCAGCCTGGGGTTTGGTGCGTGGGTCAAACCAGGCAATGAAGGGGTAAAGAGGCTGATTATGCATATCCAGCGACACCCCGGCTTCGCCCATACTGGCAACGGCCACGCCGGTGATGTGCTGACGGTCTACTGATGACGTAATCGTTTTGAGTACCTGAATCACCGCCTGCCATAAGGCTTCAGGCTCGTAGGTAGCCCAGCCAGTCCGTGGGCTATGGGTTGGCGTCTGGATACTTGAATGGGCGATGGTGTCGCCTGAAGGCGTAAATGCCACAGCTTTGATATTGGTTGTGCCGATGTCAATGCCGACCAGCAATGGATCAGTGCTCATCGGGACGGTTCCTTGAACGGGTAGTATTTTTCATAATCGTTATAGAGTAAGTACAGGGGCGGTTCGTCCTCTTCGATTTCGGCAAACCGTCCAACCGGCTCGTAAAAGTGGTTATCGGTAAAATCATCGTTGACAACCGAAACTTCGCCGACCAGCACCCGTGCGTTCTCCGCCCAGAATTTGTGATACAACCGGGTGGGCAAGGTAATGCTCTGCCCAGGACGAAGGACCACTTGCCCTCCGGCAAGAACGGTTCGCCGCACGCCGTCCACACTAACCTCAATTTCAGTATCCTCCAATCCATAGTCGGGCGTGGAGTGAAACAGCTCCAGCACCAGCAGCCCGCCGCCGCGATTGATGATGTCCTCCATCTTCGTCCAGTGGAAATGCAGCGGTGTCACCTGGTTCACATCCACGATCAACAGCTTTTCCGCATAAATTTTTCCTTTGCCAGTCTTTAAAAAACTCTGGTTGCCATTACGAATAGTAAATAAGAGCAAGCCAATTTCCTGATAGCGGCCAGAGCCAAAATCCGTAATATCCCAGCCCAGTTGATGGTCTACAATTTCGTGAGCTTCCGGTCCTTTTTGCCGCCACTCGTCAGGAGTCCAGTAAGCGAAGGGGGGCAGATGAAACTGATGCTGTTTGATAAAAGAGTCCGCATCTCGCATAAGAGTATTGATTTCCGAACGTTTCATCGCGCAGGCTCCTAGGTTGCTTCTTTTTTTTTCTATTTTACTAGAATGTGTAAAAATAGCAAACTAAAGAAATGTACTATGTAGGCTGTTGCCGCAGGAATAGCAAAGAGATAAAAAGATGGAGGCTCGCGCTTGCGCCCATTCGTGTATAATCATCAAGAGATCTAGTTTAAGGAGGAGCAAACTGGTGTGACCGAAAAGGATATCCCGGTACTTGCAGTAGAGCGGCAGGAGTTCATCCTGAACTTGCTGCGCGAGAATGGTATTGTGCGTAATACGGAACTGCGCGATTTATTAGGCGTGTCGATCGTGACGGTGCGCGCCGACATCAAGGAGCTAGAGGCCAGAGGACTGTGCAAAGCGATCTGGGGCGGCGCCGTGACCGAGCAGTACCAGGTCGCCAATGCGGAATATGACCTGGACAAGCGGGAGTATGTTAATCGAGAAGCTAAACGGCGAATTGGCGCGCGCGCGGCTAAACTGGTTGAAAGCGGCCATACGATTGTGGTGGATGCGGGAACGACAACTGTCGAACTGGTCAACAACCTGCCTCCCGACCTGACCTATTTGCGTCTGGTCACCAATGCGTTGAACATTGCTTCAGCGGCACATCGTTTCGACTATATTGATCTGCTCGTCACGGGCGGCAGTCTTAAAAGACCAACATATTCTCTGACCGGATTGCAGGCGATCAAAGTGTTCGAGTCGATCAACAGCGACTATGTTTTTCTGGCTACCGAGGGTATTACGGTAGAACATGGCTTGACCAGCTCCTATACCTCGGATGTTGAAGTTAAACAGGCGATGATTGAGGCTGCTTCTACGGTAGTGGTACTGGCGGACAGCAGCAAATTCGGTCGGGTGATGCCATTAAAGATAGCCCCACTGGAAAAGATCGATGTGATCATCACCGACCAAGGTCTATCCGAGTCCGCCCGTCTCAGCCTTGAAAAAGAAGGGGTTGAACTGATTCTCGCCTGAACCTGCGTCGTGTCGCCTTCAGGTGCACTGGCACGATCGCTTCGCGCCGATTCGAGCAGCACTTCAATGCTTGCTGCGGTGTGCTTTGCGGGGTTTTACCCTCGAGAATGACCGCAGCAAAGTCCATCAATTCTGCCTCGGTGCTCTTGTCCACACTGTACTTCCGCCGTGTTTGCCGACGAATATCGCGGACAACTTCCTCTGCCGATACTTTCTCGTCTTCTGCCATATCATCTGCTCTCCTTTGCCTGATCTCGGATGGGAAAAAAGTATCTCTTCAATTTACGCCGCTTTTTGTCTCACAGGCTCTGACGTTCTACAGCGCTGCCCGTTGAGCGTGATGTGCCGAGTCGCTTCCGGCTCGTCCGTCACATAAACCGTGTCGTCCGGACTAATGAACTGATGCAGTCGAACGGCAAACGGCGAGAACCCCTATCCGGCTCGGGTTACCACTGATAGCCTGCCAGCAGCCAACGCTGAATGTCTGCGGCGCAAACCTCCTGATTCATACCGGTGAGGCGGCTCAATCCCTGGGCAGCACTGTTGTCACCCCGGAGGCTACATTGCATCGTCCGCGCCTGTTTAGCGACAACGGCGCTGCCTTTATCGTCGCGCTCCTGTCCTCTATTCTACGAGTAGACACACTTCCACTCCATTCTATTGCGGTAATTCCAGTTTGGTTTTGCCGGATTAGCTTAGAGTCCTGATAATACAGGAATTGCCGCCCTTCGTCGGTGTTTTGCAGCCGGGTCTGGTAATGAAGATCGAGACTTATGGGTGTTTAGTGTTGTTCTTGGTTAAAGCTATGAATTTGACCAAAGCAATTATCAAGTATTTGGTTGGATCAATAGTGAGGAATCGACCCAGCAGGCTAAGGCAGCCTGGAATAGTGATGGAACGATGATCGCTGTGTCGCTGCCAGGTGGACTGGAAATACACAATCTTTAAGGCGATGGCACACCATTAGTCTCCCCTCCCGCATATGAGATTGTTGATCTGGGATGGTCTGGCGATGATCGTTTTATTGCGGTTGGTAGTGAAGACGGCACTATTCGAATCTGGGGTGTGCCCACCAGCGAGTGATTTATCGCCCAGTATGGAAAAAGCGGTACATTTGACAGTGCTGGTCGGAAAGCGTCACCGGCGTCACCGTTGTCTCCGGTCGCGGAATCACTGCTGAAACGGTATTCGTGCCCCCACCCCGTTTTTTGCAGTGTTTTGCGGCTCAAACACACATAGCGATGTGCCAGCGGTGACAGCGGAGACAAAATCCCGCAAAAACGAGAACGTGTCACCGGAGTCACCGCTGTCTCCGTACAGATTTACTCACTCCCTGCGGTTGTTTCGTCGTCTTCACCGGCTGCGTCGCCGGAGTCACCGGAGTCACCGCGAAAAAGTTCGGCTTTCAAACGCCACACACGCACCCGTCGCCCTCGGACGCGAATCTGCATCGTCAGGTGGCTGTCGCTGCTTCCAGGTATCAGCCAGCCATCTTCCTTAAGCTGACTGCCTATCGCGGCGGTCGAGAACTTTAGCGGGTGGATCCGCATCACCTCGCGGTAAGCAATCTCTGGCAGCAAGTAGACAAAATGCTCATCCTCGTAGCCGATGACGGTCACACCGGGTTTAGGCTCAACCGGATGCCGCGACGCGGTGATGTCAGCTTCACCGCTGGCGAGCAGTTGATCCAGCGCCTGGATGAAAGCATCACCTGCCCGTTCCTGCTGGACAAGCCGCACGGTTTCCAGAATGGCATCCTGCCAGGTGGGCAGTACATCCGCCGCACCGCGTTCCGCCAGAAAGTCGCCGAGCAGGTGGTAGACCGTCAGCAGCAGCCCCCAGTTGCGCTCCATGCGCCCGGTGTGTGCCAGGCTGCCAAGCGTGGTGTTCAGATAGGTTTCGTAGTCATCGGTGTTTGCGACCAGCTTATCGGCCAACTGCCGGGCGAAGCCCTTATCATCGGCCTGCCGGGCAATCCACTGGATGAACTGCACGGTGAACCCCGGCAGATGCTGGCGCAACGTCTCTGCCTGTTTGAGCGCCAGCCCGCCGGGATCACGCCCTTTCCAGGGGGCAATATCCAGCACCAGCATCCGCGACAGCACCGAGGCTTCGCCTTCCAGCGTCGTCTCGCCGGTGCTGAGCAAATGCCCGCGACAGGGGCGTTCCTGCCGCAGCTTCGCCTCGCGGGTTAAGCGCCCCCGTCCCATACTGCGCGAATAGCTCTGCATCAGGCGTGAGAAGGTGCGCGTATCAGCGTAGATCGTCTTGTAGTCGTCGACCCAGTAGAGCGCATCTGCCAGCGAGTAACCCAGCGCCTCAACGGTGTTGACCGTATCGCCCCACTGGGCAGGTGGCGAGTCCCGTGCAAAGTCACCGTAGAAGCTCGCCATCACCGCCGCAATCTCGCTCTTGCCACTGCCAGTCGTCCCAGAAAGGTGAATGGCTGGCTTGGCAGTCGCGGCGGGCAGGAAGCGCTGAATGAGGGGCAGGAGTGTGAAGGCAATCAGGGTCGGCGCAAGGTTGGCAGGCATCACCCGGATGGCAGCACTGAAAGCGCTCAGACTGTCCGTCCAGGTGGATTCCTTCAGATGATAATCGCGCAGGCGGCTTTCCAGTTCGACCTCGTGCGGTTCAGCCAACACCCCCGCCGCGCTGATGCTCATCGTCGGGGAGACGTAGACCCACTTGTCCTCGATCTGCGTCCAGCCCATGAAGCGGTAGGTCTGGCGGGTCGGGAACGTCCCGGATAACTTCAGGATGGCATTGGGCAGATGGCGATACATCCCGGCGCAGGCAGTGTAGATCGCCCCGGCTTTCTGGGCAATGAAGCGCTGCAAAGCGTTGGGATCACCGAACAACTCACTCGGCACATCAAGCCTAGTCGTATGGGCATCGTGGCGCAGGTGCAGACGCATTATGTGTTCGGACTGACCATCATCGTTGACCTGCGTCACCCACTCGACGACCCGCCCGTTCCACTCGGCGACAGTCTGGCGGGTCGTGCCGCGCTCGGTGGTTTTCTCGAAGATCATGCTGCCTTCAGTCTCAACATAACGCGGGGCGTTGGACAGCTCCGGCTGCTGACTGCGTTCTCGTTCACGGCGCGCCTGCTTATACATGCTGTTGAGATCTTCCACGCGGAAAGTATCGCCGCAGACCGCTTTCAGCCGCTTACGCTCCTCCGCCCATTCCAGCGAATCGAGTGCGGTACAGGCTTGGACAACCTCTCGCACTTGCTCAACCCTTGGACGCTCTGGTTCAGCAGCATCACGACGATAACGGCTGACGAGCGTATCAACTCTTTCCCGTGCCTGCTGACGTGGTGCAGCAATGGGGTCACGGGGCGGCTGACGAAAAGCACTGGCGATGGTCGCTATGGCTTCCTTCTCCCGTGATGCTTGGTTCTCATTGCCATCCCCATAGGCAACATGACGAGCGACCAGTTCGCGTTCAGCATCACTCTGACTGTAACCGGCATCTCGCAGCTGGCAGGCGGCGGCGAAGAGTTCGGCGTTACGGCTGCCGTTGTGCGCTCCGCTGGCGAGATACTGCTCCGTTCGCGGCGGCAGTGGATGGTGGCTGCCATTCAGTGTGACCACACGCATATCCCCGATGTGCTCCTCATTTGTATCACTTTCCAGCCAGGCGAAATCATTCAGGGAATAACGCCGCTCCGGGTCGCTCTCGATAACCTCTACCGCCACACCACCACGCTCCGGTTTGGTGTTCACCGAGTCCGGCAGGCGCATTACCGATGCAACCGACTTCACATAACCCGGATCACCGTCCAGAGATGAGAATAACCCACGCAGAACAGCGGTGATCTTTTGCTTATCGGCGTCGGTTTCCAGCGTGAAGGGCTGCTCCAGCAGCCAGTAGCCATGCCAGCCACCGCCACTTGCAAGGATGAAGCTCGGTGCCGGGTCAAAGGCTTTCAGCTTCTCCAGATTGCGTGCGTCGGTGCTGTCGATGTCGATCCACAGCGCTGGAACCCAGACGGCAGCGTCAGCACTGCCCTTCTTCTCCTTGCGTAGGCAGGGGGCGAAATACACACCATACCCCTCGCCATTGAGCGTATCCGCTTGCTTCAGCGCAGCGGCAAGTCCGCGCTTCTCGCCCATGCGTCCCCACAGCGTCCGCACCTCGCCGGTTTCGGGATGGATGCAGCGCAGTTCGAGATACAGGTCATCCGGTGCAGAACCGTAGAGGCTGCGCAGAAATGCCCGACGATTTTTTATGCTTTCGTCCGTCTTGCTGACGGGTGTGTTCTGTGTCATACTATCGTCACTTTCGTATGGTGATTCGGGGTTGCCTGTGTTTAGCGACAGCAGCACACCCCGTTTCCATTTACAGGTCAATATCGAATGAGTGCCCGACTGTCGGCGGCTCGATGTCCTCGTGTTCTTCTTCGAGCAGGATGCGAATCGTCTCCTGATAGAGCCCCAGATGATCGTCGGGATACTGGCTCAATCGCTCAGCGACGACGGCACTCAGTCGTTCGGCATATTGCCGATCCAGCCCCACCGCGACCGGGCGAAACTGAATACTGATTTCGCCCTCCTCATCCAAAAATGGCATGTAGTAACCAACAGCGCAGGTCTCCTCATCCATCTGGCGCACGCCGCCCCAATACGCGATTTGATTCCCATCCTCGCTGATGTGGTAGCCGTGCGGTTCAGCCTGGACGATCTGCTTCTGCTCCTCGCGCAGCACTTCGAGCGCATCGTATCGTTGCTCCCAGTCCAGCCCGATATGACGATCCAGCATGTCCGCCATGTGCTGTTCAGTTACATCGTGCAGCATCTCGATGTGATCCACCTTCCTGCTCTGCGAGAAGTACAGGTTGATGCGTTCGCCGTGTTCCTCACTCCAGACCGTGCCCGGCAGCACCACATGGGTATGGGGATTGTGCAAACCCGGTGCCTGCGGATCGTCGCTGTCGCGGTGGTGCAGGACGTAAGCATACTCGCAGCCGGTATCCAGCCCACGCGCCTCAAAGAAACCATCCACTGTGCGTTCGGTCAGTTCGCGGACGAACTGCTCGCGCTGTTCGTGCGGGATCATCGCCACAAGCTGCGGATTCGGATTGACGACCAATGAGAAAGTCAGCACATGCTGGCTTCTGAGGTCGTCACAACGCTGCGCGATTTCCGCCACCGAGCCGCCCATGCCGTGATCGACCCAACGCTCCTGCCCGGCAACCAGCTTCACACCTTTGTCGCGGCTGTCGCGGTAAGTCAGATAGCCGAGAAGTTGCTTCATGCGCTTGCCTTCATCGGTAGTTGGGCGCTTGTAGCGCAGGTTGGAAACACACATCTGTCTGCGATCCATCTGCTACTGCCCGCGCCGTCGTGTCACGCGCTCGATGAAGTCATTAAGCGTGGAAGTCAGCGTCTCGACCTTTTCGTCCAGCACATCCACTTTCGCCTCAACCCCCTTTGCAATCGCCCGCCGTGAACCGGGTAAATCCTCCTGCGCCGCCAGGTAGTAATTGACGGCATCGCGGATCAGGTCGGTGATGTGGATCAGTCGCCCGTCCTTACGTGCTCGCACCGAGCGAAGTTCCTTCAACCGCCGCATCTGTTCCGGTGTCAAACTGACCGTCTGGCGTTCGGTATACAATTCACTCTTCCTGCGTTTGCTCATACGCCTCCTCGATTAAATCCCTCAGCCAGCCCGATGGACGAAAGCGGCAGTACAGCCGCCGGATCGTCATCGGTGCTGTGCCATGTTGGGCTTCCAGCCGGTCGCGGACTGCGCCGCCAACCTGCATCTGCTGGGCTTCGACATGCAGCCTGC
>CAZKIB010000106.1:16441-21247 GCA_964552425.1 uncultured Anaerolineaceae bacterium | reverse complement strand
GCCTGTAAAACGGGTGCTTGTGCCATCTCGTTGCTCCGGCTTACTTAATATCCGAATTGCACTTCTTGCAGAACCGTGTTTTGCGGCCATCTTCCTGATAACGATAGCCCACACGGGTGGTTTTGTCGCAGGTCGGGCAAACCAGCATGACATTCGACAGGTGGATGGGGCCGTTGAATTCGAGAATCTGGGCCTGCACCTGCTGCCGTCCGGCCTGCTGTGCCTTCTGGTGTTTCTTAAGAACATTTACGCCATCGACCACGACGCGATTGTCTTTTACGAGGATGGAGACCACTTCTCCACGCTCGCCTACATCTTTGCCGGCGATCACTTCCACAGTGTCGCCCTTTTTGATTCGCTGCATTTCAACGCCCTCCGGCAGTTACAGTGTCTCTGGCGCCAGCGACACGATCTTCATAAAACCCTTGTCGCGCAGTTCACGAGCGACTGGCCCGAACACACGGGTTCCACGCGGGTTGGTCAGATCATCGGCCAGGATCACCGCAGCGTTGTCATCGAAGCGGATGTATGAGCCGTCCGTGCGGCGGTATTCCTTGGTGGTGCGGACAATCACCGCGCGCACCACATCGCTCTTTTTGACGTTTCCATCCGGTGAAGCCGATTTCACAGTGGCGACGACAATGTCACCAATGCGGCCATAGCGCTTTTTCGAGCCGCCCATCACATGGATGACCAGCAGTTCACGCGCGCCCGTGTTATCCGCGACGGACAGACGAGATTCTTGCTGAATCATGATTCGTCCTCCCCGGTATCCGGTGCGTTGTTTTCCATTTCCTGAAGTTCGTCCTGGGCTTCTTCGGCCACCGGCTCAACGACGCGGTTGCCAATTTCCTGGACGACATCCTCCACCACCCAGCGTTTGAGCTTGCTGATGGGTTTGCTTTCGACGACGCGCACCACCGTGCCTACGGGGATGGCGTTGCTTTCGTCATGCGCGTAGATTTTTTTGGTCTTGCGCACCACTTTTTTGTAGATGGGGTGGGGTTTGCTGATGTCGATTGCGACCACCACCGTTTTTTCCATCTTGTCACTGACCACGCGGCCCACAAGCCGCCGGCGATTATTAGGCATGGCTGCTTCCCTCTTTTGCCACCCGTTCGGCGGCTAGCTGCCGCTCGCGCAGCACGGTTTTGCAGCGCGCGATGTCATGCCGGGTATTCTTAAGGACGTTTTCGTTTTCCAACTGGCCGGAGGCCTGCTGAAGCCGCAGTTTGAAGAGGGCTTCCTTGAGGTCCTCAATTTCGTCCAGAATTTCTTCGTTGGACTTATCGCGAATTTCGCTGATGTGCATCAGACCACCTCCTGACCTGAGATGGGGTCGAACTTCTTCACAAACTTGGTTTTGCAGGGCAGTTTGAAACCGGCCAGGCGCAGGGCCTCGCGGGCTTCTTCTTCGGTGATCCCGCCCATTTCGAACAGGACGCGGCCCGGTTTGATAACAGCGACCCACATTTCCACCGAACCCTTGCCTTTGCCCATACGGGTTTCAGCGGGTTTCTGGGTGACTGGCTTGTCGGGGAAGACACGAATCCAGATTTTGCCACGACGGCGCACATAACGCACCATCGTGCGGCGGGCAGCTTCGATCTGGCGGCTGGTCAGCCACACCGGTTCCAGCGCCTGAAGGCCGAATTCACCGAATTCCACCGTCGAGCCGCGATAGGCTTTGCCGCGCATACGACCCCGGTTTTGCTTGCGCCATTTAGTCCGTTTTGGCATCAACATAATCGTATTGCTCCTTAGCAGGCTAGGACGAAGCGCCCGCACTCTCTTTCATCTTTTCGGCCAGTACGGCGTCGTAGTCCAGGATGTCACCCTTGTACACCCAGACTTTGATGCCGATGCGACCAAAGGTGGTGAGCGCTTCGGCGGTGCCATAGTCGACATCCGCGCGCAGCGTGTTGCGGGGGATACGCCCCTCGCTTTGCCATTCGCGCCGCGCCATATCAGCCCCGGCCAGACGACCACTGACTTCGATGCGGATACCCTGCGCACCCTGGCGCATGGCCTGACCGATGGCCCGTTTGATCGCCCGGCTGTGACCGATGCGGCGTTCCAACTGACCAGCGATGTTTTCGGCCACCAGCAGGGCGTCGACATCGGGTTTGTCAATTTCGGTGACTTCCACTTTGACCTTTTTGCCACCGGTCAGCGCTTCGAGCGACTGGCGCAGCACTTTGACCGCTTCACCCTTGCGCCCGATAACGATGCCCGGACGGGCCGTGTGGATGTTGACCAGCAGCTGGTTGGGATAACGCTCAATCTCGATACGCGAGATGCCCGCGCGTTCACCATCTTTTTTGATGAACCGGCGGATAGCGAAATCCTCCTGAAGCAGTTCGGTGTAGCGCCCGCCTTCGGCATACCAGCGCGCGTCCCAGTCCCGATTAATTTTCAGGCGGAAACCGATTGGATGAATTTTACGACCCATAGATTTATTTCCCTTCTCGCTCAGCCAGGACAACCGTCAGATGCGAGCTGCGGCGGATGCGGGGTTTGTAACGCCCACGCGCGCCGGCCTTGACTCGCTTGAGCGATGGGCCTTCATCAGCAAAGATCGTCGCCACGAACATATCGCTCCGGTTCAAATCAAAGTTGTTGACTGCACTCGCCAGCGCCGAAGCGACGGTTTTGCTGACAAATTCCGCGCCTTTTTGTGGCATGAAATTGAGTACAGTGATGGCCTGCTCGGCGCCCATGCCGCGCACCTGGTTGCACACCAGGCGCAGCTTCTGCGGGGCGATTGGCAGATATTTGGTCTGCACACGCACTTCCATGGTCACAGTCTCCTAGCGCTTCTTCTTCTCAACCAGGTGGCCGCGATAGGTGCGGGTGGGTGCGAATTCCCCCAGTTTGTGCCCAACCATGTTCTCAGTGATGTAGATCGGCACATGCCGCCGCCCGTTATGGACAGCGATGGTGTGTCCCACCATCTGAGGAAAGATCGTGCTGGCGCGGCTCCAGGTGCGAACGACAATTTTCCGGTTTTCTTCGTTCAACTTCTCAATTTTGTGGAGAAGTTTGGGGCTGATAAATGGCCCCTTTTTCAGTGAACGCGACATACTTTAGCCTTCCTTGCCTATGTCCGCCGCTTGCCACGCCGACGAACGATGTACTGGTCGGTGCGCCGGTTGGCAC
Organism: uncultured Anaerolineaceae bacterium; assembly: GCA_964552425.1. Lineage (GTDB taxonomy): Bacteria > Chloroflexota > Anaerolineae > Aggregatilineales > Phototrophicaceae. Next base: position 18,088 of record CAZKIB010000106.1, on the reverse strand, counting down.
GGGTGCGTTTGCCCAGCGCGGGCTTACCCCAGGGGGTTTTCGGGCCGGCCATGCCGATAGGTGAGCGGCCTTCACCACCACCATGCGGATGGCTGGCCGGGTCCATCGCTGTACCGCGCACGGACGGACGCCAGCCCATCCAGCGCCTGCGCCCGGCTTTACCCAATTTGATATTGCCATGATCGGTGTTACCGACCTGACCGATGGTTGCCATGCAGCGTTCATGGATCAGCCGCACTTCACCGCTTGGCAGGCGAATCTGGGCATAAGTGCCTTCTTTCGCCAGCACCTGGGCGGATGTGCCGGCTGCGCGGGCCAACTGCCCGCCTTTGCCGGGCAGCAGCTCGATATTATGGATCATCGTGCCGAGCGGGATTTCACGGATCAGCATGGCATCGCCCACGCGCAGGTTGGTATTGCCTTCGCCATTGCCGATGCGATCCCCCACCCGGAGACCGAGCGGCGCGATGATGTAACGTTTCTCGCCGTCTTCATACTGTACCAGCGCGATGCGGGCAGACCGATTCGGATCATATTCAATGGCGATCACTTCGGCTGCGCAGTCGAACTTGTCGCGCCGGAAGTCGATAATACGATAGCGCCGTTTGTGCCCGCCGCCGCGATGGCGCACGGTGATCCTACCGGTGTTATTGCGCCCACCGCGTTTACGCATCGGCTCAGTCAGAGACCGCTCCGGGCGGGATTTGGTAATTTCATCAAACGTGTGGCCCGTCATTCCCCGGCGGCCTGCCGAGGTGGGCTTATAAACTTTTACCGGCATACGCTTTTCACCTTAACTTAGTCGTTAGCGTTCAGCCCGGTCCGCTGCTGGCGCGGACTGGTGAATGCTGATGGCTAGGGATTGAACAGCTCGATTACGTCGCCTTCGGCCAGAGTGACGACAGCTTTTTTCCACTGCCGCGAACGCACATACCACTTACGCCCGCGCCGTCCGCGTTTGGCCGGCTGGATCATGGTGCGCACGTTGGTGACGGTCACATCAAAGATGACTTCCACCGCTTCCTTGATCTGAATTTTGTTGGCTTCCTGGCTGACCTCGAACACGTACTGGTTGAGTTCATCCGCCTGCACGCTCGATTTTTCCGTCACGACGGGACGTTTGATGACATCATAAATATGCAGATCGACCATGTTTAACTCTCCCGTCCCCAGATCGACTTAATCACTTCCAGCGCGTCGAGCGGGATGATGATTTTGTCATGACCGAGCAGGTCACGGATATTCAGGTAGCTGGCCCGCAGGGTGCGCGCATTGGGCAGGTTATGCACACTGCGCTGCACATTTTCGTTGCTGTCGGCCAGCAGCACCAGCGTTTTACTGTCGCCTGCCAGAACGGACAGGATCGCCTTCATGTCTTTGGTCTTCGGCGCATCCAGCGAAAGCTGATCGACAAAGATCAACTGGGCGTCACGGGCCAGGGCGCTGAGTGCCGAACGAATGGCCGCGCGGCGCATTTTCTTCGGCATATCCTTGGTATATTTGCGCGGGTGCGGCCCGTGCGCGCTGCCGCCGCCCACAAAAATGGGGGCGTTGCGTGAACCGTGACGGGCACGGCCTGTGCCTTTTTGGCGATACCATTTGGCTTTGGTCAGGTTGACTTCACCCCGGTTGAGGGTGTTGTGTGTC
>CAZKIB010000106.1:5795-16394 GCA_964552425.1 uncultured Anaerolineaceae bacterium | reverse complement strand
AGCCAGCCCGTGTTGATTTCGACGTCGAAAATATCGGATGGCAAATCTATCGTCTGGACTTCTTTGCCGTTCTTGTCTAAAACTGGAACTTGCATGGTGAATAGCTCCTTACCGGCGCGCGCGCGCGGGCTTAATCATGACGATGCCACCTCTCGCGCCGGGGACAGAACCCCGCACAGCGATCAGGTTGCGGTCTGCATCCACCACGACGACTTCGACATTTTCAGTGGTCACGCGCTCGTCGCCCATATGACCACCCATCCGCAGACCTTTAATAACGCGGCCTGGTGTTGAACCCGCGCCAATCGAGCCAGGGGCACGCACACGGTCTGACGACCCATGTGTTTTGGGCTGGCGATTAAAATGATGCCGTTTGATCGTACCGGCGAACCCACGCCCTTTGCTTTTGCCGATCACGTCGACCCGTTCCCCGACAGTAAATACATCGGCCTTGATCTGTTCACCTTCGGCGACATCCACATCGCCATTTCTGACGCGGAACTCGCGCAGGTAGCGCAGGGCCGGCAGGCTGTTGCGACGCAGATGCCCAAGCTGTCCCTGGGTCAGCCGCTGGGGTTTGGTTTCACCAAAGCCCAGTTGGATGGCGGTGTAACCATCGCGTTCGGCAGTGCGCACCTGGGTGACAAAGCAGGGGCCAGCTTCGATCACCGTAACCGGGATGACGTTGCCGCTTGCGTCAAAAATCTGGGTCATGCCCACTTTTTTACCGATGATGCCCTTCATAACGACCTCCCATGAGAATGCAAATTATTTGCAGTCCCAGCCAAAAGAATGTTTTACGCAGCGGCGGACCGGGCAGTGGCCCGCATACGTACTCAGATTTTGATTTCGATGTCGACACCGGCGGGCAGGTTCAACCGCATGAGGGTGTCGATGGTCTTGCTATCCGGGTCCAGCACATCGATCAGGCGCTTGTGAATACGAATCTCGAAATGTTCCTGCGAGTCCTTGTCAATGAAAGGGCCGCGCCGGACAGTAAAGCGCTCGATATGTGTCGGCAGGGGGACCGGACCCACAACCCGCGCCCCGGTACGTTCCGCTGTTTCGACAATTCGCTGCGCGGATTGGTCGAGGACGCGGTGATCGTAAGCCTTCAGCCGGATACGAATTTTACTTTTGACTACCATATCAATCCTCTGGGCAGCCGGGCTACCACTATCGTAGTAAATGCCGGGGGTTCAGCGCCTCCCGGCATTTACGCAGTTACACGATGGAACGGGCAGGTGTCTTACTCAAGAATTTCGGTAATGGAACCTGCGCCAACGGTCAGACCACCTTCACGGATGGCGAACTTGGAGCCTTTTTCGAGGGCCACCGGGATAATCAGTTCAACTTCCATCACGACATGATCGCCCGGCATGACCATTTCGACACCTTCCGGCAGCTTGATGGTCCCGGTCACATCCATGGTGCGGATGTAGAACTGCGGACGATAGCCGGGGAAGAAGGCTTTGTGGCGGCCCCCTTCGTCCTTGCGCAGCACGTACACCTGGCTGAAAAAGCGGCGGTGCGGGGTGATGCTGCCGGGTTTCGCCAGCACCATACCACGTTCCACTTCTTCACGAGTCTTGCCGCGCAGCAGGATACCGGCGTTGTCACCGGCCTGGGCCTGTTCGAGTTCCTTGTGGAACATTTCGATACCGGTGACGATGGTCTTTTCGACGTGGTCACGCAGACCCACGATGTCGACTTCTTCACCTTTCTTCAGGACACCACGATCCACACGCCCGGTCACGACGGTTCCACGACCCTTGATCGAGAACACATCTTCCACCGACATGAGGAAGGGCTTGTCAATGTCACGCACCGGGGTGGGAATCCAGTCGTCCACCGTCTGCATGAGCTTCAGGATGGGTGCATATTCCGGCGCGTTGATGTCGTTGCTGTTGGATTCAGTGGCGGCCAGAGCAGAACCGCGCACGATAGGGGTGTCCGCCGGGAACTCATAGCTTTCCAGCAGTTCGGAAAGTTCCAGTTCAACCAGTTCCAACAGTTCAGGATCGTCCATCTGGTCGACCTTGTTCAGGAAGACCACCATCGCGGGCACTTCCACCTGACGGGCCAGCAGCACGTGTTCACGGGTCTGCGGCATCGGGCCATCGGGAGCACTCACCACGAGGATCGCGCCGTCCATCTGGGCCGCGCCGGTAATCATGTTCTTGATATAGTCACGGTGACCGGGGCAGTCTACGTGAGCGTAGTGCCGGGCCTCGGTTTCGTATTCCACGTGGCGGATGTTGATCGTGATGCCACGAGCCTTTTCTTCGGGCGCGTTGTCAATGTCTTCGTACTTCATCAACTGCGCGCGGCCTGCCAGCGCCAGCACTTTCGTGATAGCGGCGGTCAGGGTGGTCTTGCCGTGATCGACGTGACCGATAGTCCCGATGTTGACATGGGGCTTAGTACGTTCGAATTTTCCTTTTGCCATTGATCAATTCCTCTTGGTTTATCATCACTTCAGACAACCAGCGCAGCACCACGCTGCGCACAACGAAAAGCTGCTTAACTGCCGCTTTTGATGACCTCTTCGACCACCGACTGCGGCGCGACAGCATATTTCTCGAACTCCATAGTGAAGCTCCCACGACCCTGCGTTAAGTTGCGCAGATTGGTGGCATATCCAAACATTTCACCCAGGGGCACGTTGGCGCGGATAGACGTGCTGCCGTCACCGCGTGGTTCCATACCCTGAATGATCCCGCGCCGCGCCGAAAGATCGCCCACAATGGAGCCGGTATATTCTTCCGGTACGGTGACTTCCACTTTCATGGTGGGTTCCAGCAGAACTGGTCTGGCCTTCTGAACACCCTCTTTCAGCGACATGGACCCGGCGATCTTGAAGGCAATTTCACTGGAGTCCACTTCATGGAACGAACCATCCACCAGCCGCGCCTTGATGCCGACCACCGGATAACCGGCGAGAACACCGCCCTGCGTGGCTTCGCGGATACCATTCTCCGTCGGACGAATGTATTCCGTCGGGATGGAACCGCCCCGGATTTCATTCGAGAAGAGCAGCCCTTCTTTTGCCAGTTCTGCTTCTTCATCGGGCAGCGGTTCGTATTCCACGACGACACGGGCATACTGGCCCGAACCACCAGTCTGACGTTTGAAGGTGGTGTCAATGCGGACCGGCTTCGTAATGGTTTCACGATAGGCGACACGTGGACGGCCTACAGTGGCCTGAACCCCGAATTCGCGCATCATGCGGTCCACCAGCACCTCAAGGTGCAGTTCACCCATGCCTTTGATTTTGGTCTGGCCGAGTTTGTCGTCGACTTCGACCTTGAAGGTCGGGTCTTCTTCAGCCAGGCGGCGCAGCGCTTCGCCCATTTTGTCCTGGTCGCCCTTGGTGTTGGGTTCGATGGCGACTTCGATCACGGGTTCCGGGAAGCTGATCTTCTCCAGAATGATCGGGTTGTTCATATCGGCCAGCGTATCCCCGGTGAAGGTGTCCTTCAGGCCCAGGATCGCGGCGATGTCACCGGCATGAACTTCGTCCACATCTTCACGGCGATCCGCAAACATCCGCACGATGCGGCCAATACGTTCGCGCTTGTCCTTGGTGGTGTTCATCAGGGTGGTCCCGGAAGTCACCACGCCGGAATAGACGCGGAAGAAAGCCAGACGCCCTACATACGGGTCGGTGATAATCTTGAACACCAGCGTTGAAATCGGGTTATCGTCCGAAGGTTCGCGCACCAGTTCTTCGCCCGTCTTCGGGTCGGTGCCTCTTACCGGGGGAACATCCAGCGGGGAGGGCAGCAGGTCCACGACCCGGTCCAGCAGCATCTGCACGCCTTTATTCTTCAGCGCAGAACCGCACAGCACTGCATGAATCTTGCTGGCGATCACCCCGGCACGCAGCGCGCCCATCAATTCGTCGTCGGTGATTTCCTCTTCCATCAGGTATTTCTCGGTGAGGTAATCATCGACTTCGACGATCTTTTCAATCATTTCGGTGCGCATCGTTTCGGCCTGTTCCCGGTAGCTTTCGGGAATAGGATGCCGTTCGATGGAGGTTCCCATGTCGTCGCCAAAGGTCACGAGTTCCATGGTCAGCAGGTCGATAATGCCGCCAAATTCCGCACCTTCGCCATAAGGTATCTGGATAGGAACCGGGTTGCCGTGCAGTCGATCCACGATCATATCGACACAGCGCTGGAAATTCGCGCCGGTACGATCCATCTTGTTGACAAAACAGATACGCGGAACCTTGTACTGGTCAGCCTGCCGCCACACCGTTTCGGACTGCGGCTCGACACCGGCCACACCGTCGAAGACGACGACGCCGCCGTCCAGCACACGCAGACTGCGCTGCACTTCAGCGGTGAAGTCCACATGCCCCGGTGTGTCGATCAGGTTGATCTGGTGTCCGCGCCAACTGGCAGTGACCGCAGCCGAGGTAATGGTGATACCGCGTTCGCGTTCCTGCTCCATATAATCGGTTGTCGCCGCGCCTTCATGGACTTCGCCGATGCGATGAACCATACCGGTATAGTAAAGAACACGCTCGGTGGTCGTGGTTTTACCGGCGTCAATATGCGCGATAATACCGATATTGCGCACTTTATTCAGATCGAGCTTCGTTGCAGCTTTCTTTGCCATGCCTGGTCTTGATGTCTCTCACTCAAACACGAGCTAGCGGAAATGTGCAAACGCGCGGTTTGCTTCGGCCATACGATGCGTATCATCCTTGCGTTTGATCGCGTTGCCCTGGCCGTTGGCTGCGTCAAGCAGTTCACCAGCCAGCTTTTCTTCCATGTTACGACCCCCACGCCCGCGCGCGTACTCCAGAATCCAGCGCATCGCCAGGGAGACGGAGCGGTCATGAGGCACTTCCATCGGAACCTGATAGGTCGAACCGCCGACACGCTTCGGCTTGACTTCCACCGAGGGCGAGACATTGCGGAGCGCCTGTTCAAATACATCCACCGGGTCACGTTTGGCCCGTTCTTCAACGATGGTCAGTGCCCGGTACATGATGGTCTGGGCGGTACTCTTTTTCCCGCCGTACATCATGCGGTTGATAAACATGGAAATATGGCTGTTCTGATATTTGCTATCGGGCACAACCGGGCGTTTGGAAGGGCGGTTTCTTCTTGGCATAATCCAACGATCCTTAACTGGTTATTTCCTACGACCGGCGGGTGCTGCGGCGCCCTTTTTGGCACGCTTCGTACCGTACTTGCTGCGCGCCTGCTCACGGTTCTGCACGCCATCGGCATCCAGGGTTCCACGCACGATGTGATAGCGCACACCAGGCAGGTCTTTCACACGGCCACCGCGCACCAGCACGACGCTGTGTTCCTGCAAACGATGCCCTTCACCCGGAATGTAAGCGGTTACTTCGATATGGTTGGTCAGGCGGACACGGGCCACTTTCCGCAGCGCCGAGTTTGGTTTCTTCGGCGTCATGGTCTTGACCTGGGTACAGACCCCACGTTTCTGCGGAGCGCCCTTGCGTCGGCGAGTACGTTTCTGTGAATACGAGTTAAACGTATATTGCAGCGCCGGAGCTTTGGTCTTGGTCTTCTTGTCTTTACGACCCTTCCGCACCAGTTGATTAATGGTTGGCATAAATTTCTCCAGATGCTAGCCTTTTGCGGGCACGCAAAAAGGCGATCTAAATACAAGAGCGCCTTTATTTGCCTTACCTGATGGCGAGCTATCTCAAGGTTTGCTGAAATGCTTTCGCCACACTCGTTCGGTTATAGTGGCAGAACATTGCCTCAGATGAGGTTATTATGCCGACGTGGACAGCATCATAGCATTGCGCCTCCCCGGTGTCAAGGGAAGGCGCAGGGTTTTTGCGGTAATTGGGGGGAGGATCAGGCCATCTGTGGGGTGAGGCGGGCGAAAGCGTCAATCAATTCATCGACACCCACCGGTTTGCCCAGGAAAAGGTCGACACCGGCCTCCAGCGCCTTGTTCATCTGGAAGCCGCCTGTTGCGCCGGAGACCACCACCACAGGCACATGCTGGCCGGCGGTCTCATTTTTGCGGATGTAGGTTGCCAGATCGAGGCCATCCATATCGGGCAGCATCAGATCAAGCACCACCGCGTCGGGCTTGTCTGTGTTGATGATGCTGATGGCGGCAGCGCCGGTGTTGACGACAGAGACGCGAAAACCGGCCTGTTCCAGAATCATCCCAAAGACTGAGGCGACATCGGTGTCATCTTCGACCACGATGATATGCTGGCCGCTGCCAATCGCCGGGATAACGGTGTCACTGGCCCGCTGCGTTTTTAACAGGGGAACCACCGCGAACAACACCTGCACGTTTAACTGCCCGAAGGTCAGTTCGTCACCATGCCGCAGACGGTAGGGCTGGTTGGGCGTGAGGACATAGCCGTTCAGCCGGGTCCCGTTGGCGCTGTTCAGGTCTTTAATAATGATGCTGCTGTCTTTCGCCATGATGACCGCGTGCTGGCGAGAGACCCCCATCACATGGGCCGCGTACGGAGTCAGGTTGATATCTGGTTCAATGCCGCGTTCCGGGTCGCTGCGGCCTATCGTCATGGTTTCGGTGACGCGCACCTGAATGGTCGAAGCTGTGCCAACCACCCGAAATTCGATTACCCAGGGCAAGACTTCGTCCAGTGGGCCGGTGACGCGGCGCGGCATGGTCCCTCGCCCGGCCTGTTCGCCCAGATACCGCGTGTGTTTGCCCTTCGTTGTCATAGCAGAAAGTTCCTCGACAAATAGCCTTCATCTAACAATACTGCATCTATGGTAATTGTCTATATGGGCCTGCGGTACTAGAGAATTGAAATTTCACGAAAAATTAATGAGGGCCGTTTTCAGCGGGTCGTGACCGGCGTTGGATCCATGGCAAACAGGGCGGTGATCCCCTCGACCAGGCGGTCCATATCATGATGAAAGTCCGGGTCCGGGCGCACCTGAACCGCGTTGCGATACACCAGATCACGCAGGCTGGCGGGCAGATACCGCGCCTGGGGCAGACGTTCCCGCCGGCCCACCAGCACCGGAATGACCGGGATATTGCGTTTGAGCGCGGTTTCAATCTCAAAGCGCACGTAATCATTGGGGTCGTGCAGCCGGCGCTTGTTGGTGCGGTCAATCCACTGCGGGCCGATGATGACCAGCATCAGGTCTGTACAGGACACCTCATATTCGAGCGCCTGGCGGAAATCCACCCCCGGCAGTATATCCTCGACATCCTTAAACACGCTGCCTTTGTCGAACGCTACGACCAGGCGGTCATGAATGCGCCCAACCACATCCTCACTGTCCGCGCGCCGGTAATTGATGAAGATGCTCTTGTGGGGAAAGGGTGGAATCGCTGGCGTGATAAACTGCACCTCCGAAAACAGTCTGGGGTGCTGTTCGATCACTTTAATCAGTTCCTCGCGGTGATCGCGGGCAATCATCACCTGAACGAGCAGATTATCCTGGGGTAACATTGACCACCTTGATGTCCTTGATGCCCACATCGACCAGACGGGCAATGAGATCGACAAATTTGTCCGTGTCCAGGTCGGTGAGGTTGGCCTGTAAGGTAATGGTGATGTCGTGTTCGCCAGCGGCGCGCGGGCTGACCGTGATGGTTCCTTCGTTTTCGGTGATGGCCTGCTGCAAGTGGCGCAGTCCGCTTTCAAAATTGTCGATCAGGTTGAAGGCGCTGACGGTGCGCAGATCATAGGGCAGGTCGTCAGGATCGACTGGTTCAATCAAAGCCACATAGGTCGGTTTGTCCAGCGCCAGCATCTCGCGGTATTCCTTCATGGCGGAAGGGGATTTGATAGCGGCGGACGACAGCAGGAACAGGCCGTGTGAGGATTCGCGCACGGCTGTTGCGACTTCCTTCAGCCAGTCCGCTTCCGGCGCAAGCTCAAAATTATCCAGCCAGCAGCGGATGCCGGCGGCACTGAAATTCTGGCAGATGCGTTCGGCGGTGGCGACATCACGGGTCGCGTAACTGATGAATACGCGCATGGGTGTTTCCTCAAGTTGCTGACTGACCCAATTATTCTATAGCAGCGTCTTAATCTGCGCTCCTAATGGTCGTGATTTCTTGAATTGGGATTTTCGGAATCCTGTGACCAACTCTGTGGATTGGTAGCAATGTATTGATGGATACGGTTCCAATCTGCTTCATTTCGGACGATGTGTTCATAATAGTTACGCTGCCAGAATCGCTCGGCGGATGTCCCCCGAATCTTGTTGATGCGTTTTGTCGAGGTTGTCTTGAAAGCCCCGATGAGTCTGCCCAAAGGTTTGACTTCGGGGCCTTGCGTAGGGGCGGTTCGCGAACCGCCCCTACAACCCGCATCGTCCATGATAATGATAACGCCATGCAGGTGATTAGGCATCACGACATACGCATCCAATTCTATGTAAGGGTACTGGTTTTGCAGCCATAACCAGCATTCGTCCACCACACAGCCCAAAGTGTTGAGAACCATCGCATCGTCGCTGATTTCGCCAAGCAGACACTGCCTGCCAGCTACGCAGAGTGTCACATAATAGACACCTGATTGCTTGTAATCATAGTCTGGCAGTCGTATTGAACGGCGGTGATGGATGTTCGAATCGTAATTGTTCATCAGATTTTATAGAGGGGCGCGGTGTTGGGCCACGCCCCGTTCTATTGGCTATTCGGCGGCCTCAATCTCGGCCATCTGCTCGTCAATTTCTTCCTGCGTGCAGGTGGCGTTTTCGAGGAAGGCCGGCAGCATTTCCTCAACGGTCTCCATCGTCATGGGTTCGCGTTCGGCAGCGGTGACTTCGCCGTTTTCGATGACGACAGAAGCGAGGTCGAGCAGGGACTGGGGCACTTCCACACCCTGCGCGGCGGCGGCATCCAGGTTCACCGCCAGCGCGTTGCCGGTCTGCCGGTTGATTTTGGCGGTGGCGACATCCAGTTCGCCGTTGAGATAGGCCACCGCGAACATGCCAGCGTCAATGCCGTCCTGGTAATAATCCAGCCCGCGCGCCAGCACGACGCCACGCGGCCCGCTGGTGGCATCACTGGCGATCACTGGTATGCCGTTGTCGTTCGCTACCGCAACCAGCCCTTCCAGCGCGGCGACCAGTGTACTGTCCGTCGCCACATAGAAGACATCCACGTCGCGTGAAACCAGCGCTTCGGCGGCGGTGGGCACTTCAGAGGAATTCGAGATGGTCTGCACTTCCAGCGTCAGGCCGAGTTCTTCCGCCAGCGGCGTAATGATTTCGGTATTGGCGACAGAGTTGGCTTCCGCCGGGTTGTAGATGTAGCCGACGGTATCGGCATCGGGCACAATCTCGAAAATGAGCGGCATGATTTCTTCAAACGGGGCCAGCGCCTGTGTGCCGATCACCCATTCGGGGTGGACACAGGACGCCTGCGCCACACCGGCCACATAGGGGCTGGTGACGGAATTAAAGATGACCAGCGGCGCGTCCTCGCCGAGTTCGGCGGTGGCGCTGTAAGCGGCCTGAAGCGCGGGGGTGCTGGTGGCGATGATTACGTCGACGCCTTCATCCAGAAAATCCTGCACGATGGTCGCCAGTGTGGGGAAGTCGCCCTCGGCGTTGCCGAACAGGAAGGTGGCTGTTTCGCCATCGACATAGCCGGCCGCTTCCAGCGTGGCCGCCGCGCCATCCCGCGAATCGTTCAGCGCCGGGTGCGAGACGATCTGCATAAAGCCGATCACCGGCAGGTCATCGTCCTGGGCCGCTGCCGGCGCGCCAATGACCAGTAACACAACAGCAAGCATCAACCACAATTTTTTCATCTTTCCTCCAAATGTCTTCCATGAAATGGATATGCACAGCGTGTGTACCCGCTGCCTGTCCCTATTCTAGCATGGTGCGGTCCGCGACTTCGGTTTTGAGCGCGCGAAACCGTTCGACCAGTTCGCTGACCGTGAGACTTTGTTTGTCCGCGCCGCCGACTTCAAACAGAATTTCGCCGCGATTCATCATCACCACCCGATTGCCGACCATGGTGGCCTGCGCCATGCTGTGTGTAATCATGATGATGGTCAGGCGCTGCTCCTCGGCCAGCCGCACCGTCAGGTCGATCACGGCCCCGGCAGCGTTGGGGTCCAGCGCGGCGGTATGTTCATCCAGCAGCAGGAGATCAGGCTTGCTGAGGGTCGCCATCATCAGGGTGATGGCCTGCCGTTGGCCGCCGCTGAGAAGAGCCACATCGGTATCAAGGCGATCTTCCAGCCCCATCCCGACAGGCCGCAGCAGGTTCGCAAAGCGCGCGCGATCATCTGACCGGATAGCAGAACGCAGGCCGCGCCGCTGCCCGCGCCGGTCCGCCAGCGCCAGATTTTCCAGCACAGTCAGGCCGGGACAGGTTCCCGTCGCGGGGTTCTGGAACACGCGCCCGATATGCGCCGAACGGCGGTGTTCCGGCCAGTCACGGATACTGCGATTGTTCAGATAGAGCGTGCCGCGTTCCATCGGCACAGTCCCGGCGATGACGTTGAACAGCGTGCTTTTGCCCGCGCCGTTGGCTCCGATCACGGTGACAAAGTCGCCATTCCCGACAGCCAGCGACAGACCGCACAGCGCCCGAACTTCGGAGGCGCTCTGCGCGTTAAAGGTGACATGCACA
>CAZKIB010000106.1:0-5785 GCA_964552425.1 uncultured Anaerolineaceae bacterium | reverse complement strand
TCAAGCCGCAGCATCGCCGGTCTCCAATGCCCGCCGCCGTCGCCAGTTTCGCCAGCGTTCGGTCAGGTTGGGCGCAGCCAGGGCGATCAGCACCACCAGTGCGCTGACCAGCCGCACGTCCGTCGCTTCCAGCCGGAGCGCGGCGAACACCCAGGCCCGCGACACTTCAAACACGATCATGCCGGCCACCGCCGCCAGCACCATCTGGCCTACCGCGCGTGGACGCAGCAGCACCTCGCCGATCATGACCGCCGCCAGCCCGCGAATAATCATGCCGAAACCCATCTGCACATCGGCAAAGCCCAACTGCTGCACCGCCAGCCCGCCTGCCAGCCCGCACAGCCCGTTGGAAATCATCAGGCCGATCAGCACCATCAGCCGGTCATTGACCCCCACTGCCCGCACCATTTGCGCGTTTTTGCCGGATGCTCGCAGCGCCAGCCCGATCTCGGTGTGCAGGAACCAGTTCAGAATCAGCAGCGCGAACATGATGATCACGCCGAAGACGATAATTTCCACAAGTTTATTGGACTGCCGGCGCATTTCGTCGCCAAAAGCGCCGACGACGAACTCGCGCAGGGGGGCTTCATAAGGCGTCAGAATGGTGCGTTCGGTCAGCAGCGGGATATTGCTTGTGCCCATGATGCGCAGGGTGATGGTAAACGCGCCGGTCAGCACGATGATGCTGGCAAGCAGGCCCTCGATTCTGAACAGGATATGGATGAGTGCTGTCACCAGCCCGGTCAGCGCCCCGGCCAGAAACGCCGCCGGCAGCGCCCATTCCGCCGCGATGCCGTTGACGATCATCACTGCGGTGACAGCCCCGCCGATGGGGAAGGAGCCATCAACGGAGAGATCGGGGAAATTGAGGACGCGGAAGGACAGCAGCACGCCCACGCCAACCAGCGCCAGCGCCAGCCCCTGCCCAATCGCGCCAATGTTGACATTCGAGGCGCTCATCAGCGCGCCGGTCAGAACAGCGAGGACAACCAGGCGCAGGCCAAAGGTGGTTGATAAGCGTAAACCGGCGGGCGGCTTGACGTTTTGCGCCGCTGCGGTACTCTGAGACTCACTAATGGTCATAAGGTCGCAAAAGTATCTGGTCAGAAGGCTGGCCCAAGTTTACCGGGATCGGGTGTTTTTGCCACAACTGTGAGAGATGATGGACAATCTGATTACCAGCATCCGCAACCCGCGCATCGTCGCGGCGCGCAAACTGGACCAGCGCAAGCACCGTGAGGAGCAGGGCCGCTTTGGGGTCGAAGGGCTGCAACTCCTGGGCATGGCGCTGGACGCGGGCTACAGGCCGCAGGAAGTGTTTTACTGCGAAGACCTGTTCGCCGGGGAAACCACGCCGGCGCTGCTCCAGCGCTTCCGCCAGACTCGCGCAGATGTGATCGCGGTGTCGGCGGAGGTGCTGCGTTCGCTGTCTGAGCGCGATACACCCCAGGGCCTGTTCGCCACGTTCCAACTGCCAGATACCGGGCCGGATACGATCCAACTGCGGGGCGATGAACTGGTGATCGTGCTGGACCGGCTGCGCGACCCCGGCAACGTCGGGACAATTTTACGCACCGCCGATGCGGTGGGGGCCGGGGCGGTACTGCTGCTCACACCGGGAGTCGATCTGTTCGACCCGAAAACGGTACGCGCCAGCATGGGGTCGCTCTTTAACCTGCCGGTGGCCCAAACCGGGGACGCGGCTCACCTGTTGGCCCGGTTGAGCGCGGCGGGGCTGCGGGTCATCGGCGCGGATTCGGCGCGCGGCCAGTTATGGACTCAGGTGGATTGGCGGGGTGGCATGGCGCTGGTGCTGGGCAACGAGGCGCAGGGTCTGTCCAACGATCTGAGCGCGCATATTACGGATTGGGCGGCGCTGCCCATGTATGGCAAGGCGGATTCGCTCAACGTGGCGGTGGCCGGTGGGGTGTTTATGTACGCCTGGACTGCGGCGAATCGCTGAATGTGCGGCCCTGCTATTCCTTCGGCGGCGTGAGTATCTGCAAAGTCTGCGGCAGCACCCACACCTTCAGCGGAGTCCGGCCGGTGGGGTCGCCATCCAGCGAATAATCCTGCCCCGGGTCGGTTTCGATCACAAATTCCCGCGCTGCCCAGTGCTGCAAATTATTGGGCGGTTCTTCGGGGTTGGGCTGGACAAGCTGCTGCGCGGCGGCGGCCAGCATACTGCCCACATCGGTCAGGATAAACATATTTAGCAAGCCATCGCCGGGGTCGACATTCATGGTCAGGCGTTCGTTATAGGCCCCCAGTTCGTTGTGGTTGGTGATGATGCAGGCGATCCCCTGTGTTTCGATTTTTTCGCCGTCGATGGTCATGCGGAAGGTGATCTGCTCCGGCTGGCCGAGCGCCTGAATCGCGCCGATGACATAGGCCAGCATCCCGAAGCGGTCCTTCATGTCGCGGCTGGCCTGCTGGGTCATACGTGTTGAAACCCCCATATCGGCCCGCAGGATAAACTGTTCCCCGTTGGCTTCGCCCAGGTCAATCGCCTGGGGGACGCTGTTAAAAATCAGTTCAGCGGCGGCGGCCAGGTTGATGGGAATACGCAGACTCACGGCCAGGGAATTGCCGGTTCCGCCGGGCAGCACCGCCAGTGGGACATTCGTGCCCACCAGCCCACGCGCCACCTCGCCGACGGTGCCATCGCCGCCATAGGCCGCCACCAGATCAGCGCCGCTGGCGACAGCTTCCTTTGCCAGCCGCGCCCCATCGCCAGCCCCGTGTGTGATGCGCACGTCCCAGAACACATCCTCATAATTTTTGAACACATCGTTGAGGGTATTCAGTATGGGCTCGTTGTTTCCCGATGCCGGGTTGATAATCACCAGAATGTTTTTGTACGCCGCGCTCATGATTTCCTGACCTCACGCCATTGGACGCCGTAATGCTACAATCCGGCAGGCAGATGAGCAACCTGTGAGGAGCCACATGGCAGTCATCCATAAAAGCCAGTTTGTCATCCGTGAATACGAGTGCGATTCCTATGGGCATCTCAACAACGCCAACTACCTGCGCTACATGCAGGAAGCCGCCTTCGAAGCTTCGGCAGCGGTGGGTTATTCCAAAGCGCGTTACGAGCAGTTGGGGCGTCTGTGGCTGGCGCGGGAAACCGAGATTGAGTACCTGCAACCGCTGTATGCCGGGGATATGCTGGAGATCACCACCTGGGTGGCGGATTTCCGGCAGGTGCGTTCGCTGCGCCGCTACGAATTTCGCCGCGCAGGTGAGGACGCGCTGGTCGCGCAGGCCAGCACCGACTGGGTGTTCATGGATCGCGCCAGCGGACAGGTCGTGCCGGTTCCACCGGAGGTTGCTGCGGCGTATTCGGGTGGAGACCCGGTGGAACGCCTGCCGCGCAGGGCGTTTCCCGCGCCGCCGCCCGCGCCGGCCGGAGCTGTCACACTGCGCCAGCGGGTGGAATGGCGCGATATTGACGCGGCTGAACATCTCAACAACGCAGCCTACCTGAATTACATCGAGGACGCGGCCATTCACGCGGCAGCCCATTACGGCTGGCCGATGAGTCGTTCGCGCGCGGCAGGTTTTGCGATGGTGGCAAAACAGCATCACATCACGTATTTGCAGCCGGCGATGCTCATGGATGAGCTGAACATTCAGACCTGGCTGTTCGATATACGACGTACTGCCGCGACGCGCCACTACCAGATCACACGAGTGTCGGATGGGACACTGCTGGCCCAGGCCCGGACGCTCTGGGTGGGGGTCAGCCTGGAAACCGGGAGGCCGCTGCGTGTGCCGGAGCAGTTTGTCAGCGATTTCGGGCCGAATATCGCCTCATAGCCGCACCCAGTTCACATCGTTATGGGTGATGGTGATGTGGCCGTCCACGTCAACATGCCGGTCACTGTCCCCCGGAAAGCTGATGAGGTCCACCGGGGCCGTGCGTTTGAGACCGTTCAGCGCTTTCTGCACGATAGAGATGTGCGGTTCCAGGCGCGCATCCCATTTGGCGATGGCAACATGGGTGTGCGGGTAGCGCCGCAGCAGCGCCTCGATCTTGTGCGTGCTGACCTGTCCGGCTTCGCCCCAGAAGACCGGCGCACCAGAGCGCAGCGCATCCTCCGGCGCAAACGCGACCACATCCGGCCTGTATTTGTCATCCAGATGGATTTCGATGGAACAGTTCGGGTAAGCCGGCAGATACATGGCCCACAGCAGGGCTTTCATCAGCGGGTGCGTAAAACGTTCGTGGGTGCCGCGCACCACCACGATATGCTGGCCGTGCGCCCGCAGCATCCATTTGCGGCGTGAGAGGATCGGTGAAGTCATAGCGTCTATTCTAAACGAAAAACCTTCACGGAATACCCATCTACTTCTCATGAATATGCGCCATGATGAAGAAGCAAAGTGATATTGTGGTGTGTTTTGTGACAGACCATTTTGTAACATCGCAGCGGTTCGTTTTTCGCTGAAAACCAACAGCTAATAAAAGCTAACCGCTGGAACCACAATCACACGTTAAACAGGGGCAAGAGCGCCATGCGAGTCCTGATTGCGGGCGGCACGGGGTTGATTGGTTCGCGCCTGTGCCAGCTTCTCAAAAAAGATCAGCACGAAATCATCGTCCTCAGCCGGGACCCACAAACCCGGTCTTAACGGATTCCCAACGGCGTGGCGATCACTCGCTGGGATGGCCGGACAGCGGCAGGCTGGGGCGACCTGATTGACTCAGACACTGTCCTGATTAACCTGGCCGGTGTGTACCCCGTAAGCTGGCTGTGGCATCCTGACCAGTATGAATCCATCAGGAACAGCCGCATGGAAGCCGCCCAGGCGATGGCGGAAGCGGTGGCTCATGCGCCAGAGCCGCCGCAACTGCTGCTGCAAGCCTCGACGGTGGATTATTATGGCGACTGCGAAGACGATATGGTGGTCGAGGACAGCCCGCCCGGTCCAGGGTGGCGCGCTGAACTGGCAGCGGAATGGGAGCAAACCACCGCCGCGATTCCGGTGCGGCAGTGCTGGCTGCGCTTTGGCCTGGTGCTGGATCGCACACGGGAGGTGCTGCCCGACGTGCTGACTCATGACCAGCAGTGGATTTCGTGGGTACATAACGATGATGTGGCACGGGCCATTCGGTTCCTGCTGACCTGCAAACAGGCTGAAGGTCCCGTCAATATCACCGCTCCGCACCCGGCCACCGCCGCCTGTTTCCGGCGTAATCTGGCAGTGTCTCATGGCAGATCAACCACCCCGGTACTGACAGACACGATCCTCGAAAGTCAGCGCGTGCTGCCGCAGCGATTACTCTCGTGGGGTTTCCGGTTCGCGCTGCCCGACGCTGAAGATGCTCTGCGCATGTTAAATTTCTGAATCATCACCGGGCCTCTTAGTCATAAATTGTAATACTGTCTGTTCCTGCCTATTTTTCAGGGCAGACTTTGGCCTGCACTCTGATGGGTATATTGCATATCAAGTCCCGAACGAATAACATCTGACCGCAGTTTTTATTTTCGTTACTGGAGAATTTTTATGCGCATCGGTTCTGGGTCGCACGTTTATGAATGGGTGGAAGGCTGGGCCAGAGTGCCCGACCATATTCAATTCGGCTACACGCACGGAGTCGCCGAAGATTCACAGGGGCGCATCTACATTCACAACGCCAGCCCGCACGCAATGGTGGTGTTCGATGCCGATGGCAGTTTTATTACGTCCTGGGGTGAGGCTTACGCGCAGGGGGCGCACGGGCTGCACTGGAATGCTGAAGCGGATGGCGAGTACCTGTATCTGTCGCTGACCAATC
>CAZKIB010000105.1:9590-21437 GCA_964552425.1 uncultured Anaerolineaceae bacterium | reverse complement strand
ACAGGGAATCGGCATCTTCCAGCATGGTGAGCATGATAATGGCAATATCGGGCTGCGCCTCAAGAATACGCTTGCAGGCTTCAATACCGTTGGGCTGTTCCATCTGAATGTCCATCAGGATGATTTCAGGTTTGAGTTCCAGAGCCATCAGAACGGCTGTGTTCCCATCGCCAGCTTCACCCACGATCTCAATATCTGGCACAGTTTTGAAGATCGCACGTAAACCTTCCCTGAACAATGTATGGTCATCCACAATCAGGATTCGTATGGCGGTCATTGGGTCCGCTCCTGCTGCAAGGGCATGGTTACTTCAACTTTTGCGCCAGCAGGTTCCCCGCTGGTAACTGCAAACGTGCCGCCGAGTTCCTCTGCCCGTTCGCGTATGGATTGCAAACCAATGCCTGATGTCACCGGAATAGGTAGTCCTTTACCATCATCTTCAATGACCAGTTGAAGCTGCGCCGGTTTCTCAAGCAGCGCAATTTTCACTGTACAATGGCGCGCTTCAGCATGTTTGACAACGTTAGTGACTGCCTCCATCGTGATCCGATACACGGCAACCTCGACAGCAGCAGGCAGTTCGGGCAAGGTTTGCGGTGTCTCGATATTGATGTTCAAGCCTTTTTCTGTCGAGCGCATTTGAGCGACAGCGCTGGACAACGCGCCTACTAATCCAATTTCGTCCAGCGCCGGAGGACGTAGTTCGTAGACCAACCGCCGCACATCTGCTACGAGTGTTTGCGACCGCGTCTTGATGTCGGTGAGCAGACTGCTGGCTTCGGCAGGGTCAACCGTCAGCAAATCCAGCGCAGCATCAATCTTGAGCGTTTGGCTGGCGAGGGCGGGTCCTAATCCATCGTGCAGATCACGGCGCAAACGACGGCGTTCTTCCTCGCGGGCAGTGACTAAGCGTTCGCGGGAACGCTGAAGCTCCGCCAGCAAGCGGACACTGTGAACCACTGCACTCATCTGCTGGGCAATGTTATCCAGCACTGTTTGGTCAGCAGATGACAGCGTCTCGCCGGGTGATCGCTGCCCGATTACCAACGTACCAACGCGCTCATTTTGATAAATGAGCGGGAAATCTATCATTGGGGTTTTCGATAGGCCATACTCGGCTTGAAGCATTTCACCTTGAACACGACGGATATGGATAGCTGCATAAGGAATTTTGAGGGCAGTTGAAACGGTCTGTACCGTATTGTCCAGCAGGTCTTCCGGTGTAACGGCGGATTGAAGCTGTCGCCCCAGCCGTTCCAGCACCCGCAGCGGTTCGTCGCGCTGACCGAACATCAGCCGGTTCACGCCGCGCTGAATGCCGCCACGCAACCCCTGAAAGCTGACGGCGACGATGCCTGCGGTGAGTACTGTGCCGGGCAGGGTAGCGTTCGTCCTCAGCACGGAGGTCATCGTAGCAACAATCAGGACATACAGGATGATGATAATTAGTGTCAGAATGGTATACACCAGCGTGCGGTTGATGAGGGTGTCAATTTCCCACAGGCGGTACTGGAAAATCGCAATGCCCAGGATAATCGGCAAACTGCTGGTGACAGTCAGGAAGGCTATCTCCACCAATGCCGGGAAGCCTGTGGCGATAAACAACGAACCTACATTATTGCGAAGGATGAACAACGCACCTGTGACGATCAGTGCAAAGGCAAACCATTTAATCTGCTGGCGCAGAATCGGGTCGGCATGGCGATAGCGGGTCAAGAGCAGCGCCCCGGCGATGACGATACACAGTTGCACACTGCTGAAGAAGATCGGCGCAAGCGTCAGAAAGATTGGCTCGAAGAAGGCGCGCACCGCATCGCTGCCGTAGGGATTCGGCAGACTGACACCTGTCCCCAGGAAGTAGTTTTCGAGCGGAATCCAAGGGTGGAAAGCCATCACGAACGTGCCCAACAATATCCACGCCGCGACGGGTACGACGAAGAACCACCAACGTCGCGCGGGCAGCCTGCCAGAAGGGAACAGCAGGGGAACGGCAATGCCTTCCAGACTGGTGATGGGTATCCACAGCCAGTTCTGTAACCAGGCTGCAAAATCGGCTAGCGGCAAACGCACCGCGCCCGGATCGCCGCCCGTATCAATCAGCAGCGCCGTAACAGCGTAATGCCCGCTCAGACGCAGGGCTGCCGAACCGAGTCCGATGACCAGCACCAGCCATCCGATGCGATTGTGCGGTTGATTGGTGACGATGACTGCGCCCAGTGCAGCGATGCCCCCGGTGTAGAGAATGTCCAGCAAATCAATCAGCAGCACGATTTCCGGCGGATACGGCACGTCACGCCCGACCTGCACCCACTGGTAGTAGCCAGGCAGGAGCGGCAGATGTACGATCAAAATCAGCACGGTCGCCACCAGCAGCGCCCATGCCGTATATCGTCCGTTCGGTCGAGCGAAAGTGGCGCTGGCGTTCATAGTTTCACCTCCTGCAACACGCCGCCCAGAATCACAAACCCGCTCGCCGTATCCATAATCTATTTCCTCAATTAGTTTTCATCAAAAGAAACAGGGACGAGAGGCATTGCTCATCCTCATTCTTTGTTGATTGTAGTGGAAATCACTTTCCAAAGGGCATCAGCATCGTCACGATGTCCCTGCCTTTACCCTAAAAATCTCTGCACTGTTTCTACGGCCATGCCAACCCCATCTTCCGCTGCGATTTTCGTGCCCAATTCTGCTGCTCTGCTCTGCATCTCATGATTGGTCGTCGCTTCACGAATTGCAGCCGCCAGTTTATCTGTGGTCAACTTCTTACGCGGAATCGGCTGTGTCCCGACGCCAAGCTGCCAGGCACGCCGGCCCCAATAGGGCTGATCGCCGTTGTGGGGCACGATGACCGTCGGCACACCCGCGCGAAAACCGGAGGCGGTCGTCCCCGCGCCACCGTGATGCACCACCGCCGCCATTCGCGGGAACAGCCAGCTATGCGGCGCGTATTTCAAAATATAGACGTTCTCTGGTAGATCATCTGCATTCAGCCCTGCCCATCCCGTCAGGATCACAGCGCGTTTGCCCGCCTGCTGCACCGCGTCAATCAGCATTCGCGTCGTGGCCTGCGGCTTGCTGTCCGGCATACTGCCAAAGCCGATGTAGACCGGCGCTTCGCCTGCTGCCAAAAAATCACACAATGCCTGCGGCGGTGTCCAGTCGGGGTCGTCATCAAACAAATAACCTGTGACCTGCCAGTGTGCAGGCCAATCTGCCGGGCGCTGCACCAGATGCTTGCTCACTGTGGTCAGTGAAGGGGCAGCCGTCAGAATTGACTGGAAATCCCTGAATTTGCTCTTAGCCAGTCCGAGATGCTTTGTCGCCAGTTCGTTACGCGCCCCGGCCAGCGTAGACCACTCGATGCGCTGAATCAGGCGGTAGCTCATGCGGTTGTACCACTGCGGGAACGGGAACCAGCTCGGTGCGGATGGCAAGACAGAAGAGAATTCGCGCGTAGGGTTCAGGGGTGCAGGGTTGATGAGGATCGTCCTGAGTTTATTCACGCGCAGCACATCAAACAGGAGCGAAACGCCAAATTCGACGGTCATCAGCACATCAGACTCACGAGTCGCTTCCAGCACTTCCAGTCCCATCTGCATCAGAATCGGACTTAGCGTCTTGCGCATCGTTTGAAGTTGACGGACAATGCCCGCTTCCATAAGCGAAGCATTCTCTTTGGCGAAAGTGTTCACGTCGGTGGTAAGAGGATAAAATCCCAAATTCCGTGCGCGCACCCACGCTTCATAACCCGGCGAAGCCACCACTTGCACCTCATGCCCTGCCTGTTGCAGGGCCATCCCCAGAACCACATGCGGACATATATCACCCCATGTCCCATACACAAAAATCGTGATGTGCATCCGTGACTCCCGTGTGCTGATCTAAATTATTTTAAAGCCGGTGAGGCCGCGATGTGGACGTGAGGACGAGTCCGTTCAGACTCGTCCGTGATAAATCATTATATGCGGTTTTATTGCCCGGTGGGCATCGCCTTCGCCAGTTTTTTCGCAATGTGGTTGAAGCTCATGCGGTTAGCCTCCGCTTTCCTCTGTCGCGTGAGCGTTCACCACTTCCACCGTCACCAACTGCACCATCCCCAATTCAAAATGTGTGTGCATCTCATCCATCTGGAGAATGTCTGGCAGGCTGCAAACAATCACATAGCTGCCCGGTTGCAGATCAACGGCGAGCCATGCGCTCTGGCCGCCACTCAAGGGCATCGCCAGCGGAAAGAGCGGCAAGCTGGATTGTTCGCCCTCGGTCAGCAGCGCCTGTACATCTTCCAGCGTCGTGTCTGGCTCAACCGGCGCAATCAAGACCTCATGCCACTGCTCGCCCTCATTGTCGATCTGCCACAGATGTTCACCAGCGGGGAGGGTCAGCGGCATACCGAAGACAAAATCCTCCAGAGTCACGGTCACATCTGCGACAGGCGCTTCATATTCCACATTCTCACCGTCTGCAACCGAGATGGAAGCGATTTGGGGCGGCTGTGCCCCACCATTGAGCAGTACATAATTTCCCGCATCAAGGTGATAGGTCATTTCCGTCGTCTGTCCGGGCATGACTCCTGGCCCACCTTTGAGCGTCAACTGCGAAACGAGCGCCATTGGGTTCTCTGCCATCGCCGTCATCAGGTCTTCCATCGTGACGCCCTCATTCAGTCGTCCGAAGATACCGATGAAAGGTGTTTCGGCGCTGTTTTCGAACGTCACCGTCACCAGTCCTTCCGGCAGCGTTTCCGGTGCAATCAGCGCCTCCGCCGATGAAGTGATGATGAATTTTGGAATATCCTCCTGGGCCAGCAGATTTCCAGCAAGGCTAAGCAGGGCCAGGCTCACCAACAATCCAAGAATAACAAGCGGTTTCATGATCGTATGCTCCTTTTATTGTCCCGTAGGCATCATCGCCAACACGTCGTCGGCTGTGCCGGTGAATTCGAGGCTGTTGGTAATCGCAAGGTGCATCGCTTCCATTTCAGGCGTGCGACCATCAACAGCACTCACAATAGTCGTCAGGGCGATCACACCGTCGGTGATCTCGTGCAGCATCAGATATTGGTCTTCCACGCCATCGTCTCCGTGATTGGTAATCACAATTGCTTCTGCGCCGCTGTCGAGTATGACCGGATCAGGCTGAAATGTGGGTGCATCTTCAGGAATGGACATTGCCACCCAGGCATTCGCCACTTCCAGAATAGGCGCATCAGGTGCCGCACCCATCTGCATGAACATGGCTTTGGGGAAGAAAATAACAGCGACACCCCAATCCCCCATTTCTATGGGTGTCCAGGGCGGGTTCACTGAGGTTGCTACACGAGTAACCAAAGTATGGGAGGATACCAATAACACATTGGGGAATGGTAATCCGCTACGTTCAGCTATGCCCCTGCCCAAAACGAACAATTCTGCTGGATACTGCAAGGTGAACAACCCGGTTTCGTCGCCGAAAGTCGCCAGCGCTGCTGCTTCATCTTGCGCCAGTGTGGGGGCCACAAGCAGCAAGCAGCACCACAGCAGCCACAAAATGCTTGATTTTTTCATGGTATATCTCCCTCACTCCTGGAATGATTTTTCGAGACTATTTCCAACATTTGCCAGATAACACACCATCCGGTTCACCCGATGCTGCGCCATTAATCAACTCTTTAGGGTTCAAAGTCAGCAATTTGCCCATTTTGCTCTCCATCTGTGGAGCCATATTTCCCACCCCATTTCCCAATAAAGCAGTTGGAGAACTTCGTGGCGCACATCTGATAGTGCGCCAATGCCTTTGCCAGCAAATCCATCTTTCCGTCCAATGCCTTGTAGGCGGCTTCTTCAGCAGTAATCGCGGACTTTACGGGACCATCTGAATTAATACAAGAAAACATTAAAGCGCTTAAATGCATCACACTAGCAGGTGGGGGTAAAAACGCAGCCCAGACACCCTGTACCATATTTCCCATGCATAACTTCGCTGCAGTCTCTGCTGCATTTCTCGTCTGTTGCTGTGCCGTCTTAAAAGCTTCAAGTGCGCTTTCCAGATTGGAAGTTGCTGGATCAAGAGCGGCGCGCCGCGATTGCACCTCCTCTTGCGGACAACAAGTGTCATCGAGGGTCTCACCTGATGGCGGCGGCGGCAAATCCTTGTCTATACCCTTAACAACGGCGGGAATGCCTATTACGCTTTTCGCCCGTGCGATCAATGACTCAGCTTCAGCCACTTTGGGCAGCTTTGGCCCCTGAACCTGGCTAATGATCTGTCCCGCTGCCTGTGCGCCAATGGCGTCTAAGTCTAAATTTTCCAGATTAAGGTCGGACATGCCCGATGACAGTTCGTCAATGGCACTGCCTACCAGCTCACCGAGTCCTCCCATGCCTTCAGCGATGGCTTCTCCCGCGCCACCCCAATCTAACAATCCGCTGGCTTTTTCTTTTAACCAGTCGCCACCCCCGTCCAGCCAATCGCCTGTGTCGCTTACGGCTTCCCCCAACGCGTCTGTCTTATCGCCGACCCACCCGCCTGGATCTTCTACGAACTCACCGGCGCTTTCCGCCACCGCATCCACCGCATCACCAGCCCATGAATCGCTGACCCAATCCCCGACATCGGAAGCTGCTTCGCTGGCGCTGTCCCACCAGCTTTCCTCCTCATCGCCCGCTTCCTCCTCGTCGTCCCAGAAGCGTTGAATATCCGGCGTAAGTTGAACACTGCTTTCAAGCACTGGCTCCTGCTGCATTTCAAGCGCCGCCTGACATTTCGGGCATGATCCACCACAGGAACACTGCCGCTGAATACCTGAGTGGGATGGCCCCTCGTACCGCAGCTTCTGCTGGGCGAGCAGCGACAGCACCGCCTGATTTCCGATGACTCCCTGTAATTGCACAATGCTGTTAGCGCTAGCCGCAGAAGGTGACTGCCATTCGTTTGGGGAAGCATGTTCTTGTTTGGGACGATGGTGTTGAGGGGGATGGCTGTGAATTTGTTTGAGCATCCTAGAAATTGTCATAAGCCCTCTAACCAAAACTCATTTTGCCAGAATCAACCTATAGTTTCACTGTAGGAGATGGTGGGGAGCGCTGTCATGGGGGTGTATTCCCGACTCATCGGGAAATTTTCCCGGTTGGATCGGGAAATCGGGAAGGCTGGTTTAACGTCACAGCCATGACGGTTGAAGTTAAGCATAAGCCGCCGACAGCATACGTGCAGCACACTTCAAGTATTTCGGGAATGTGTTCGGATTGCGTCCAATGTCTAAAGCTGCCTGACGGTAGGTCTTGCCGTCAAGCTGTGCTTGGATTGCTCCGGCGATACAGACCGTGTGTTGGTACTGATCCAGCAGTGCCTCGGCTGGCCTGGTATGTCCCTGCTGGTACTGCTCACGCCAATTCTGATAGGGTGAGGTGAACTGCCCGTTGTTCCGGTTCTCGGTAGGCTGCTTCTCTGGCAGTGTGTAGCTGTGACGTTCCAGAAACACCTGCGCGAACTCGTGCTGCACCTCTTGCAGCATCGGTTCTTCGTAGGTCTTATGCCAGTTCCAGGGTGTCACACCAGCCAGTGCTGCTGCGTCTTTGCGGGTTACCTGGGTCGTCACGGCGTACAGCGCGACCAGGTGTCTGAACGAGTCGGCGTACTTCTCCGCCAGCTTCCGCATGATTTGCTCAACGTCGATACGGATGTCGATGTCAGTTGCCCAAGTCGCCCACTGCTCGACTGAATTCCACCAGCCGCTTGGCGCTGAAAACCCGGTGATGGTGTGTTCATCCCAACTGCTGCGCCAGTCGTAACTCATCAGCTCTTCCAAGCTGTCGTATTTGTCGTCATAGTAGCGCAGAGTGGAAATCTTGCACCGCGCCAAAGTGAAAAACACCGCCTGCTGGCGGGTTTTCTGGGCGAGGAAGTCTTTGTTTTCTGAGAGTTCAAGCCAGAGTGCCATGAACCCATGCTGGATGCAGTCGGGCAGGTAGTTGGTACGATGGATGCCCTTGCCTTTCATCACGTTCGTGACGTAGTGCGCCAGATCGTCGTAAAGCTGCTGGAAGGTTAGCACACCTGCCCATGAAGTCGGATAGGTCGCAACACGGGGAAAAGGACGGATTTGACTGCAAATATGAGAACGGGAATCAGAAGTCATGACGGACACTCCCTCGTCACACCGCTGGAATCTGCCAGCGCAGGTGAGCGCTACCGCTCAACCCGCGCCCACGACGCTGGACGGTGGGTGTCCCTCGCGTCGTATACTCCCCGCGGGGCGGTAGTGCGAGGAAACAGCGGCTATAGACGGGTTATGTCTTTGTTCGGCATCGCTGTCTGAACTTCTCGTACAGACGAATTCGGGTTCGCAGGCGCATCTGTACCTTTCTGCGAATGCGCTGCCCACCTGGAGTAATGGAAGTTACATAGCCTTTGCCTTCTTCGCGGCTGACCTGCACCTTGCCAATTCCGGGGATGTCTACCCATTCCCCGCTGGCGATTTCCTCTGCCAGCGCCTCCAGATACCGTTCCACCGCTTCACGGACGAGGGCTTTGGTCAGGCTGCGGCGCTGCCGGGCGACATGAGCAATGCGTTGAGTGTGGTTCACGGTTGTTCTCCTCAAAACGGTGACAAACGTGACATGGTGACAACGTGACTCCGTGACAAAATCAATCTGTCACCGAGTCACGAGTCCCCTCTGTCACAAAACTCACCAGAATCACTCGATTGAAAGGTATTCGATAGCCGTGTATGCCTCTGCTCCGTTGATACGAGCTTCGACCACCAACCCCGCTTTGACCAGTTCCTGCGCTACCTGCCGTCCCACTTTGGCGGTGATGTGCATCTGGCGATACAGGTCACGCAGTTCGATACCCTGACTGCCCTTCGCTCGAATACTGTTTAGCATCCGTTCCTGCTGGCGGCGTTCGATGGTGGCTTCCCCACTGCGGTCAAGCTGCTCCAGCAGACGATGTGCGCTCCCGCGCCAGCCTTCAGCTAACACCTGTGCAGCGTGCCAATGGTCTACGGTGACTGTAGGCGCTTCGTTGGCAGTCTTGAGCCAGTCCAGCCCGGCGAACAACGCTGCCAGTTTGAACGCCTGAACGTGCATTCGCCCATACACCCCTTTCAGCCTGTCGTCCAGTTCGGTGTCCTGTCCCGGATCGCACTTGCGGCGCAGCCAGTCGCCATACTGCTGGCACTGCTCCCAACATTCCACCTTCAGCCGCAAAGCGCCGGGCGCTGTTATGCCCATTTCGGTGGTCTGAGGGGCGGGCAGACGCTCATGCAGGCTGCGGAGGTCATCCACCAGCGTCTGTGGTACTGAGCGATAGGTTTTTGCCGCTGGTCGCTCGGCATAATCCGGTTCGGGTGTGAGCAGCGCGAAGCGGATGAGCAAGCCGTTGTCCCAATCGCCCATACTGACGGCGCAGGACAGACTAGCGGGTGTCGTCACACCGAGAATGGAGAGTGCCGCGTTCTCGACGATGTTCAGTCCGGTCTGGGTGTCCTTGTCGAAGTAATCCGGGCAGTCGTAGAGTTCCATCAGCAGGTCTTTCATCCCCGCCATGTAATCCCGTTTGTTGATTGCCCCAAACAACCCGGCTACCTCGTCCTTCAGCAAGCCGCGCTGTGCTGCAAATGGCTGCCCTTTGGTTAATCGTTCCTGCTGCACCTTCGGCAGCTTATCGAAATTGGACGGCATCCGTCCTGCCAGCGCCTCCTGAAAGCGCTCCGGTGAACCCGGTGTGGGCATCAGCATGTGCGGGATCGCGGCGCGTGCCACCTGCTCCGCCAGTTTGTAAGCGGTGGATTTGCGGTAGAACGTTGTTCCCGCCACCAGCATCAGGTACAGGTTGGGGTAAATCTTCACCCCCCAGGGCGCTTCCCCGTAGAGCCTGCGTCCCACCGCCGTCGCCAGCAGCCACAGTCCGGCTGCCTGATGAAAGATCATCGGGGTTTGATTGCCCGTCGTTCCTGACCACTCCATGTACTGCTGCAACCAGTCTGGCAGTCTGTAATTCGTCGGTGCAGAAGGAGGTGGGTCATTAGGCTTATCGGGTGCTGGTTTACATTTCACCGTCGGCTGCACCTGCATCGTCGGCGGTTGTGGACGCTCAACCAGTCCCCCCACCTGATCCGGGTCGATATTGAGTGCCTCGCACACCTCTTTCGCCAGCATCGTGCCGCACACATAGCAGTGTCCGTATCCCGTGTGTGTGTTGAACCCAAACGAAGGGTTTCTATCGCCGTTCTTGTGCCGTTCCGGGTTGATACAGCTTCCATGCAGCCAGTCACCGTGCTGTTTGAAACCCTGCCCTGCCAGTATTCGCGCAATCGCATCAATGACACGCGGGTTCAGCGGTGCATCCCCCAATGGAAAGTTTATCCGCGTCGGTGGCTGCCACTCCCGTACTGGTTGACGTGGTTTGAATGCCTCAATCCACGATGCCAATTCAGTCAGATCAGACACGCGCAGGATGCCTAATGCTCGTTCCACCCGGTAAGGTTGCCCGGTGGTCGGATGGATGCTCGGCGGCGCGACCACCTGCCGCCCCTCTCCGCACAATTCCAGATTACCAATCGGCGTTCCCATCGCTTTGACGCTCGGTGGTATGCTGTCGGCGTAGAAATAGACATGCTTCCCTACACCGCCTCCGCTGGCAACGGTGTAGGTTTTCGCCAGTGCTGGAAAGGTCACGGCAAAGGCGGGATACCCGGCTGCCCCGTCCAAGTCGAGAACAGCCAAGTTGCCTGACACTTTCCCACAGACAATACCGATGTTCTTCAGCAGTCCAGCACTACCCCATGCTCGAATGGTCTCCGGCAAGGCGGCTGTCTGCTGATACTCCGTCCATGTCGTTAAAGCTGGACGTTTGCCATCCAATGGGATCACGCTCAAACCGAGCGCGGCATACGCCAGTGCTGCCGATATGATGTGTTGCTCATGTGCCGCCTTTACGATGCGCGGCTGCTGTGAGGCTTTCATCGTGCTGTTTTCCTTTATCTAGGTCCTTCGTGTCATACAAATCGTTGGACAGCACGCCCGGATTGATGTATCCTCAGATTGTTCACTTCAGTCGGATACATCTTCCGAGCGCCCCGCCAGTCGTCTTACGCTGGCGGTTCGTGTTTTCCCGGCTTTTGCAGCAGGGCTTCCGTCAGCAATCGGTGTAAAAGATCGTAGTCATGCCGGGCGGCGGCAATCGCGTCCTGCATCAGTTCTCCTGCCGGATACTCTTCCTGTGCTAGCTGGGTATGCACCAGCGACCAACTGCTGCCCACCATCCACAGCACCGCTGTTAGCATGAATTCGATATAGTCCATTCGACGTTGGAAGGCTTTGGTAAAGTGCTTGCGGCTGCCGATCAGGTCTTCCTGCTCGTCGAGATAGGCTCTGAGTGCTGCGCGTACTACTTCGGCTTTTGGCTCGTCGCGCTGGCTGGCAACCTGCCCCAGCCGGTTATCCATAGCTCCGGTGATATGCACCGTCAGGCGCTTGGCGTATTGTGATTTTGAGTTGTCAGACATGCTTTCCTCGTTTTGCTTTTGTTCTCGGACAAAATCGGTGATTTTGGACGGGCGGGACACGGTGAACCGTGACGCGCCATGCATTGCAGCGCGGGTGGGCTGCGCCCACACCGTCGCTGACGCATCATGCAGAGGCATGGTGCGTGAAGCCCCTCCGGCGCATGAGGAGCAAGTTTATTAAACTTGCCACCCCGACAACGTGGTGGGTGTGGTGTCCCGCCTGCGGCGAACCTGTCTACACAAAGGTGTAGGACAGGCGGGACACCTGCGATTGGCGCGAAGCCAATCGCCTGCATTGCGTGCCGCACAGGCTGATGTAAGACGGATAAAGTCGTCATGCTAAAGGTCAATCTCCGGGT
>CAZKIB010000105.1:4830-9527 GCA_964552425.1 uncultured Anaerolineaceae bacterium | reverse complement strand
AATCGCCATTCCTGCCCGATGGTACGGTCAAGCACCTGCTCGAACTCCCGCCGGGCGATGTGGTGCAGGTTATCTTCACGGTTCAATCCACCGCGATCTGTGCAAACATGCTGACGATCTACCCGGTGCGACTCGCGTTCACCGAGGCTGTTCTCTACTGTTCCAGCAACAAACACATGGGTGTGGAGGTTCTGTAAGCCGTAGTCATCATCGGTATCGCGGTCATGGGTGACAAAGCTGTATTCAGGGATGTTCAGTCCCCGCGCCGCGAACCAGCCTTCAATCGTGCGCTCCGTCACCTCGCGGACAAGCTCCTGCCGCAGTTCTTCCCGCACCAGTGCCATCAGGTCAGGTGCAGGAGCGATGACCAGATGATGTGCCAGCACATACGGACCGAACAGCTTGCCAGCATTCTCATACACCTCGCGCCAGCCGCTGCCCAAGCCGCAATCCGTCCAGCGGTCACTCAAATCCAGTGGGCGGTGATCAGGACTTTCACGGTAGGACACGTACTTCAGCAGTTTCTTCAGCCCCTTGTAGCCGCCTTTCGATGGCTTCTGATACTTCCAGTTCGGGATAATGATTGGCTTGCTCATCGGCGTTTTTGCACCTGTTTTCCCTTGATTTCTGACACTAAACCTCGTTCATGCCCGCGCCAGCGCTCCCATTTGTCCTGCTGTTTACAGCGGTTGTTGCAATAGAAGCGAGGTCGTCCTCCCAGCGGCGAAGGTGGCGGTAGCGGTTCACCGCACACCCTACACCAGCCCGTTTCTACATCTCGTTTGGGTGTGGATGTGTACCGTTCCCGTTGGCGTTGAGGGCTAAAGGGTGCTGTTCGGTAAGCTCCTCCGGTGCGACGGCGCTAACCCGCTTCTCAGGCGCGGGCTGTTCATACCAGTTGTCGGCTTGTAGTTCGCGGTAGATCAACGCTCGCCAGTCACCATTGTTCAATCCTTCCAGCGCCTCGCGGCGGCGGCTGTTGGTCTTCCGCAGGGCATCGCGTAACGCATTGGCGTAGAACTGCATCCACTGGCTGTGCGCTTCCGGGTTGATGATCGCCCGATGCCAGTCGTTGACGGCTTCCTGATAAGCGCGTTCGTTGGCGTGGCGCAGTTCGATGGCTTCCAGCATTTGCTCTTTCAGGACATAGGCAGTAGACAAGACCAACAAAGGAGGGGCAATGGCTTCCAGCCAGGCAAACGGGCTGGTGGTATGACCGGGCAGCGCCACCTGCACATTCCCAACCAGTGCAATAGCAGTGGCAATCCCCATACTGGCGTACAGCAAGCGTCTCGCGTTCGGAGTTGTTCCCAACGTTGCCAGTGCCAGCGAGAACACCACCTGTCCCACTTCGGCAGTGAGAACAGTGGCGATGCCAACAGCAATCATCGCCAGTTCATACGGGACGGCTGCACCAAAGGTCGATGAACCGATGACATACAACCGGATGGCGGAAGGGGTGAAAGCTGCCAGCAGTAGCGCGATACACAATCCAGTGATGAGCTTCGTCACCAACGGCGGATAACGGTGGGCAGCATGGTGGTTATAGTGGTCGCGCTGGGGGCGCTCCCCGATGTCCCGCATCACCGCTTCCTCAGCGGCGGCATGAGCAAACTGGCGTTCTTCCTGCGTCAGCGGCTTGATTTGGGAGAGCATACTTACTTCCTTTCATTCCGTTCGGAATCAAAAGAAGCCGAATTCCCGGTATTGGGGTCGGCTTCAGGACGAACAAAATTGTGGGTTAGTTTTCCGGCAAAGGCTCTTGCGACATCAACAAGACCAAAGGCTCGAAAATTCTGTTGAGTGGTACTCTCCCAACACGGTCTACGAAAAATTTTTCCAGGGCTACAGCGTGAAGGTGGCCGACACGCACGGCATTGTCTACACCCCGCAGGAGATTGTCGATTTTATGTGCGCGGCGGTGGAGGAGGTGCTGTTGAACGAGTTCGGCAAAAAGCTGGGGGACGACGGCGTGTACGTGATCGACCCCTGCACAGGCACCGGCAGCTTTATCGTCAACCTGCTGCGGCGGGCGCACACCAGCAACCCGCGCCACTTCGAGCGGTTTTACAAAGAGCAGTTGTTCGCCAATGAAGTGATGCTGATGCCCTACTACATCGCCAGCCTGAATATTGAGCATGAGTACCACGACCTGACCGGGCATTACGAGTCGTTCGAAGGCGTGTGTTTTGTCGATACGCTTGACCTGGCCGAGGGCGCGCAGATGCGGTTTTCGTTTATGACCGAAAAGAACACGGCGCGGGTGGAGCGCCAGAAGCAGGCCCCCATCACCGTGATTATCGGCAATCCGCCCTATAACGTGGGGCAGTTGAACGAGAACGACAACAACAAGAATCGCAAGTATGAAATCGTAGACCGGCACGTGAGCGAGACGTATGCCAGGGACTCGAAAGCCTCCAACAAAAACGCGCTGTCCGACCCCTATGTGAAGTTTTTCCGGTGGGCGACGGATCGCTTGCAGGGGCGGGACGGCGTGGTGTGTTACGTGAGCAACAACAGCTTTGTGGATCAGATCGCCTTTGACGGGATGCGCAAGCACCTGATGGCGGATTTCACGAGTCTGTATCACATCGACCTGCATGGCAACGTGCGCCAGAACCCCAAACTGAGCGGTACGACGCATAATGTGTTTGGCATTCAGGTGGGGGTGGGCATTACGGTGGCGGTGCGGAAGGCCCTCACCCCTGAGACTGGAACCCTCACCCCCCAACCCCCTCTCCCTCATGGCGAGGGGGAGGCAGAAGGGTTTGAGTCAGAGGAAGATGCCGGAAATGGGGCCGGGCGCGGGGAGCAAGACAGGGAAATGAAGGCCGCGATTTATTACCAGCGTGTGCCGGAATTGTGGGTGAAGGAAGAAAAGCTGGCGTGGCTGCTGGAAAATGTGGATTTGGAAGGCCGGCACAACAGCCTGAACACGGTGAAATGGCAAACTTTGCAGCCGGACGCGCGCCATACCTGGCTTGTGCCGGAAAATGCGGACGAATTTGAGAACTATCCACCTTTAAGTTCACGAGAAGCAAAAAGTTTGTCACGTAACAGCGAAACGCAGACGTTGTTCCGAAATTACTCGATTGGCTTGAATACGGCACGAGATAGTTGGGTTTATGATTTCAAGTCTCCTAGCTTGATTAACAAGATGGCTACTCTGATAGAAACCTACAATAGTGAAGTCGATAAATGGAAACGATCCGGCAAACCCAAAGATGTTGATAATTTTGTTATATCGGATGAAACCAAGATCAAGTGGAGCAGTCGGCTTAAAGAGGCATTACAGAGAGGAATATACGCTCGCCTAGATAAAGAAAAAGTCTATTTTTCAATGTATAGGCCATTCACGAAGAAGTATGTATTTTTTGACTCGGTTATGATACATAGACAAGGTATGTTCCCTGTTTTCTTTCCGAATAACCAAATTAATAATCCTACAATTTGCGTTAGTGGACCAGGACACGATGAATTCAGAGTCCTAATTTCAGATTCAATTGCTGAATACAAATATTCAAACTCATCAAATGGTGGAACACAGTGCTTCCCGTTCTATGTGTACGACGTGGACGGGGGGAACCGGCGGGAGAACATCACCGATTGGGCGCTGGCGCAGTTCCGGGCGCGGTATGGCGACGAGTCGATCACGAAATGGGACATTTTTTATTACGTGTACGGGCTGCTGCATCACCCCGGCTACCGCGAACGCTATGCCGATAACCTGAAACGGGAACTGCCGAGGATTCCCTTTGCACCGGATTTCCGGGCATTCAGTGAGGCGGGGCGGGCGCTGGCGGATTTGCACCTGCATTACGAGTCGCTGGAGCCGTATGAACTGGACTGGGAGACGCGGGGCCAGATCAGCTACCGGGTGGAAAAGATGCGGCTGCGAGAGCCATATGCCCTCACCCCCCGGCCCCCTCTCCCGGATGGCGAGGGGGAAAACGACAGGGAGGGAGAAAATCCAGCCGCGCATAAGGCGTACAGGACGTTGGTGTATAACGATACGCTGACGCTGAAGGGCATCCCGGCGGAGGTATTTGATTACCGGCTGGGGAACCGCAGCGCGCTGGAATGGGTGGTGGACCAGTATCAGGTGAAAAAGGACGCCCGCAGCGGCATCGTCAGCGACCCGAATGGTTACAGCGACGATGAACGCTACATTGTGCATCTGGTGGAGAAGGTGGTGCGGGTGAGCCTGGAGACGGTGCGCATCGTGGATGGGCTGGCGAAGCTGCCGTTTCGGGCGGCGGATTGAGGCCGGTGAAAAAATACGCGGGGGGCGGACCTCACCCCCTTTCCATTGGGATGGCTGAAGGGGGAATCGAACGCCGGGAGGTAAGCACAGCGATTACCCGATTAAACAGTTAAACGAGGACTGGTCATAAATCGTTATGAGCCTTTGTCATCCTTTGTGCCCTCACCCTAAATCCCTCTCCCTCATGGAGAGGGACTTAAAACAGCGCTTACTCCCCTTCTCCATGAGGGACGCTCAGGGGGTCGGCAAAGCCGACTGAAGGCAGCCCGGCTGCCCCCGCGCGGGGCTGGGGGTTGAGGGCCAAAACAGGCATTTTCCGAATTATGACCACCTCTCAGTTAATCAACTTAAGCCCACTGTCCAGCACGGCATATTGGGGTCAACAGGCTATTCTGCCGGGGTTTCCGGGGCGGCGAGGGTGGCGCTGCCGCTG
>CAZKIB010000105.1:3837-4799 GCA_964552425.1 uncultured Anaerolineaceae bacterium | reverse complement strand
CGCAGGCCGTCGAACATCTGCATGACGCGCTGCATGGTCGTGCCAAAGTCCTCACCGCTGAGGGCTTCCACTTTGGTGCGGAACACCTCGGCGACTTCGGGGATATTCATGAGCATGTCCATGAGGGTGTTGCCGGTAGCGCCGTGCCCGTTCTGGCCGATCTGCACGATGCGGACGTTCTCGCCCAGCCCGGCCATGGCGGTGGCAATGGCTTCGACCTTCGCCACGTCGGCTTTCATGACCTGCTCGATGATGTACTGGCGCAGGTTGATGGAGATTTCGGCAGCGGTGGCGGCGGCCAGTTCGCGGCGGCCCTCAGCTTCGGCCAGCAGGCTGGCTTTCATACCTTCGGCTTCGGCCAGTTTACCGGCTTGCAGCGCGGCGGCGGCAGCCTGCCCCTTGCGCTCGGTGGCTTCGGCGTCGGCAGTGGCGCGCTCGCGGACGGCGGTGGCTTCGGCCTGCGCGGTGATGGTCAGGCGGCGGCGCTCGGCCTCGGCGCGGATTTCCACGGCTTCACGCTCGGCGCGGGCGGGGACCAGCACCTCGGCTTCCTGCTGCTGCTCGACGGCCAGGGCGCGTTTCTGCTGGACTTCCTGGTCGGCGGCGGCGCGGTCAATATCGACACGCTTTTTGACCTCGACCTCGCGCAGTTGCAGGGCTTCGCGCTGGGCCAGAATCTCGCGCTGGGCGTCGAGTTCGGCCTGTTCGGCCAGACGCATGGCATTGGCGGCCTTGACACGGGCCTCGCGGTTGGCTTCGGCTTCGGCAATGGCGGCGTCGCGTTTGACGGCGGCGATCTGGGGCGCGGCCATGGCCTGCAAGTAGCCTTCATTATCGGTAATTTCTTCAATACCCATCGAAATGACGCGCACGCCCATCGCGGCCACGTCGTCCGACGCCAGTTCCTGGACGCGCTGGACAAAATCGTCGCGGTCCCGGTGGATGGCCTCGACGCTCATCTG
>CAZKIB010000105.1:0-3755 GCA_964552425.1 uncultured Anaerolineaceae bacterium | reverse complement strand
GGGCGGCCGTGCGCAGGGCTTCTTCCTCATTGTCGATCTGCACCTGGGCGACCCAGTCCAGTTGAATGGGCACGCCGCTGACGGTGTAGACCTCGTCCTTCTCGGTCTTGATGGTCATGATGGTGACATCCAGCTTCTTGAAGGTTTCCAGCACCGGGATGACGAAGACGCCGCCGCTGGTGATGAGACGCGGTTTGCCCCGGCCATACAGCACCATGACCTCGTTGGGCGGGACGCGGTGATAATGGCTGGCGACAAAGACGCCCAGCGCCACCAGCACGACGATAATGACAATCGGAATACTAAGCGCTCCCAGAAAATCCATCGACTTCCTCCTCGTTGTTGGACTGGCGTTTCTTTTTCACCTGTAAAAAACGCCCGCTGATACCCACTATCTCGACTATATCATTACGATGCAGCGGCGCGCCACTGATTTCCCGAATGGGATACTTGCGGATTTCGCCCTGCTCGACCATAGCCTCGCCGACTTTGCCGGCCGGGCTGGCGATGGTGACACGCCCGGTCTGGCCGATCAGCGTTTCGTTATGGAACACATCGGTGGACTGCTGGGCATAGACAAAACGCAGCAGCCCGGTCACCGCCCGCGCCAGCAGCCAGCCGAACAGCACCGCGCCCAGCAGCAGCGCCAGCGGGTTCCAGCCGCCGGCGGTCCCGGTCAGGCCCACCGCGCCGAACCCGGCCAGAAACGCCGCGATCACGCCGCAGCCGAGTCCGGTGGCGTCGCTGCCGCCATCAGTGTCCAGGCCAAAGACGGAATCCAGCCCGACCTGAGCCAGCAGGCCATCGACATCCAGGTCGATCATGTTCAGGGTTCCGCCGAAAATCATCAGCAGCAGGTACAGCAGGCCCACCAGCATGATGCTCAGAAAAATCCACTCCATGTGTGCGCCCTCTGACGACTCACCTCACCGATGATTTTATTATCGAAAATCCAATCTCCGCCAGTTCCCCAGTCATTGGGGGACACGCGCAGCCGGCGGCATCAGAAATAAAAAACCCGGCACTCCCTTTGTGTGAGCGTGCCGGGCCTTTGATGGTTCAATTGTCAATCGGTCAGCCAACGGTCCAGCCGCCATCCGCCACCAGAATTTCACCGTTGATGAACGAGGAGTCATCCGAAGCGAGGAACAACGCGACCCGCGCCAGTTCTTCGGGCTGCGCGGTGCGGACGGCTGATCCAAGCGTGGTCTGCAATCTTTCATAGCCGAGCGGGTTTGGCTGGCGGACGCTGATATTGGTCGCCACGCCGCCGGGACAGATGGCGTTGCAGCGGATACCCTTCGTCGCGTAATGATAGGCTACGCTGCGGGTCAGGCCGATTACGCCATGTTTGGAGACAGTATAGCTGACGCCGGAACGTCCCCCGAACAGCCCGCCAATCGAGGCGATATTGACGATCACGCCCTTCCCTTTGGGCAGCATTGTCTGAAGCGCCTTGCGACTGATAAACATGGGGCCATCCAGATTGACTGCCAGCACCCGCCGCCACAGGGCATCATCCAGATCACCCAGGGGCACAAATTCATCCATGATCCCGGCGTTGTTGATGACAATATCCAGCGTGCCATAGGCATTCAGGGCGGCATCCACCATCTTCTCAGCGTCGGCCTGGTCCGCGACACTGCCGGTAATCGTAGTCAGCGCCGGGCGTCGTCCCAATGATTCGATTTCTGCCGCCAGTGCCTCTAACCCGCCCGCCTGAATATCGGTGGCCGCGACCTGAGCGCCTTCTTCCACAAACAGTCTGGCGATGGCGCGTCCAATGCCGGAACCTGCGCCTGTGACCAGTGCGACTTTACCTTCCAGTTTCATGTCACTGCCCTTTCACCAACCGATCTTTATATTTCGAGTCTAGGGCGAAAGATGGCCGGCATGAAGGGCATTTGTCAGGGGTTATTGGTGATTTTTGGTTACAGCCACTGCTCAGCGCAGGAGGCATGGCGGAGTAGAGGTGGCATTTCTGACACGGACTGGCGTCTGCACGGTCCCATGCAGTATGATCGGTCCTGATAGCGGAGAGGGAGCGAGGAATATGGAGATTGTTACGAAGCGGCTGTACGAACCTCGCAGCGATGAAGATGGGTATCGGGTTCTGGTGGACCGTCTCTGGCCGCGCGGTATCCGCAAAGAGGACGCGCCCATTGACCTGTGGCTGAAGGAGGTTGCGCCCTCCACCGCGCTGCGACAATGGTATCATCAGCAGCCGGAAGCATGGGATGAATTCAGGGCACGTTACTTCGCGGAACTGGCCGAGCGCAGCGAGCATCTGCATCCGCTGCTGGATGCGCTGGAGCGCGGAACAGTCATCACCCTTCTGTATGCCAGCCGCCGAACGGAACAGAACCATGCGGTAGCCCTCAAGGAATATCTGATATCCCGGCTTCAAAACAACACCAACCGATGACCTGACCGGGTTTCCAGTTATCGCCCTGCAATATCCACTCCTATGAGATGGTATCCGGGGTGGGGACTGCCGGGGTGACACGCGCCAGCCACAGCAGCGCGCCGCCCACCAGCACGATGCCCATCGTCACGATGCCGATCAGCCCGAAGCTGCCAGTCAGAGCGAACAGGCCGCCGCCCACCAGCGCGCCAGCCAGCCGGCCTAACGACATGGCGCTGACATTGGCGCTCATCATGACCGAGCGCGCCCCCGGCAGCACCTCGGTGAACATCCCGATGGAAGCGACGACGGCCATCTCGAACAGGACGAACAGCACAAACATGCCGGCCAGCGCCACCGTCAGGTTGTGGTTGAGATAGGGGACAATCGCAAAGCCGACCCCGGCCCCTAACGCGCCAAACAGCGCCAACCGGTGCATCCCGAAGCGATCCCCCACCGCCGAAACCGCCATCTCGCCGCTGGCTTCGGCCAGCCCCAGCACAATCGTCGCCACGCCCAGTGTGCCGAGCATCAGGCCGAACGAATCGGCCATCCACAGGGCATAGTTGATGAAGAAGATCTCCTGCCCGACGATCATGCAGAAGGAGTAGCCCAGCGCGGCCAGCGCGCGCGGGTTCTGGCGCAGCACGGAAATGACCCGCAGAGGCTGCAAGGGGGCTGTGCTGACCACCACCTGTTCGGGCTGATCACCGGGGATGAGCCACCAGACGAGCGCGATGCTCAGGCAGATGAGGACCAGTATCCCGGCGAACACGGGCTGCAAACCGGCCCGTTCCAGCACAAAGCCAGTCAGCGGCGCGGCGATAAAGAGTGAACCGGACCAGCTTAATTCGATGATTCCCCAGGCGCGCGCCCGCTGCGTAAAGGGGATGCGATCCCCGATATAGGCTTGCAGCGCCGGGTCGAAGATCATTTTGCAGATGCCGTAGACCACCACGACCACCGCGAAAATCCAGAAGGCCGGCACCAGCACGCCCAACAGGCTCACCAGCGCCATAAACGCCAGCGCGCCGATCATGACCGGCTTGCGGCCAAAACGCTCCGACAGGACGCCGAATACCGGGCTGAGGATGCCCACGCCCCAGGACACCGCCAGCGCGGTCTGCACGCTCGTCACCGGCACAGCCAGCCGCTGCGCGATGGTCGGGATAAACGGGTAGGCAAAGCGCCGGGTGATGTTGATGACCAGCCGGGCGAGGGTCGCCGCGAAGATGATGCGCGCAAAGTGTTTCAACTGTGGTCTCGATTCTGTCTGGTCTGACCGGGAAATATCAATAGATAACATTCAGAATAAGGGAAGAGGACAAGATGCCCCCACCCCAATATAGCT
>CAZKIB010000104.1:19112-21484 GCA_964552425.1 uncultured Anaerolineaceae bacterium | reverse complement strand
TGTTGTTCCAGTCCACCAGCGCGCTCGGCCGGCCAGAAGCCAACTGCATCGCCAGCATCGCCAGCGCGCCGACAATGTCCGTTTCGCAGGCGGACGGATTGAGCTTGTTGCTGCTCATGCTCATGAGTGTACAGGGCACCACACCGAAATATTCTTCCATCGAGGTCCAGCACTGAATAGCGGTGGCATCCAGCAGGTTATCGGCCATCCAGCCGTCCAGCACGACGCCGAATTTCGCCATGCGCATCAGCGACAACTGCGGCACACTGGCGGTACGGGCATAATCCCGAATGGAGGCCAGTTTACTCTGAACCATCGCGTCATCATCCGCCAGCCGCTCAATACGCCCAAACACCTCGGAAAGGTCGAGTGTCTCCACGCTGATGCCGGCCTGATCGAGCAGTTTTTCGCTGAAGCGCACCGTTTTGAAAGCTTCCGGGCGCGCGCCCATCATGCCGAGACGGGCGGTTTTCATGCCGCGCACCACCCGGCAGATGGCGGCGAACTGCTGTAAATCGGCCATAAACGCCGGGCTGTTGGGGTCCATCGTATGGTTGCTGGTGATAGTGTACTTGATGCCGTACTGCCGCAGGTTGTTGCAGGCGCTCATCTTGCCGCAAAAACTGTCGCGCCGGTCCGCGATGCTCATGCGCGTCGCGTCGTCGGGGAAGGCGTGAATCAGCACCGGCACGTCCAGGTCTGCCCAGCGCAGCGTATTGGCAATCGCCCGTTCATCGCCAAAGTTTGGCAGCGTCACCAGCACACCGTCAATCTCATTGCGATGTTCGCGGAACAGATCAGCACACGCCCGCGCTTCGGCCAGCGACTCAATCGCGCCGACATTGGTTTCGTTTTCGGGTGTAATCACTGCCTGGATGCCGGCCCTGTCCAGCACTTCCAGAATCGTGTTGCGCCCGCTCAATGCCAGATGCGCCGGGAAAAACCCGCGATTGCCGACAATCACCGCCAGTGTCACCGGGCGGGCATTCAGGGTCGCGGCGGCATGAGGTTGGGGATACGCTAAAGCCATGATGCAGTCTCCTTAAATGAAATAATCTCCGGGTATGTTCTGACAAACAGGGCGACCTGTACGCCGCCCTGCGGTATCTGTAAAAACTCAGTGCGCCGAGGCTTTGGTCATCTTGCCTTTGTCCGCCGCGCTGGCATTGGCGCGCGCTTCCGCTTTGTCCTTTGCCATCTCTTCCACCGACTTAATCTGCAAACGGGCCGCCCCGCGCGTCTCGCGCAGTTTCACCCGCGTGCCATTCGTCTCATGCGCCGCCAGCCGCGCACGCGCGCTGCCCACTTCGTGAGCGTAGTTCGGCAGCCAGGGTGACTGCGCCACCAGCATCTCGTCCGTCATCTGCCAGACTTCTTCCGGGTTGCAGACCGCGCCCACCAGCGGGTCATGCAGCATGGCCTGTTTAAGCAGCGTTACATCGCCATGTACCGCCGCTTCCATACCCATCTGCTGCACGCGCACACTGGCGGAACAGGTCGCTGCGCAGGCCATCGGCAGATCACCCACGACTGGCATGTTGATCCCGTTCTTGTCGACATAACCCGGAATCTCGATCACACAGCCATCCGGCAGGTTGGTAATGTGCCCCTTGTTGACGACATTAAAATGCCCGCGATAGGTCCGCCCGGTTTCCAGCGCCTCGATGATATACGAGCCATGTTCCTCGCTGCGCCGCTGTGCGCTGATCGCTGGGGGTTCTTCCTTCATCCAGTTCGGAAAATCGGTCTCGAACCAGTTGCGCCCCTCGGTACACACGCGCAGATAGCCGCCGGTTTCGCCATTGATCCAGCTTGACAGGTCAATCCACTGCGGAATTTCGTCCACGCGCTTGCGATACCAGGGCAGGTATTCACTCAGGTGGCCGTTGCTCTCGGTGCTGTAATACCCGAAGCGCCGCAGCACATCAATGCGGACTTTTTCGGTCTCGCGGTACTGCGGATGCGCCTCGAACAATTCCAGCAGGCGCGGCAGCATATCCATCCCGCGCCACTGCACTTTGACAAACCACGTCTGATGATTGATCCCCGCCGCGATCACATCCACATCCCGGCGGTGCAGCGACTCATCCGCACCGAGCAGGCCCTCATTTTTGGCCCACAGTTCGATGCAGCGCACAATCTGCCAGTGAGCGCCCTGCACGCCATGACACAGCCCGATAGTTTTCACGCCGCCGTACTGGTTGCAGGCCCAGGTGTTCATCGCCATCGGATTGGAATAATTCAGAAAGAGTGCGTCCGGCTGGGCGACTTCCCGAATATCCTTGCAGATGTCCAGCAGCACCGGGATCGTGCGCTGCGCGTACATGATGCCGCCTGCGCAGATCGTATCCCCCACGCACTGGTCGATGCCG
>CAZKIB010000104.1:17478-19102 GCA_964552425.1 uncultured Anaerolineaceae bacterium | reverse complement strand
TATTTCAAGGGAATGTCGATGTCCAGGGCGAACGCATCCAGCCCG
The DNA here is from genome assembly GCA_964552425.1 of uncultured Anaerolineaceae bacterium. Taxonomy (GTDB): domain Bacteria; phylum Chloroflexota; class Anaerolineae; order Aggregatilineales; family Phototrophicaceae. The sequence continues at coordinate 19,057 of CAZKIB010000104.1, read as the reverse complement.
CCCTGCCGGATCATGCAGATCACATAATCCGCGCCTTCAATCGCCTCACGCTGGCGGGTGGTCGAAAGCACTCTGGCAGGCAGTTCATTGTGTTCCAGATCGCGCTCGGCAAGCTGTGTCACCATGCTGAGATTGCGCTCGGAAATATCCATAAACGCGAAGGTCGTATCTTGCAGCTCCGGCACAGTCAGAATATCGTGCATCAGCCGCCGGGTGAAGCCGATAGAACCGGCTCCAATCATCGCAATTTTAAGTGCCATAATGGATTTTTTAATCCTTTCAGGTTGAGCTTATTCGCTCCATACATCAGGTCGATATTGCGTCCAGAACGCCAGCCAGGGCGGGACTATCGCTGTAAAATGATCCCATGTCCCCGGCTCAGCACTCGAATCCACCGCATCCGCCATAATTTCCTTCACGCGCAGCAGCAAAAAGCGCTGTTCCACCAGCCCGTTCAGCAGCGTACTGAGGGTCTGCCGGAATTCCTGTGGCCCCTGAACAGGGCGGGCATCCGGGTACTTCGAACGGTCATACACCCAGTCCGAATCAGTGTAGACGATTTTCTGGCCCTGCTGATAGGGTTCCTTCAGCAGATAGCCTTCGCCACCCCAACTGCGTTCCGTCAACCCGCTGGCGAACGGGTTCGCACTCATGAAATAATACATCCCGCCGGGGCGCATGACACGGGCCACCTGCGCAAATACCTCGCGGGCATCCGGCACGAAGTTCAGCGAGTACGGATGATAAACCAGATCAAACGCACCCGCATCCAGCGCCGACAGATCACGCATATCCGCCTGAATGGTCTTCACCTGCACGCCATAATGCGCCGCCGCCTGCTGGTCACGTTCCAACTGTTTGTCGGATATATCCACCACCGTAACACGCGCACCAAGCAGCGCAAAGGCCATCGACTGCTGACCGCCGCCCCCGGCCAGCAGCAGCACGTCTTTCCCGCTCACATCACCGAGCATTCCATCCGGGTCGATCCGCTGCCGCGCCGACTCGACATCGAGATTCAGCAGCGGGCGCGTGAACAGCGCGTTGGCTTCCACCAGTTTGTTCCAGCGCTCGATATTATATTGCCCGACTTCATCCAACGGCTTATTGTCCATAAACATTCTGATAGCGATAGTTCAGCCGGGTGATGTCTTCTTCGGCAATCACCAGCGGCGTCCCCATTTGCAGCGCCGTCCAGACAATCGCCGCGTTGTCCTCGGTCATCACCGCTGCCTGCACCGCCTTTTCGACTGTCGGGCCAGTCGCAAACACACCATGACTTTGCAGAATGCACGACGGGCTGCGTGAGTCCTTCAGCGCTTCCACCACCCGCTGGCCGATCCTCACCGCCGATAAGCGCGAACCCGCCGCAGGGGATCGGCCCGCCGAATTCATCCGCCATCGCCGTCGTGACACAGGGAATCTCACGGCCCAGCACCGCGAACGCAGTGGCGTAACGCGAATGGGTATGTACCACGCCGTTGACATCGGGCCGCTGGCGGTAAATGTAGCAGTGCGAAGCAGTATCCGACGACGCCTTGTAATCTCCTTCGACCATCCTGCCATCCAGATCGACAAT
>CAZKIB010000104.1:14635-17452 GCA_964552425.1 uncultured Anaerolineaceae bacterium | reverse complement strand
GTGTCAAATCCTGAAACTTGATCCTGCTCGCCTTAATGACCACCAGCCCGGTTTCAGGGTCACGGGCGCTCACATTGCCGCTTGTCCATGCGACCAGATGATTTTTCGGCAGTTCGGCGTGCAGCGCGCACACCTCCCTGCGCAGCGCTTCCAGCATCATAATTCGTTATGCCTCCCCACGCGCTTCCAGTTTGATCTTCTTCAGACGCTTCATCACATCGTTCGCGCCGCGCCCGAAGTAATCATAAAGGGTCTTGTATTCAGCATAGAGCTGGTTGTAGATGGTCTGATTTTCGGCGATGGGCTGCACCACTTCGTCTTTCAGTTTACCCATTTTCTCAGCCGCCGCTTCGATATCGGCGTACACCCCGGCTGCGACTGCCGCGTGCATGGCCGACCCCAGCGCTGGTGACTGGCTGGAACCCGCCAATTTCATCGGTTTGCCGGTTACATCCGCGTAGATTTGCCGCAGCATCGGGTTCTTCTCTGGCAGGCCGCCCGCCGCGACGATTTCATGGACCGGGACACCCTTACGCTCAAACGATTCGACAATTTCCCGCGTCCCATAAGCGGTGGATTCAATCAAAGCGCGGTAAATATCCGGCGCGCGTGTACCGAGCGTCATCCCCACCAGCAGACCGGTCAGGTCAGCATCCACCAGCGTGGAGCGGTTGCCGTTCCACCAGTCGAGTGCGACCAGCCCATGTTCGCCCGGTTTCTGTCTGGCAGCTTCATGTTCGAGATACTGGTGCAAATCCATCCCCAGCTTTTCCGCCGCTTCGTGATATTCCGGCGGGACGGCGTGATTCACGAACCAGGCAAAAATATCCCCCACGCCGCTCTGCCCGGCTTCAAATCCAAAGTACCCCGGCAGAATACCACCTTTGACCACACCGCACATCCCCTCAACGGTCTGATCTGTTTCGCCCACCAGCATATGACAGTTGGACGTACCCATGATAATGACCATGCTGCCAGGGCGTGTCACCTTCACCGCCGGGACCGTGACATGCGCGTCCACATTGGCAACTGCCACCGCCGTGCCCTCTTTGAGGCCCGTCCATTCCGCCATCTGCTTGGCCACCGCCCCCACCGACTGCCCGGCAATGTTCGCCAGGCCGCCCGCCTTGCCACCCAGCGGCGCAAAGTCACGGCTCATTTTTTCGTCCACCACATCAGCAAAACGTGGGTCCAGCGCGGCGAAATACTCTCGCGGGGGGAACTGGTCGCCCTGCACCATCGCCTTATATCCAGCCGTACAGGCGTTACGAGTCTCCACACCGCATAACTGCCAGACGATCCAGTCTGCCGCTTCCAGCAGCCGGTCCGCCGCGTCATACACATCGGGCGCTTCCTTCAGAATTTGCAGCGCCTTGCTGAAGAACCACTCCGACGAAATTTTGCCGCCATACTTTGGCAGCCACGACTCCCCGCGCTGGCGGGCAACTTCGTTGATCTGGTCGGCCTGCGGCTGCGCGGCATGGTGTTTCCACAGTTTGACCCAGGCGTGCGGGTTATCGCGCCATTCCGGCAGCACACACAGCGGTGTGCCATCTGCTTTGGTCGGCAGCATGGTACAGGCGGTGAAATCAATGCCCACCCCGACAATTTCGGCGGGATCAACGCCGCTCTGGTGCAGCACTGCCGGGACAGTGTGCCGGACCACCTCAATATAATCCAGCGGGTCTTGCAGCGCCCAGTCCGGCGGCAGTGCGCGTCCACCGTCCGGCAGACGTTCATCAATGACCCCATTCCCATAAGCGTGAACGGCAGTCGCCACCTCGCGGCCATCGCGCACATCAACCAGAACCGCCCGCCCGGATTCAGTTCCGTAATCAATGCCCAGTGTGTACATAATGGTCTCTACCCTTAAGTCTGTTCATGCACAAAATCCACCCTAGTTTAGCACCAATTGAACCAATTGCCTGCAAGCTTACCAGATATGAATTGGGACGATGGTGGGAAATGTACGGATTTGCACAGTATCATTAATCACAATGTTTTTATTCACCAGATCAGGAGGTATTTCATGTCCGCAATTTATCTGCCAGAAGATCGCTATTTCGACCCGGCCAATAAAACCACTGCGCTGGAACTTTACAATCAGGTCAGGGATTTGCCGCTGGTGTGCCCGCACGGGCATGTCGATCCACGTCTGTTCAGCGATCCGAACTATCAGTTTGGAACCCCAACAGAACTGTTCATCATCCCTGACCACTACATTTTCAGGATGCTCTACGCACAGGGTTTCGCGCTGGAAGACCTGGGCGTACCGCGTGCCGATGGCGGCCCGATAGAGCAGGACCATCGCAAAATCTGGCAGATTTTCGCCGATCATTTTTACCTGTTCCGGGGCACACCTACCGGCATCTGGTTAAATTATTCCTTTCAAAAAGTCTTTGGGGTCCGCGAAAAACTCACTGGCGAAAGCGCGCAGGCCATTTATGACCAGATCGCCGAACAGCTTGCCAAACCGGAATTTCGCCCGCGCGCGCTCTTTGAGCAGTTCAACATCGAAGTCCTGACCACCACCGATGCAGCCACCGACCCGCTGGAACATCATCAGGCCATCCAGAAATCAGGCTGGTCAGGCCGCATCCTGCCGACCTTCCGCCCTGACGCGGTGATTAACATTGATTCCGCCGGCTGGCACAACCACATTCGGGCGCTTGGCGAACGGGTCGGCCAAGAGATTATCAGCTACAAGACGTTTATCGAAGCGCTCGAAAACCGCCGCGCGTTCTTCAAGTCAATGGGGGCACAGGCGACAGATCACGCGGCGCTGACACCCTACACGGAAGACCTGTCCGATCAGGA
>CAZKIB010000104.1:0-14511 GCA_964552425.1 uncultured Anaerolineaceae bacterium | reverse complement strand
TGGTTCGTTCCGCAACCATAACCGCCCGGTCTTTGAAAAATTCGGCCTGGACAAAGGCGCGGACATCCCGGTTCAGACCGAGTTCACCCGCAACCTGCTGCCGCTGTTGAGCAGGTATGGCAGTGATCCCCGTTTTGCGCTGATTCTGTTCACGCTGGACGAAACGACGTATGGGCGTGAACTCGCGCCGCTCGCCGGGCACTATCCGGCGGTGAAACTCGGCCCGCCCTGGTGGTTTTTCGACAGCCTCAACGGCATGGCTTACTTCTTTGACAAGGTCATGGAAACTGCCGGCATCTATAACACCGCCGGGTTCAATGACGATACCCGCGCCTTTACATCCATCCCGGCGCGGCATGATGTCTGGCGTCGGGCAGCCGCCAACTGGGTAGCCGGGCTGCATGTACGCGGCATCATTGACCTGGAAGACGCCGAAGCCATGACCCGCGATCTGGCTTATGGGTTAGCCAAAACCGCCTACAAATTTGATTAAAATGGCTGCTGGCTCACCGCAGAGGTGGACTTTTTGCTCCCTTCTCCCCCGAATTCGAGGGAGAAGGGTTGTGGATGAGGGGGTTACATGCGCGGTCATTTCCGCTCACGCTGCTCTGTTTCTGTTCTCACCCCCACAGCGCTTGCAGATAGCGCATCTTCTCCAGCGTGTGATAATTCCCGCCGCCCTCATGGTCGTTAAACTCGTAGACACGCATCTCCTTCTGCCCCCGCAGGTGATTAAATGCAGCATACACCGTTGAAGGTGGGCAGGTCAAATCCATCAGCCCAACAGAAAACAACGCGCGGGCCGAGATGCGGGCTGCGAAGTTCACACCGTCAAAATAACTCAGGGTGCGGTACACCGTATCAATTTTCTCCCGGTGCGTCTTGAGAAAATTGGCGATTTCCGAATAGGGGGCGCGATCTGTGATAGTGGTGGCGCGCCGGTAGTGACACAGAAAGGGCACATCCGGCATAATGATCTGCGGCCCATCATGCAGCGCCGCCGCCGCGATGGTGATTCCTCCGCCCTGACTGCCCCCGGTCAGTGCTACCCGCTTCGAGTCCACCGCCTCGTGGCTCCAGATGGTTTCAATGGCGCGCACTGCATCGGTAAACACGCGCCGATAATAATACGTGCGCGGGTCCATGATGCCCTGCGTCATGAAGCCGGGGAAGGAAGGGTTCGCCCCATCTATCGCAATATCCGGGGTATCCCCGCGCCGCCACGCGCTGCCCTGCCCGCGTGTGTCCATCAGAAAATAAGCGTAACCCATGCACGGCCACAGGGTATGTTCGTAGCCAAACCCGCGCCCGCCCCCGTAGCCGATATATTCCACCACACAGGGCAGCGGCCCGCGCCGTTCTTTCGGCAGCAAAAACCAGCCTTTCACGCGCTGGCGGGCATAACCTGAAAAGGTCACATCGTAAACGTCAACCAGCCTGAGTCCATAGTCCACCCGGTCAAAATGGGCGTTGAGCGGATGCTGCCGGGTCTCACTCAGTGTATTCTGCCAGAAGGTGTCGAAATCCTCTGGCTCGGTGCGCTCCGGTTTGTAGCTGACCAGTTGGTCAAGGGGCATATCAAAAAAGGGCATCTTGAACCTTCCTTCGCAAATAAAAACGCGCCACGTCGAATTGTGGCGCGCCGTAGTTTTTATCGCAAACACTACACATCAATCACAATCTTGTGGACCCCTTCTTCATAAGCAAAGTTCCGGGCAAACGCCTGCGGAGTCTCGTTGAGCGGGAAGCGGTGCGAGATCAGATCATCCAGGTCCACCATGCCCCTTTCGGCCATGTGGATAGCGCGCGGGTAGGTGTGCTTCATCCGCCGGGACATCATGATCGTCAGCCCTTTGCGCCGCGCAGTGGAATGTTTCATTTCCAGATGATCGTCGCCGGGGATGCCTACCAGCACCACACGCCCGCCCAACCGCGCCATCTCCGCCGCCTGCGCAATCGAATGATCCGCCCAGGCCGCTTCAAACACCACATCCGCCCCGCGCCCGCTGGTCACTTCCCTGATGCGCGCCACCGGGTCGCCGCTGTCCAGCGTCCAGGCGTCTGTCGCGCCCCAGGCTTTGGCCTTCTCCACCCGCCAGGGGAAGCAGTCAAAGGCATAAATCGGGTCTGTGCCAGAAAGCCGTGCCAGCTTCATAATCAGCAAACCAATCGGCCCGCATCCCAGCACGACCACGCTGCGCGCCAGTTTCAGCTTGCCCAGGTCCACCGCGTGCAGCGCCACGCCCAGCGGTTCCAGCAGCGCGATTCCGGCATTCGTAATCGAATCCGGCACTGGGAAACAATCCCTCGCGCGGACAATCATCCGTTCTTGCAGCGCGCCATCGTCCGGCCACAGACCGCAGAAATGCAGCCGGCGGCACAGATTGGGATGCCCTGCCTCGCACATCTCGCAGCGATTGCAGGGCTGCGCCGGGTCCACCGCCACGCGCTGGCCGGGCCTCAGCGGGTCATCATGCCCATCAAACGCATCCGGCCCTACCGCCAGCACATCCCCACCAAATTCGTGCCCCAGCACCAGCGGCTCCTGCACGACGGTGTCACCAATGCGCGCGTCCTGATAGGTATGCAGGTCTGACCCACAAATGCCTACTGCTGTAACCTTGATGAGAATCTGCCCCGGCCCCGGCTGCGCAGGCTCCGGCACATCGTCCACCCGAATATCCTGTGGGCCATACAAACGCGCTGCACGCATGGAAACACCTTTCTGAAAACAATGCTTCGGGAATGCACTCCACGCCGAAACCATTTACCGTTGTTTTGCTGATCGCCGAAACGCTGACCTAAGCCAATAGTCGATAGTCTCTGGTCTTTAGCCCAAAGCCATGACAAGCTATTTCCGGTTGGGACACAGCAGATTTTGTCCTTTGACTATCGACTATGGACTAAAAACTTTCGGCTGTTTGTTTAGCAGTACACATCCTTGCCTTCAGGGCCAAAAATCTTCAGGCGTTCGGTGCTGTCACCAAACTGCGCGACACTGGCTGGTTTGTAGTGATACTGCACCGCGCGCCGCCGTCTGGTCGACTGACTGGGCGGTGTGCCATGATGCAGCAAACCGTCGAACAGCAGGATGCCGCCGGGTTTGAGCGGGATCGCCACGCTGCGCGCCACCTGCACATCGGTATCACAGATCTGCCAGTCGCGCCGCTGGAAGTGAACCACTGGCCCTTCACGGTGGCTGCCGGGGATCACGTGCATACAGCCATTTTCGATCAGCGCCTCGTCCAGCGCCACCCAGACCCCCACCACCTGCGTGCCCATCGGCAGATTAAAATAGGCAAAGTCCTGATGCCAGGGTTTCTCTCGCCCGATCAGCGGCGGCTTTATCAGCCCCATATCCTGAAACAGCCCCGGTTCCTCGCCGATGATGCGCGCCAGCACATTCAGCAGCCTGGGGTGGTGCGAAAGCGCCTTCAGACGCGGCTCATACTCCACAAACCAGGCGATCTTGCGCACATAGTCCTGACGCTCCTCTGGCAGCAGGCTGTCCAGCCGGTCCCGCGCTTTGGACTCGAACATAATCCCTTTGAAGTCCGCATATTTTCCAGCGATCAGATCAACCAGCCCGGCCAGAGCGGACTCGACTTCCACCGCATCAAAGGCGTCGTGAATGACCAGATACCCCTGTTCGCGAAATTGATTGATATGGTCGTCAGTGACCGCATCCAACCCCTGGACACCCTCCTGAATCACAAGGCTGTATTCATAAAGACCCTCTGGCGGCGCTTCCACATCAATGACTTCAACACCGCGCACGTCGGGGGCAGGTGTATTACCGGACATAAGCTTTCTCCTCATCACGTTTTTCTCAGTTTAACGCTGCTGCCAGACACCCGCCAGACTCCAGCGCACCAATTTGAAATGTTCTGTGAGAGTCGGTATCGCTGCGGTCAATCTGCCGCTAAAATGGTGGCTCCGTTTGCACATGGACAAGGAGTTTTGAATGCAGCGTGTAACTTTAGGGCTTTTCATCGCGCTGAGTGTCCTGCTCTTTCCGGGGCTTATTGCTGCGCAGGACGCCCGCACACCCACCGAAATCTGCGAAGCTGCCGGCACCCCCGCCGCACCCGAAAACCGGACGTTTGAAGCCGCCGAACAGGTTCTCGAACCGGGTGTGGATTATCGCGCCGTGTTCTGCACAGGCGCTGGCCCGGTCTATATTGACCTGCTGGAAGCCTATGCCCCTGTCACGGTGAATAATTTTGTCTTCCTGGCCGGACAGGGTTATTACAACGGCACGATGTTCCACCGCGTCATCGCGGACTTTATGGTCCAGGGGGGCGACCCGGAAGGAACCGGAACCGGCGGCCCCGGCTACCAGTTTGAAGACGAGTTCGTTGGCTTCCTGCACTTCGACACACCCGGCTGGCTGGCGATGGCGAACGCGGGTCCGGCCACCAACGGCTCACAGTTTTTCATCACCACCGTGCCCACCCCACACCTGAATTACATGCACACCATCTTCGGTGAGGTGCTGGAAGGTCAGGAAAATGTCGAGGGCATTGAACTGCGCGACCCCGCCACTGCCACCGAACCCGGCACAGCGCTCAACACCGTCGTGATTGTTACGGACCCGGCGGAAGTGACCACGACCTATGAAGCCCCCGCCCCGGCCACCCAGGACGATGTCAGCGCCGCGTTTGCCGGCATTACCGAAATGCTGCCGCCCGAACTTCTGGCAGCGGATGAAGCCGCCAGCGGTATCTTCACCACTGAGGAAGTGATCGCCAGCGCGCCGGAAGGTCTGGGCGAAGGCTACGCCGCCTATTTCGAAAGCCACAATCACGAGTACCGGGCTGCTAATCTCATTCTCAATACGGCCTGCGATCTGCAAAACGTGGCCTTCACATCCGTCGGTTACACACTCGATTCCTACCCGACAGCCGACGATGCCGCCGCCGCACTGGCGGACCCCGCGCTGTCCGAACTGACCATCGCGCAGGGTCTCGAAACTAACCAGGACGAAATCACCGGCCTGACTTTTTATACCTCCACCGGCACAGCCTGCGACATTGACGTGCGCACCGCCCGCATGTACTGGCAGCGCGGTCACTTCGTATCCACCGTTGAGATCACCCTCCCGGCAGATATTGAGGCCCCGCTTGGGCAGGTTCTGACCAGCTTTGTCGGCCAGCAGATCTATGAGCAGCTTCTGTCCGGCATTCTCCGCCCGGAAATCCGCTGAATTCACCTGCGAGGGGTGCAGTGATGCGCCCCTCCTGTCGATTACTAAGCCCCGGCCACACGCGGCATCCACATCGGTTCGGCGGCCATGCGCGCAAACTGCAAACCCAGCACCATCTGGTGGCGGATTTTTCGGCAGGCCGGGTCATCCCACAGATTAACCGTCCGGCGCGTCGAATACTGGCCGACATCATGCAGCGCATAGACTCCGTTGGCCGGGTCAACGGTGAGGGTCCAACTGCCATTGGTGAACGTTTTGGTGTACATCGCGGCGGACTTGTTGGGCCAGTGCGCGCTTTCCGGTGTCAGCATTTCCTCCCGCGCCATCTCTGCCAGCAGCAGTTTCCAGATTAACTCGGCTTTCAGGTCAGCGTAATTCGGATCATCCCATAAATTGTGAATTTCACCGGGGTCCGCTTGCAGGTCAAACAGCTCGCCATAAGGCCGCAGGCAGTTGACCGTCACCTTATAGCGCTCGCCCACATAAGTTCGTGTATGAATAGTCGTGGGCTGGTGATGATGTTCCACCAGGATATGATCGCGGGCCGTTTCCGCCTGCCCGAACCACACCGGGGCCTGATCCACGCCAGTCATATCCGCCGGGCTGTCCAGCCCACAGACGCTCAGAAACGACTGCGGCAGGTCCACCAGCGTTTGCAGTGCGTGCGACTCTTTGCCTGCCGGAACCTTACCGGGCCAGCGCACCAGAAAGGGCACACGAATCACATCCTCATAGTGGAACGGCCCTTTGGCGATCAGCCCGTGCTGCCCAAAGAAATGTCCATGATCGGTGCTGAACACTACCAGCGTATTTTCCGCAAGACCCAACGCATCCAGTTTGTCCAGAATCTGGCCGATATATTTGTCCATGCAGCTAATCATGCCGTAGTAACAGGCGATGTCCTTCGCGAGTTCATCACGGTCATGCCGGTGGGAATGAAAGCCGTGCATTCCGCTGCCGCCCGGTTCAAACCAGGGGGAATAATCCGGGTCAGGCATTTGTGTCATCTGCAAGGGAAGCGGGCTGCGCGCATGTTCGCCCGGTGTCACCTGCGGAACTGTCACCTGCGCCGGGTCGTACAGCGTGTCCCAGGGTTCCGGCACGAGATACGGGGGATGCGGATCAAAGAAGCTGGCCCACAGCAGGAAATTTTCACCGTCCTGCTGATACTGTTCCAATAAGGCGTTGGTGCGTTCGGCAATCCAGGCGTTGTAATGATACTTTTCAGGGATCAGCCATTTACGCTTCTGGTTGGGGTTATTGCCCGTCGGCGGCTGATAAAAATCGCGCCAGTTGGTCAGGCCGTTTTCCTCCATCCAGATAGCATAGTGCTGGCCGACGTGCGCCTCGTCGGTGTGGTTACGCGCCAGTTCCACATGATCGAAGCCATAAAACGGGCCGTGGAAACCACGCCAGAATTCCAGGTCCTGCATGATGGGGTAGGATTCCAGCGAGGGAAATGCTTCGGTGCTGGTCAACTGCTGGAAGTGCGCCTTGCCTACCAGCGATGTGCGATACCCGGCCCTCTGGAAAATATCGCCAACCGTCGGTTCATGTTCCGGCAGCTTCATCCCCAGTGAAAACGCGCCGTGCTGGCTGGGGTACTTGCCGGTAATCATTGAAGAGCGGGTTGGGGTGCAGGTAGGATTCGGGCAGTAAGCACGCTGGAAAAGTGTGCCCTCGCGTGCCAGCCGGTCCAGGTTCGGGGTCTGGATTTCCGGGTTCAGACAGCCGAGCGTGTTCCAGTGCTGTTGGTCACTCGTAATGAGCAGGATATTCGGTCTGGACATGACTCCCTCATGGTTTGTCGTGGTCTGGCAAATGCGAGTCTGCGGGGTATTATAGGGTGTATTGGTGAAACTGGCGATAATTTTTGGAGAACGATATTCATGACCCCTACTTTTGAAGTCATTACCACACAGGACGGCAGACACCTCAAAATCTCCGGTGATCTGCCAGCCGGCTTTCATGGCGAACAACAGGGCGCTGACTGGATTTGCCCGCTTGACGCACAAAACGCGGCGGCGCTGCGACAGGTTTTACCCTGGACTGCGCCCACGACTGTCGGCCTGAGAAAGTCCATCGGCTGCGGGGACAGATTGGGGCTGGCGACGCCTGGGCACATTCTGGCGGTAAAAGGCACAGATATGTTCCCGGTCTTTGCGCAGCAGTCCATCCGCGAAATGGAACGTTCCAACCGCACCCCGCAGAACGTCATGGACGACGCCACCTGGGGCGTGCTGCAAATGAACTACCAGAGTGGTTTCGGCAGCGACGCCGACCATCTGAAAAACACCGGGGCGATTGATGACTGCATCGCCGCCGGGTTTGTCGGCTTCACGCTGGACCCCAATGAATATGTCGACAACGCGGCCCACACTGACAACACGGCCGCGCTTCAGCAGAAGTTTGATTCGCTGCCCTGGGACGAACTGCAAACCAGCGCTGCTGATCTGAAAAAGGCCTACATCGGCAGCACCCCCGGTGGCGAAATCACCGAAGAAGGGCTGCTGCGGGCGACGGGCAAATACAGCCGCGCCATCGCCCACGTCGCCCGGCTGGCCCGCCACATCGACTCGCACTTCAACGGCCAGCCGTATGACCTCGAAGTCTCAGTGGATGAAACCGATACCCCCACCAGCCCGGCGGAACACTACTTCATCGCTTCGGAACTCAACCGCCTCGGCGTAAAATATCAGGGGCTTGCGCCGCGTTTCATCGGCAGCTTTGAAAAAGGCGTGGACTACATCGGCGACCTCGGTGTCTTCGAGAAGGACTTCGCCGCCCACGCGAAAATCGCCCGCGAACTGGGGCCGTACAAACTCAGCATCCACACCGGGTCAGACAAGTTCAGCATCTACCCGATCATCTACAAATACACCGGGCAGTATGTCCACCTCAAGACCGCCGGGACAAGCTGGCTGGAAGCCCTGCGCGTCATTGCCATGCACAATGTCCCGCTCTTCCGCGAAATTCTGGATTTCGCTATCGAACGCTACCCGATTGATCGCGCCTCGTATCATGTCTCGGCGGAAGTCGCCAAAGTCCCTGCCAACCCCCCCGACGCCGAATTACCCAATCTCTTTGAGAATTTCGACGCCCGCCAGGTGCTGCATGTCACCTTTGGTTCGGTGCTGGCCGATTATCGCAAGCCGATTTACGACGTGCTGTACGCCCATGCGGACAGCTACGACACTGTCGTCAAGAAACATTTTGACCGCCACATCGCGCCGTTTCAGAACTAACCTACGGAGAGAACCCTCATGCCCTATACCATTGATCTCACCGGCAAAGTGGCCGTCGTCACCGGCGGCAGCGGCGTGCTTGGCGCAGCCTTCTGTCAGGGGCTGGCCCGTGCCGGAGCATCTGTTGTGGTCATGGGAACCACGCTCGAAAAAGCCCATAAAACCGTCGATGCGATCACAGCCGAGGGCGGCAAAGCCATCGCGGTTGCAGCCGACGTGCTGGATAAAAGTGCGCTGCAAGCCGCCTATGAGCAGATCATGGCCGAGTTTGGCACAATCGATATTCTGCTCAACTGCGCTGGCGGCAACAAGCCCGACGCCATGACCGCGCCCGATAATTCCCGCAGCTTTTTTGATCTGCCGGAAGAAGCGCTGCGCTGGGTGTTTGATCTGAACTTTGTCGGGTCACTGCTGCCCTCGCAAATCTTTGCGAAGCCAATGGCCGAAAAAGGTGAAGGCGTGATTATCAACGTCTCTTCGATGGCGGCAGATCGTCCCCTCACCCGCGTGGTGGCCTATGCCGCCGCGAAAGCGGCCATCAACAACTTCACCCAGTGGATGTCGATCTACTTCGCCAAAGAATACAGCCCGAAAATCCGCGTGAATGCCATCGCACCCGGTTTCTTTATCACCACCCAGAACCTGCGCATCGTCACCAATGAGGATGGCTCGTTTACGCCGCGCGGCCAGCAGATCGTCAACAACACGCCGATGGGCCGCTTTGGTGAGCCGGACGAATTGGTCGGCACGCTGCTGTGGCTGGTGTCGGACGGCGCGAAATTCGTCACCGGCACAATCATCCCGGTGGACGGCGGCTTCAGCGCCTACGCGGGGGTCTGATGATCCGCACGATCACGGATGCCATGATCGCGGATTTGATCGCGCAGGCGGTGGAATCACCCCGTAAACGGACGATCTACCGTCTGCATGAACATGAGGAACCGGTGCAGCGGATGGTCAATGCGCTTGTGCCAGGAACCTATACCCCGCCGCACAAACATGAAAATCCCGACAAGGTAGAGTTCTTCTCGATCCTTGTCGGGAAGGTGGCCCTGCTTCAGTTTGGCGAAACCGGCAGCGTACAGGACGTGTTCATCCTCGATGCCAGCGGCCCCGTGAAAATCGCGGACATCGCCCCGCGCACCTATCATGCCCTTGTAGCGCTGGAACCCTCGGCGGTGGTGGAGATTATTCAGGGACCCTATGACGCCCGCACACACAAGCAGTTCGCGTCCTGGGCGCCTGCCGAAGATGACGAAGAAGCAGAAATTTATCTGACCCATTTGGAGAACATTGTCCACCAATGGCTGTGATACGTCCGGGCGTGGCGGGTGATCTGGTCTATCTGCCGGAAATCGAGGCACAGGCCGCGCTGCGACTTCGGGATATTGGCCTGACGGAACTGCACGACTTGTTCGCGCAGCATGTCACATCTGCCCAAAGTTTTGAACACTATTTGCGGGCCGGGCATGTATGGGTTGCGGTGGAAGACCAGCGCCCGGTGGGTTTTATCGTGATCTCCACCTGCAGCGGTTATGCCCACATTGACGAAGTGGATGTGCTGCCCGACTATAGCCGGCAGGGCATTGGCCGCGCGCTGATAAATACCGCCTGTGCCTGGGTTCTGGAACAGGGCATTACCCATGTCACGCTGTCCACACAGGCCAACGTGCCCTGGAACCGGTCTTATTACGAAAAACTGGGCTTTGCGATCATACCGCCAGAGGAATGGACTCCGGCCCATCAACAGATACGGGCAGCAGAGGCGACTCTTGGTTTTCCGATGGCAGATCGTGTGTTGATGAAAAAGACATTAGGTGCAAAGGAATAACACCATGCTGTATCCTCAATCCAATGCGTACCGCCAGATGATCGACCTGTCCGGCTTCTGGGATTTCCAGACCGACCCGGACGCCGCCGGGAAACATGAACAGGGTTTCGCCAGCGGCCAGCCCATCGCCGTACCGGCCAGTTGGAACGATCAGTTCACCGACCTGCGCGATTATCTGGGAATTGGCTGGTATCAGACCCGCTTTGACCTGCCCTGGGGCTGGGGCACGCAGCGCATCTTTGTGCGCTTCGGTTCGGTCAACTACCTGGCCGATGTCTGGCTGAATGGGGCTTATCTGGGCCAGCATGAAGGCGGACATCTGCCCTTTGAATTTGAGATCAATGCACACATCCGCGAGTCCGGCAATGTACTGGTCGTGCGTGTCGATGGCGAACTCGCGCCGGATCGCGTGCCACCCGGCAATATCCCGCCAGACCCGCGCAGCCCTTTCGGCGGCATGATGCGCAACTACCCGGCCGGCGGTTTCGACTTCTTCCCCTTCTGCGGCATCCAGCGCCCCGTACTGCTTTACACACTGCCGCAGCACAGCATTACAGATGTCACGGTCACAACCGGCATTGAGGGCGCGGCGGGTCTGGTGAAGGTTCAGGTCGAAACATCCGGGGGAACCGCCGTCAGCGCAACCCTGCGGGGGCACGGAGTTGCACTCACCGAAACCGCAGCGGGTGGCAAAGCGGCCTTCCGCGTGGAAAATGCCGCTCTGTGGTCGCCCGCTGACCCCAATCTCTACGATCTCACTGTCGAACTCAAAGATGGGGAACAGGTCACAGACCGTTACAATCTGGCGGTAGGCATCCGCACCATTCAGGTGGAGGGCGCGCAGCTTTTGCTCAACGGCCAGCCCATCCAACTCAAAGGGTTTGGCCGCCATGAGGATTTTCCCGTCACTGGGCGGGGTTATGTCCCGGCGGTTATCGTCAAAGACTATGAACTCATGAAGTGGACCGGCGCGAATTCCTTCCGCACCACCCATTATCCCTATGCCGAACAGATGATGGACCTGGCGGACCGCCTCGGTTTTCTGGTCATTGACGAAACCCCCGCCGTTGGCCTGTATTTCGTGGAAGAGGGCCTGGAAAGGCGGCGGGAACTGTGCCACCAGTACACCCGCGAACTGATCGCCCGCGACAAAAATCACCCCTCCGTCATCATGTGGAGCCTCGCCAACGAGCCGTTCAATAATGACCCCAAGGCCGGGCCATTCTTCCGTGAACTCTACGATCTGGCAAAGCAGCTTGATCCCACCCGCCCGGTGACAGTCGTCAACATCGGGATGATTCCGGGGCCGAAGGAACCCACCTTCGAGTTTGTGGATGTGCTGTGCGTCAACCGCTACAACGGCTGGTATTCGCAATCAGGTCGCATCAGCGAAGGCATCAAAGCGCTGGATGCGGAACTCGAAGCAATTTACGCCACCTTCCAGAAGCCCATTATCGTCTCCGAATTCGGAGCAGATACGTTGCCCGGCTGGCACGCCGAACCGTCCGAGATGTTCAGCGAAGAATATCAGGTCGAGTTCCTGATCGCCTATATCGAACTGATGAAACGCAAACCGTATGTGGTCGGCCAGCATGTCTGGAATCTGTGCGATTTCAAAACCTCGCAGGGGGTGGTGCGCACCGCCAGCATGAACTTCAAAGGCGTGTTCACCCGTGATCGCCGCCCCAAAATGGCCGCGCACAAACTGCGGGAACTCTGGCGCGGCGGCAAATAATCATGAAAAGAGGGCGACTGTGCATCGCCCTCTACAATTCAATTACTGGTTTTCCGGGTCGAAATTCAGCGCCAACGAGTTGATGCAGTAGCGCAGGCCGGTAGTATCACGCGGGCCGTCGTCAAACAGGTGGCCCAGGTGTGACCCGCAGCTTCCGCACAGCACTTCGGTTCGCACCATGCCATGACTGCGATCCGTCTTCAGTTCGACATGCCCCTCTTCAATCACATTCCAGAAACTCGGCCAGCCGGAGCCGCTTTCATACTTCGTATCGGACGAAAACAGAGCGTTGCCGCAACCCGCGCACCGATAGGTTCCATCGGCCTTATTGTGGACGTACTCGCCTGTGAAAGGCCGTTCTGTCGCCGCCTGTCGCAGCACCGCGTACTGCTGCGGGTCCAGTTCTGAACGCCACTCCGCGTCGCTCTTTGTCACCTTATCGACCATCATCTGCCCCTTTCGGACTTATCATCGTCCAGACAGGATAGCGGATCGTTCTAACGAAAGTCTGAACAGCGCATCAGATTCGCGCAAGAATCACAGCGTCCCGCCCAGATTCCAGGGGTTGAACTCCGCCTCGCCCACACCCTGCGCCTCGCTCTTGGAAAGCTGGCCGGACGCCACCGCCACGACCAGATCAAACAATTCCTGAGTGGCCTGCTGCGCGCTGACGCCTTCCAGCATCTTCCCGGCGTTGTAATCCATATCCTCTTCCATGTGCTGGTACATGGTGCTGTTGGTCGCCACCTTGATACTTGGCGCGGGCTTGAACCCAAAAGCTGATCCACGTCCGGTAGTGAACAGGACCATATTCGAGCCGCCGGCCACCTGCCCGGTCACAGCCACCGGATCATACCCCGGCGAATCCATAAACGTAAAACCGCGCGCGGTCACAGGTTCACCATATTCATAGACACCCGTGAGCGGAGTCGTCCCGCCCTTCGCTACCGCGCCGAGCGATTTTTCGTAAATTGTGGTCAGGCCGCCCAGTTTGTTGCCCGGTGACGGATTGTTGTCGATTTCGATACCAAGCCGCTGTGTATGTTCTTCCCACCAGCGCACCATCCCAACCAGCTTTTCGCCCACTTCCCGGCTGGCTGCGCGCCGCGTAAGCATGTGTTCTGCGCCATATATTTCCGGTGTCTCGCCGAGGACGACTGTGCCGCCCTGCCGCACAATTTCATCCGAAACCATTCCTAACAGCGGGTTAGCGGTCACGCCCGACCAGCCATCGCTGCCGCCGCATTGCAGCGCGACCATCAGTTCAGAAACCGGCTGCGGCGTGCGTGTTACACTGTTCACCAGCGGCAGCAGTTCATCCACCGCGTCAATCCCGGCCTGCACCGTCTTACGGATGCCGCCCTCACCCTGAATCGTCAGGCTCGGCGGAGTCAGGCCGCTTGCGCCATTCAGGCTGTAGTTCGCTACCAGATCGGCAATCTGGTTCGCTTCGCAGCCCAGCCCAACAATAATATATGCGCCGATGTTGACGTGCCGCGCCATGCCCGCCAGCGTGCGTTGCAGCAGAATATAATCCGCCCCGCCGATCTGCACCGCGCAGCCCGACAGGTGCGCCAGCGCGATCACCCCGTCAATGTTCGGGTAATCGGCCAGGCGTTCTTCGGTAAAATGATGCGCGATTTCGCGAACCGTGTGCGCCGAACAATTCACCGTCGAAATCACACCGATGTAATTGCGCGTGCCCACCCGTCCATCCGGGCGCTGGTAGCCCATGAACGTCCGGCGCTGACCAGCGGGTACGAAATCGACGGGTTCGACATCCACGCCAAACGCATAATCGCGCGCGAAGTCCTGCACGCCCAGGTTATGCACATGAACATGATCGCCCGGCACAATCGACTGGCTGGCAAAGCCGATGATCTGCCCGTACCGGCGGACTGCCGCGCCTGGTTCGATAACCTCCAGCGCGATCTTGTGTCCATCCGGGATAAACTGCTTTACCGGTAGTTCGAACGTCTGATATTTCAGCCTGGTCCCGGCTTGCAGTGGGCGCTTGATGACCGCCACATTGTCCGCCGGGTGCAGCCGCAGGGCCACCTCATCAAAGGGCACTGCGCCAGATGGTACATGTTCAAACAGGTTTACGTTTCCGGTCATACCACCTTTACTCGATTTCTCAACTCACCCAGCCCCTCGATCCGAATCGTTACCACATCCCCCGCCGCCAGCGTAAAATCAGAGGGCGGTACAACCCCCGTCCCGGTCAGCAGCACCACCCCATCAGGAAAACTGTAGCTGTGGCCCAGGTACATGCCCAGTTCGCTGATCGTGCGTTTGATACGTGCGGTGGACACTTCACCTTCAAACGCCACCGCCCCGCCGCGTTCGATCTTCACCCCGATGGTCGCAGCCGGCCAGTCACTGGTCGCGTTCAGTACAATACCCGGCCCCAGCGCGCACGATGCGGTATACACTTTGGCCTGCGGCAGATACAGCGGGTTCGCGCCTTCAATGTCGCGGCTGCTCATGTCGT
>CAZKIB010000103.1:21652-21861 GCA_964552425.1 uncultured Anaerolineaceae bacterium | reverse complement strand
GTCTGACCTGGGCCGGCGTCACCCACGTCAGTCTGGGTGGTTACGATCTGATCGTCTCACGCACCGGCTACACCGGGGAGCGTGTCGCCTATGAACTTTTTGTCCACCCGGACCACGCTGCCAGCCTGTTCCGCGAGTTAATCAGTCTCGGAGCGACACCGGCAGGACTCGCGGCTCGCGACAGCCTGCGCATCGAGGCCGGTCTGCCG
>CAZKIB010000103.1:20465-21609 GCA_964552425.1 uncultured Anaerolineaceae bacterium | reverse complement strand
ATCCAGCGGACGCCGGTTTCAGCAACTATGTGCGCCTGTTCAAACCCTTCTTTGTGGGGAAGGCGGCCTATATCGACCATGAAATCACCCGCGATGCTGAAGTAGTGCGCTTCCGGCTGGATAACCAGCGCGCCCGCCCGCCGCATCAGGGCGATCCCATCATTGATGAGCGGGGCCGCGTCGTGGGTGTTGTCACCAGTTGCAGCATCGACAGCGACGGCTATCAGTTGGGGCAGGCGTACCTCAAAGACGACTTTGCGAAGGCCGATACCCATATCGCCGTGTTCGCGGGTTCTGCCACTGTGCGCCAGACCAAAAGCCTGAACGAACTGGGTCTGGGGGATCGCGTGCCCATGCCGGAACCCGCCACTGTCCTCAGCCGCTTCCCGAAGCGCAAATAATCGGTTCGATACCGCAGGGGTATGGCAAGCGGGCTGTACCCCTGTTTACAGGATCGACTCGTCGGTTTCTGAACGTACTTCCTGCGCATACACCCCTACCAGCCGCCCCACCAGCACCGCGATATACAACACCCCGGTGATCGCTTCGAGCGCGGCAAAGGCCTGTGCCCAACCCGTCACCAGGACAATATCCCCATAGCCCAGCGTGGTGAGCGTGACATAACTGTAATAGACCATACGCTGCCAGGTGATGGGCACATCCGGGGCGCTGTTCATCATGAACGCCCCCATGCCAGTCGTGGCACGGGTCAGCAGTTCGATAAACATAAACAACGCGATAAACACGTCACCGATCAGCAGATAGACACTCACGCCAGCAAACAACACATCGCGTGTCACGCGGCGCGCCACAAACATAAACTCCACCAGCATATACGCGATCAGCGATTGAAAAACAATCAATGCAGCGAACGCCGACAGCGCCAGAATCACCACTGCCGGGTTGAGTATCCACCCCACCGTGAGCGCCATCGTCACCAGTGCCGCGCCGCCGGAAAGCACCAGCCGAAAACGATTCAGGGCCGCGATATAAACGCCAAAACCCAGTATCGCACAGTAGGCGCAGACATAAATAATCGCCTGTGTCACGCCCAGTTCCGAAAAAGGGTAAGTGACGTTGAGCGCGATCACAGCGACCAGGAGGTAAACCAGTCTGCCGCGCATCGTCAGGATGCGACGATTGT
>CAZKIB010000103.1:8363-20455 GCA_964552425.1 uncultured Anaerolineaceae bacterium | reverse complement strand
ACAGGGCAGTTACGACGATCTGCGGCGGTTGCGGGCAATCACGCTCAGAATGCGCTCATGCTGCGCGAAGATCACCAGCGTATCGCCGGTTTGGACAATCTTGTCACGCGACGGCTGCACCTCCACGTCGTCGCCATGACCATACAGCACAATATCCATGTCATTTTCCGTCTGAAGTTTGCCCACTGGCTGACCATCCATGAAAGAGCCGGTTTCGACCTTCAGCCGCACCATACTGTAATCGACCTTATTCACGCGCAGAGTCTGAGTAATGTCAATGCCTACCGCTGTCCCGGCAAAGGCCGGCGCGGAAAGATCGGACGAACTGAGGACCGCCTGCACGTTCATAAATCGCTCGATCTGGTGCGCGAACTGCGTGTCCCAGGCGCGCACGACAATGCGCACATTCGGGTTCATATCGCGCGCTTTCATGACCACTTCCAGGTTAACATGATCGTTGCCTGTACAGGCCAGAAACGCCTGCGCAAACTTGAGCTGCGCCTTTTCCAGCGTCGCAGTCAGGCGGCCATCCGCCACAATCATCGGCACATTCAGCCGGTTCAATTCCTCATCCACGCCGGGGTCCGGCGAATTGTCGATGACGACCACATCGTAGGCCATAGCGGTCAGTTCACGAATCACCCGCAGGCCGACATGACCTGCGCCGAAGACAATCACATGGTTGCGAAAAGACAAGGCGACAGCTTCTCCCCAGGCATCACGACGCTCATTGCGGTTAAAGAACAGGCGCAGAAAATCGGCTGCACCCAGGCCAAGAATAAACACGCCAATCACCGGCATTGAATACCAGAAGATAATCAGAAACCATTCTGGCGGCACATCGCTGGGCGGCTCCATAATCATCAACTGGAGCATCACATACGGGCGCACATCCAGCGCGTAGTATTCCCCATAGGTGTGAAAGTACAGTTCGCCGTAGATGAAACCACCCGCCACCGTCACAAACAGGAACAGCAGCACCGGCGTGCGAAACTCGCGCCACAGGGCGGCGCTGTCGTGCCAGGCTGCCCGTACCTGGCGAACCTGGGCCGCCAGCCGGCGCGCACGCTGCGGGGGTCTGACCAGACGGGTGCGGGTGCGGGCACGTTCGATAGCCACGCTGACTCCATTCGGCTTCCGCTTGTTCAAGTGTCCTCTGCGATTGTAACAGGTCTTCAGTTAAGCGCTGGCTAAGTTAAACCCAAGATTATCACAAACAATGCTAAAATGCGGACAGTGTATCGCATTCAGGTGTTTTCATTATATGACACGTTTTTTTCTGGCGCTCTTCAGCATTCTCCTGTTCAGCAGTGTGGCACTGGCTCAGTCCGACAGCACGCCCGCCTTTGAGCAGGCCCCCTGTCCCTTTAACCGGCCCGGCGGCTTTGCTATCCAGTGCGGTTATGTCACCGTGCCCGAATCCCGCGACCCGGCGCTGGCCGATGACACCAACACCCTGCGGCTGGCTGTTGCCATCATGCGCAGCATCAGCGGACAGTCCGAACCGGACCCGATCATCTATCTCGACGGCGGCCCCGGCGGCCACAGCCTCGCCAGTGTGGAATACATGGCCTCGACCTTTCAGCCCTTTATGCAGAACCGCGATGTGATCTTTTTCGACCAGCGCGGCGTCGGTTATTCTAGCGGCATCGACTGCCCGGAATACACCGATTTCAGTTATGACATTCTCGCTCAGGACATACCCTTCGAAGATGTGGTTCGCCTGTCCAACGAAGTCCTCACCAGATGCCGGGATAACGCCGCTGCCAGCGGATTCAATCTTGCCGCCTATACCTCCGCTGAAAACGCGGCGGATGTGCGCGATCTGGTACTGGCACTGGGCTACAAACGCGCCAACCTGATCGGCGTGTCGTATGGCACGCGGCTGGCGCTCACCGTCATGCGCGATCATCCTGATGTGGTGCGCAGCGTGGTACTGGATGCGGTGCTGCCTGTACAGGCTAACCCGGACAGCGAATTTCTGCCTAACACGGCGCGCGCTTTTCGGGCATTGTTCGAGGGCTGCGCGCAGGATCACGCCTGCAATCTGCAATACCCCAATCTCGAAACGGTCTTCTACGAAACGGTAGATCGCCTCAACGCCCAGCCGGAAACCATCACGGCTTACGATTTTTACACAGGCACAGACCGCGAAGTCCTGATGAACGGGGACTCGCTGATCGGCGGTTTGTTCGGACTGATGTACCAGACCACCGAGATCGCTAACCTGCCGCGCTACATTTATGAAGCACGCGACGGTGTATACGACGGTTTTGTGGATGACCTGTTCTTCACCGTTTATCAGGGGGACTACTTCGACGAGGTGCTGTTTACCAACATCGGTTGTTACGAGGAAACGTCCTTCGACACGCTCACAGCGGCAGAGCGCTACCGCGCGGGTGCGCCCAGCCAGATTGCCGATATGCTGCTCACCCAGGTCGCGGGCAGCTTTGACCTGTGCGCCGTGTGGGGCAGCCCACCCGCGCCACCTGTGGAAAACGCGCCGGTTATGAGCGATATTCCCACCCTTGTCATGGTCGGCCAGTATGACCCGGTGACACCGCCGGAATGGGCACAGCTTGCCGCCGAAACCCTCACCAGCAGCTATTATTACGAGTTCCCCGGTATCGGTCACTCCGCTCTGTTCAGCACCCTTTGCGCGGTGGACATCACAGCAGCTTTTGTCACCAACCCAGATGAAGAACCGGACGCCGGCTGCATCGCCAATCTGCCGCCGCCATTGTTCGCCACTGCCGAAATCATCACCGTCAACAACCAGCCCTATACCAATGCGGATATGGGCTTTCGGGGCATCGTGCCGGAAAACTGGTTCGAGATCGAGCCAGGGGTCTTCTCACCCTATCCCCAGCTAGAGCCTGTCGCCATCCCGGTGATCGCCTACCGCTTCCCCCTCACCATTGATGAATACATCAGCCGTATCATCACCGACGGATTTTACGCCTATGACCGCCTGCCGGATCGCATCACGCTTGTGAATGCCAACGGGCGCGACTGGCAGATTTATCAGGTCGAGCGACCCGACCAGAATGTCTATACGAGTTTCGCGTTCTTTGATGGAGATCGCCCCTATGTGATCGGTGTCACCGCGACCACCGCAGAAGAGCGGGATTACCTGTATGATGCCCTGCTCATCCCGGCGATTGAGGCGTTTGAAGCTGTGGAACCGGCGAACTGAGCGCTGATCTCAGCGTTCCGCGAGCGACCTGTAGTGTTCAAGCGCTTCCTCAAGGGGGAGAATATCAACTGGCAGCGGGGCGGCACGCTCTAAATCAGTGCCCTGTCCCGCCGCCCGCAGAATTGCCAGCAGCCGGTTGGCGATGCGTGCCTGATCCGTCCGGTCATAACGCTCAAAATGGAGCGGCAGTTCGGCATAATTGACCTCGTTGCCGTACAACATCTCAGTGAAGGTTTTGTCATAGGCTCTGCCAAAATCGAACGCCAGCACATCGTCATCCAGCAGCGGAATATTCATGGTCGGCAGTGGGTCATCCACCCGGAAGGAACGCACCCGCACCTGCCCGTCCTCAATATATGGGCGCGGGTCGAACACCATCATGCGATAGGGCAGCGCGGCGCTTCCATTGGACTGATTGGCCGGGGTCGGATAACGGGGAATGATGTCCAGCGTGGGTGGTGACTCGTGCAGGTAATCTAGTTCAACAAACACCAGTTGACCATGCAGCAGCCGTTCGCGTTTATGCTGATATTCCCACCAGTCCTGTCCACGCGGTTTGTTGGAGGGCGACAGCAGTTCAACCCAGGCGACTGGCTCCCCTTTTTCGGGTCGCTTCTGGTAGATCGCGATGGCCGGGTAATGGTCTACCTCTTCAATGACTCCTAATGCTTCGGTGATCGTCACCACCATTTCCTGTGGATCACTGTACACCCGCCGCGCCGCGCCCGCGCCGCGTGTCTCCGGCTCCCGGTCAAAAATGAGTACATCTGCTTTAGGGGTGCGCAGGAAGTCGCCGCTGCGCCGCACTTGCAGCGACTCTTCCATCTCCGCCGTATAACCCATTGGCATCAACTGCGCCCGCATCAGTCCAACCAGATCACCAATATGCCTTGAGTGAAACCCCGCCCATTCGCCCGGTATCTGCAAGGCGCTTTGCAGATGAGCGTTGATGCCGTGATACTGGTTTTTGATCGAACGAATCCGCGCCATCGCATACTCCCACCATCATCGTCATTGTCTGCATTTTATCACGGGATTGAGCGGCGCTGGTCATTCAGGGGCACACCGCAATGCGCCCCTGAACCATTGTGAAACAAACTAATCGCCGGCTTCGGCCCAGGAGGGCAGCGGGATGCAGCACAACACCAACTGCTTGGCAGCGCGCACCTCGTCCAGCCGGGAAACAGGCAGGTTGTGCGGCGCGGATTTGAGCAGGTCGGGTTCCTCACGCGCTTCTCTGGCGATTTTCTTCATCGCGTCAATAAACTGGTCAAGCGTAGCCTTGTCTTCCGTCTCTGTCGGTTCGATCAGCAGCGCTTCCGGCACGATCAACGGGAAGTAATTCGTCGGCGGGTGATAGCCATAATCCATCAGCCGCTTGGAAATATCCAGCGCGTGAATATCCGGCGCATCCTCGAAGTGCCCTTCCAGCACGAACTCATGGCCGCAGATGCGCGGGTACGGGATAGTATACGTATCCCTCAGTCTGGCGCGGATATAGTTGGCATTCAGCACCGCATGGCGCGAAATATCCTTGATGCCTTCTGCACCATGAATGCGGATATAGGCATAGGCGCGGTTGTGCATTCCAAAGTTGCCATAAAACGCCTTAAGCTGCCCAATCGACTTTTCCGGCATCCGCAGGCCGTATAAAGGCGCGTCATTTTCGTCTTTGGCTGCCTCGACAATTTCCACCACCGGGCCGGGCAGATAGGGCGCGAGCTTTTCATTCACACCCACCGCGCCGGAACCGGGGCCGCCCCCACCGTGAGGAGTCGAAAAAGTTTTGTGCAGGTTGTAGTGCATCACGTCGAAACCGAGTTCGCCCGGTTTGACCACACCCATCAGCGCGTTCATATTCGCGCCGTCCATGTACACCAGGCCGCCGCAGTCATGCACGGCCTTGATGACATCGACAATATGGCCTTCAAACAGACCGAGGGTGTTCGGCACAGTAATCATCATGCCCGCCACCGTGTCGTCACAGGCCGCGCGCAAAGCCTCCAGGTCCACATCGCCATTCTTGTCAGAAGGCAGTTCGACGCTCTGATACCCGGCCATTGTGACAGTCGCGGGGTTTGTGCCATGCGCGCTGTTGGGAACCAGAATTTTGGTACGTTTGGTGTCACCGCGCTCGTCGTGATACTTACGGATCATGAGCATGCCGGCGAATTCACCCTGCGCGCCTGCCGCCGGGACCAGGCTGACTTTATGAAACCCGCTGATCTCTGCCAGCCAGCCCTGAAGCTGGTGCATAAGGGCCAGCGCGCCCTGTGCCCCCTCTTCGTCCGTCAGCGGGTGCAGGTGGGCAAAACCAGCCAGACGCGCCACATCCTCGTTCAACCGGGGGTTGTACTTCATCGTGCAGGAGCCAAGCGGGTAGAATCCCTTGTCGATGGAATAATTCTTCTGGCTCAGGTTGGTGAAATGGCGGATCACCTGAAGTTCGCTGACTTCCGGTAAATCCAGTTCATCGCGCAGCAGGTCTTTGGGCAGCGGCGCTTCCGGCACGTCCACATCCGGCAACCGCACCCCTACACGCCCGCTGGCGCTGATTTCGTATATCGTGGATTGCATAAACAATTCCCTCAGACTTCTTCATTGTCAACAGCTTCATCAGCTTCGGGCAAAAGTTTCGTCCAGACTTGATGTTGAATTTCGAGCAGTTCTGCAATCACAGCCTGATCATCCATACCGCGTTCTTGCATCTGATCCCAGATGGCTTGCGCAGACAGCTTCCATCCCCGCTCCTGAATAACCTGCTGGTAGATGGCATGATAGTTCGATGCTGGCTCAAGCAGCAGACAAGCCGTCTTGAAACCTTCAATGAAATTGACTACCGCCGGGACCTGATTGCTGAAATACATCAACGGGCGTTTTCGGATATGGGCCAGTCCATCCAGTAACTGCTTCTCCATGCGCTCACTCACTCAATTTCTTGAGTGCTTCCACCAGCGCGTCAATTTCCTCGCGGCTGTTCATCTCCGTGACGCACACCAGCATATGATCCTTAAAGTCCGGGTAATCCTTGCCCAGGTCATACCCGCCGATGATGCCCTGTTCCATCAGATGGGCGTTGATCTCGCGCACCGGACGCGGGCAGCGTACCACAAACTCGTGGAAGAACGGCCTGGCAAGGTTCACCGAATAACCGTCCAGTTTGTCAATCTCACCGGCGGCGTAATGCGCCTTGTGATAACAAAGTTCCGCCACTTTGCGCAGGCCAGTCTTGCCCATCAGCGACAGGTAAATGCCTGCTGCCAGTGACATCAGGCCCTGATTGGTGCAGATATTGCTGGTGGCTTTTTCACGGCGGATGTCCTGTTCACGCGGGCGCAGTGTCATCACATAGGCACGCTTGCCGTCCTGGTCCAGGGTTTCGCCGATGATGCGTCCGGCGATCTTGCGGACATGTTTGGTGCGCGTGGCGAAAAAACCCAGATACGGCCCGCCAAAACTGAGCGGAATGCCGAGCGGCTGTCCTTCGCCCACGACAATATCTGCGCCCAGCTCGCCGGGACTTCTGAAAATCGCCAGCGCCAGCGGGTTGACGACAAACACCAGCAGCGCCCCGGCATCATGCACTTTCTGCACCAGCCCTTTGAATTCATCAATCTGGCCGAAGAAATTGGGATACTGTACCGCCAGCATCGCGGTATTTTCATCGAGCATATCGACCAGATCGCTGATCGTTGCGCGGCCCTTATCGCCGACAAAGCGCACGCCCGTGCCCTGATGATAAGTCCGTGCCACCGCCCGGTACTGCGGGTTGATGTCCGGGCTGATGATGACTTTCTTGCGCTTCTGCCGGCCAATCTCCACCGCCATCGTGACCGATTCAGCAAAGCTGGTCGCGCCGTCGTAATGGCTGGCGTTGGCGGCGTCCATGCCCGTGAGCGCGCAGATCATGCTCTGATATTCAAATATGGCTTGCAGCGTGCCCTGGCTCAGTTCGGGCTGATAGGGTGTGTAAGCTGTGAAGAATTCGCCGCGCAAAATCAGATGATTGACGGCGGATGGCGTGAAATGATGGTACGCGCCCGCGCCCCGGAACAGGGCGTAATCCTGGGCGTGTTCGTTGGCTTCCGCAAGCGCCATCAGTTCCTGCATGACTTCCATTTCGCTCAGGGCTTTCGGCAGATTGATGGCCGGGAAACGATGGCGCGATGGAACCGCTTCAAATAAATCCTCAATCGTAGTCACGCCAATAGCGGACAGCATCTGCTGGCGCTCGGCTTCGGTGTGGGGTATGTAGGTCATAAGCCTCTGTGGTCAACTCGATCACGAACAGAATTGGATGCTGGCTGAAAGACAGGCTGGGTTGAGCCACCTGCGCAGCGCTCCAGAAAACGATGGTCCATCCGGCGCTGTGGCTAACGCCCGTCGCAGTATGTCTCGTAAGCGGCCGCGTCCATCAGGCTGTCGGCTTCGGCAGGGTTCTCCAGCCTGATTTTGATGAGCCATGCCGCGCCGTAGGGATCGGTATTCACTTTTTCGGGGTCATCGGCAGCGGACTGATTCACTTCTGTCACCGTGCCGCCTACGGGAATATGCAGATCGGACGCCGCCTTGACCGATTCGATCACGCCAAAAACCGCGTTCTTCGCAAACTTCGCGCCGACTTCCGGCAGTTCCAGAAACACCACGTCATTGAGTTGATCCTGCGCGTAATCGGTCACGCCAATCGTGCCCGTATCGCCCTCGATCCGCAGCCATTCGTCCGATTCTGTATATTTCAGGTCAGCAGGGGTCTTCCATTTAGCCATGCGGTCCAGCCTCCTCAATCATGTGCAAACCGTTGAAATAAAAAGAGCGCACGAAATGCTGTGCGCTCTGTCAGTCATGCCTTCCAGAGTCAGTGGGCTTGCGAATCCCCGTTGCCTGAGAGTTTCATAACCAGTCCAGCGCAACTGGCAACTTGCCCCTTCGGCGTCTCACCCTTGTGAATGGTGAGAACTCTCTTCACAATCCCGTGTATGGTTTATGATTCACCTGCGTTCATTGTATATGGGTGTGCCGGAATTGGCAACGCCTCAAACCTCGGCGCGCACATCCAGCCACTCGTAAAATGCCTGCCGGATATGCGGCATCAGCGCCAGATTAAACGCGAAGTAGCCTGTAGCGTCTGCCGCAATCGTAGGCCGCATCACCAGAGTCTCGTCGCTGCGCAGCCCAATCGCCAGGTATGCCTGTGATGTGCCCACCTGCCGCGTGGTCTGCAAGCCTTCCACCGGCTGCAAACGCGCCAGCAGCCGCACCATCTCCTCATAACGGGGTCGCAGGGCAATTTCCAGCGGCCCGTACCGCGCTGAAATTGCGATGTAAGCGCCTTCACGACGCATGGATAACTGCGGGTGTTCAGCGCTGTCCTGTTGTGTGCCCAGGGTCATAACCCCGCTTTCCGAGTCGATACTGATTCGATCCAGCATTTCAAAATGTCGCATGGCAATTTACTCCAAAACGAATACTCAGGAATTGAACTGCTTACCTGCGGATGCGGTAGATGACATTTGTCACCCCAATACAGATAGTTTATCATCTCAATCAATGTCGCCATTCCCGCTAAGATTATCCGAGCCTATTGTACCTGTCACATTGGTATATACACATACTGCTTAGGGGTGTGGCCTATGCAAAACAAACTCTTTGTACTTTCGCTCTTGTTGTTCCTGCTGGCCGGGTGTGGGCGCGGTGAGGTAGTTCAACCCACAACCCCAACCGTCTATATGCATCCAAACAATGTAACCGCTACCGCTGAGGCGTTGCGCGCAGCCGAACTCGCCGCCGCCACGCCCGCCCCACAGGAAGAGTCACAGCCCGTCGGTGATCCCGCACGCGGGCAGGAATTATTCAACACCTTTCAGGCCGCAGCCAACTTTGCCTGCAATACCTGTCATCTGGTGGATTCCGAAGCCCAGTTGATTGGTCCGGGCCTGGCAGGTGTCAGTCAGCGGGCAGGTGAGCGCGTCGCCGGGGAAAACGCGCTGGACTACCTGCACAATTCCATCGCCAATCCGGGGGCCTTTGTCGTGCCTAACTACCCGGATAACCTGATGCCGCGTGTCTACGCCGACATCTTTACTGAAGAACAGCTCAACGATCTGATCGCTTATCTGATGACCCTGTAAGCAGCGCGAGGAGAGATACGACTATGGCATCCCCTGAACAAGCCGATCCCGTCACCACCGAACCGCAGGCCGCGCCGCCAGAACAGGCCGCCGGTAACGATCATGACGACTTTCGCCCTGCCGGGGCGTTCCGTTTTGTGCTGCTGCTGATCGTCGCCTACATCATCTATTTTTTCCTGACCTACCATGAAATCGTGATCCTGCGAGGAGGGGCGTAACCATGCACATCGACGAACTGGAGCGCCAGTGGATTATCATCGTCGCAGCCGTCCTCGGCGCGTTTTTCGCGGCGGTGCTGGCCGGTTTGCTGATCTTCGGCGTCCGCCTGCCCAGCACACCCGGCACAGAGTTCTTTGTGAACCCGCTGGCGCTGGATGCAGAATTTGGCGCGCCCGGCCTGCGGGATATGGGCAACAACCAGTACACCGCGCACATCATCGCCCAGATGTGGACCTTTGACCTGGGCAGTGACGAAACCTACAAGACCTACTTTGAAAACAAATTCCCCGGCACAACCTATTCGGATGTCGACAGTGGCAATCAGGTCATCCGCGTCCCGTTGGATTCGACGGTTACATTCAGCATCACCAGCCGCGATGTCACACACGGCTTCATCATCGAACGGCATAACGCCAATATCGAGGTCCTGCCCGGCCATATCGGACAGATTACCGTGAAATTTGATGAACCCGGTGAGTTCCGCATTCTGTGTCATGAATACTGCGGACGCGCTCACCAGCAGATGCACGCCCTGATTGTGGTCGAGGAGGTCTAAGCTCATGCAGGCAGTCCAATCATCTTCAGAACGCGATACCGCCCTTTTCCAGTTTCCGGCGCTGTCCATGCTCAAAAGTGAACGCTCGCTTATCGGCGCGCATATTCTCATCGCCTTTACCGCCCTGTCGCTTGGCCTGCTGATGGGGCCGTTCCAGACCTTCCGGCGTTCACCCTTTGTGACCGAAACACTCGGCGGCGGGCAGGGAATCGCCATGCCCATCTTCAGCTATTACTATCAGGCGCTGACGGTGCATGGGGTCCTCAACGCGCTGGTCTTCACCACCTTCTTTATCGTCGGCTTCAGCTATTTCGTCACGCAGCGTTCCTTGCAGCGTCCCCTCGCCAGCATGAGCGCCGCATGGGTCGCTTTTGTGACCATGTTCGTGGGCCTGCTGCTGGCCGCCTTCGCCATCATCACTAATCAGGCCAATGTGCTGTACACCTTTTACGCCCCGCTGCTGGCCCATTGGACCTTTTACCTGGGGCTGGCGCTGGTCATCGTCGGCTCGTGGATCGCCGCTGCGGTGGTCTTTTTCACTTATGCGGACTGGCGCAGACATAACCCCGGAAGAGCGGTCCCACTGGCAGTATTCGCCATTCTCGCCAATTACATCATGTGGATAACAGCTTCGTTGGGTGTCGCCATTGAAGTCCTGACGATGCTGCTGCCCCTGTCGCTTGGTCTGGTCGCCACCACTGACCCGCAGGTTTCGCGCATCATGTTCTGGTTCTTCGGGCATCCGCTGGTCTATTTCTGGCTGATCCCGGCGTATGTCTCGTGGTATACCATGCTGCCAAAGCAGGTGGGTGTCAAACTGTTCAGCGACCCGGTAGGCCGCGCTGCCTTCCTCATGCTGATGATTTTCTCCATCCCGGTGGGCGTCCATCACCTGTTTGTGGACCCTGGCATCAGCGAACTGGCGAAAATTTCACATTCGCTGATGACCTTTATCGTGGCCGTGCCCAGCTTCCTGACCGCCTTCAATCTGGCCGCGACACTCGAAAAATCCGGGCGGCTGCGGGGCGGCAACCTGATAAGCTGGTTCTGGAAACAGCCCTGGAACAACCCGCTGGTGGCGGCGCAGTTATGCGGGATGCTGCTGTTTGTGGTCGGCGGCATTACGGGCGTGATGAACGCCTCGTTCACGCTTAACGTCGCCCTGCACAACACCACCTGGGTCGTCGGCCACTTCCACATGACGCTGGCCGGGGCCGTGACACTGACCTACTTCGGCATCGCCTACTGGCTGATCCCCATGATTCGCGGGCGCAAACTCTTCAGCAAAAATCTGGCGCTGGCGCAGATATACACCTGGTTTATCGGGATGCTGGTCTTTGGGGCGGGCATGGGCCGGGCCGGGCTGGATGGCGCGACCCGCCGCACCGACCTGGGCGCGCCGGGTGTCTACATCAGCGATCTGTGGGTTCCCTGGCTGAACCTGTCGGCGCTTGGCGGGGTAATCCTGCTCATCAGTTCCGTGCTGCTCTATGTGGTGCTGCTGGGAACCTGGTTCCGCTCCACTGAGCCAGTGACGGAAGAAGCGCCCATCGACACCGAAGGCCCGGCCAGCAGTAACCCGGCCATCTTCGAGCGCTGGGGCGTGTGGATCGCCATTATCGTGATTACCAACGTCATCATGTGGGGGCCGGTGCTGCTGCAAGGGCTGGATTTCGTCAACGGCTTCTTCGTGCCCGGCCAGCCTGGCGCGGCGCGCTAACCCTATCTGCTAAAATATGAACAGGGGCGTTCGTATACGCCCCTTCAAGGTGACTCCACATGACCGATCAGATTATCCACACTGAAATACACACACGTTCACGCTCCCGCCAGACTTTACTGCTGGCGCTGGCCGCGCTGCTCGTCAGCTTCGGCCTGACCATGTTCCTGTTCAGTGCCGCTTATGCCCGCGATGTGCAGCTTCTGGCGAAAGCCCCGGAGATGGTCTGGGCGTTTATCTGCGGACGCCCCAGCGAGTACGGCATCACCCTGC
>CAZKIB010000103.1:8082-8347 GCA_964552425.1 uncultured Anaerolineaceae bacterium | reverse complement strand
ACTATCGGCACGATGAGCCTGCTGGGCAGTGGGGCGGCGCTGCTGCTGCGCGGGTGGCGGGGCCGGTCCGCATAACCGCTATACGGCTGAAGTCTCCATCATCGGGCTGGTCGCAGCCGGGTTTTCCGCAGGAATATAATCTGGCAGGTCCGTCTCGATACGGCGAATCGAGGGGAGCGCATACACCAGCAGGGTGAGGAAGGCATTCCCCATCCCGGCGATCAGCAGCATCAGGCCCATGCCCGCGCCCACGCCATCGCCCACC
>CAZKIB010000103.1:3778-8072 GCA_964552425.1 uncultured Anaerolineaceae bacterium | reverse complement strand
AGCGGCGCGACCCGTTCCCAGCCGGCCTGTCCTACCGCCGGTTCAAACACGCTGTCCGCCAGCGGACCGGCCAGCAGAAAGGCCGCCGGAAGCATCATCATGGACATCTGCCCCAGCGCGGCGAACACCCGCCCCTGCACATCCGGCGCGACTTTGGTCTGAAGAATGGACATGAACCCGGCGTTGGCAAACGGCAGGGCGAACATAAACAGAAAGAAGGTCACACCAAGCGCCAGCGGAGTCTGAGCCGCGCCGGCCAGACCCAGAAACATGCTGCCCAGAATGACCGCCGGTAAAATCGTATGGATACGCGGGCGCGTGCCGCCCCACACCCCCATGACGATGCCCCCGGCCAGCGCACCCAGATTGAACGCGCCCAGCAGCAGGCCGAGGGTCGCCTCATCGCCCGTGCGCGCCAGAATATAAGGTGTTTGCAGCGTAATCACCCCGCCGAGCAGAAAGTTAATCAGCGCATTGAACACCAGCAGCCAGAACAGGGTCTGCCGCTGCCACAGATAGCGGAAGCCGTCAAACATCTGCTTCCAGATCACGCCGCCCAGCGCCTGCCCTTCGGAGGTTTGCGCAGGGCGCGGGATGCGCACCAGAAAAACGACCAGCACCGCCACCAGAAACGTCACCAGATCAATGACAATCGCGCCGGTTACACCCACCAGCGCGTAAACGATGCCGGCTGTGGCCGGGGCGATGATGCCGGCTATCGGCCCGGTCATCTGCTGGATGGCGTTGGCGCTGTCGCGTTTGCCATCCGGGACCAGCATCGTCACCGACGCCTGAAACGCTGGCCCCTGGAACACCCCAAAAACGGATTGGATAAACGTGACGGCGTACAGATGCCATAATTCAAAGCTGCCTGAAGCGAAACTGAGGAACAGCAGGAATGTCCCGAAAGCCTGCCCTGCATCCGAAAGCATCATCACATAACGGCGATCCCAGCGATCCGCCAGCACGCCCGAAAAACTGGCCGCGATCACCTGCGGAACGATAAAGAAAAAACTGACCAGCGCCAGCGGAGTCGCGTTGCCGGTCAGGTTGTATACCCAGATACTGATCGCCAGCCCGCTGATCTGGCTGCCAATGAGCGAGAATACCTGTGTCAGAATCAGCGTATAAAAAGTTCGCATCATTGGCGCACTCATAGCCATCGTTCTGCTGACCTCCTGCGAACAAATCCCATAATCCCCTATACGCAAAACTTTATGAGACTGTTCACATCCGGGATAGGAAGATCGTTCCATTGAGTGACCCAACG
The DNA here is from genome assembly GCA_964552425.1 of uncultured Anaerolineaceae bacterium. Classification (GTDB taxonomy): domain Bacteria; phylum Chloroflexota; class Anaerolineae; order Aggregatilineales; family Phototrophicaceae. Next base: position 6,802 of record CAZKIB010000103.1, on the reverse strand, counting down.
CATTGTCGGCGGCGGGCAGTTGTGCTACCATGCACAATCGGAAACCGGGTTACTGTAAGCAGGGAGAAACAGGGTGTCCACTGAAACGCAAACCCCACGCAAAGCGCCGCGTCCGCTGGTGATCGCCGCGCTGGTCCTCAGTTTATCCATCACTGCCGGGTCCATCTTTTTCATCTTTTACCGGCTCACCAGTCAGGCCACCACCGATACCGGCGCGGCCATTGTCGATTCCGACAGTTACTTTGACGGCGGCACGGTCATTGACCCACCTCGGCAGCTTTCGGACTTCACCCTCACCGGCAACGACGGCCAGCCGCTCAGTTTCAGCGACCTGTACGGCAAGGTGACGGTCATGAACTTTGGCTACACCCACTGCCCGGATGTCTGCCCGGTTACACTCGGCGATTTCAAGCGCGTGAAAGAAGCCCTCGGCGCGGATGCCGGACAGGTCAACTTTCTGATGATTAGCGTGGACGGGGAACGGGATGTGCCGGAAGTCATGCAGCGCTACATGACCGCCTTCGACCCTGAATTTTTAGGCATGACCGGCAGCGCCAGTGACCTGAAGCGCATCGGTGTGGATTACGGCCTGTACTTCAACGCCAACGCGCCGGAAGGGGACAACTACACGGTGGATCACACCGCATCAGTATTTCTGGTCGATCAGCAGGGCTACCTGCGGACGATTTTCACCTTCGGGACCGAGCCGGATGTCATCGCCGGCTACGTGCGTGATCTGCTTTAAGGACACGATCATTCTGCGGGCCGGAGTGCCTCAACCAGGAAGCGTTCCTGCCCGACTTCCAGATAACCGTCGCGCTCGATCCTGTTGTGAATATCAACCAACTGCGCATGATATTTTTCCACGCTGAAATCAGGGAACTGCCACACGATGATTTTCAGGAAAAAGACCACCGCGCCAATATCGAAAAAACGCAGTTTCGGGAAAGCCTGTTCCTGCCGGACAATCTGAAACCCCGCTTCTGCCAGGTCATCCGCCGCGCTCTTCGCGTCCCAGGCCGGACCTTCTGCGGGTACCGGGATGCCAAGCAGTTCGTTCAGCCGAACCGCATCCCTGCCCCCTACCTGTTGGGTGAGAAAGCGTCCACCCGGTCTGAGGATGCGGAACACTTCTGCCGGCAGATAAAACTCATGGCGGTTGATGACCAGATCAAAGGACATGTCCGCCAGCATCGGCAGATAGCCGCTCTCATCAATCGCGTGAACCTGCACGCCCAGCGGTTCCAGCCGTCCGCGCGCTACCGGGATGTTCGGCGGCCAGGCCTCGGTTGCCACGCTGAGAGCTGGCAGCGGCGCGAGTGAAGCAAAAAATTCGCCGCCCCCGGTTCCCATATCCAACAGCGCGCCTGCCCCCTGCATATGCTCCTGCACCAGCGCGCGATAATCCCAGGAGAGATCATCTTCCTGCCAGCGTCCACGCAGAAAACTGAAATCCCAACCAGAGAAATCCTGCGCCAGGGCCTCAGCAATCAGTTGATTAAAACGCGGTTCGTTCTGAATCATGCTGGATAATCAGCGCCGGGGCACACGCGCCAGAATGGTGGTGATGACTTCGTAATTGTTCGTCCCCAGCCGCGCCGCCACATCGTCCGCCGTGATCTCGTGGTCGCCCTGTCGTCCCAGCAGCACCACTTCATCGCCAATCGCCACGTCAGGAATATCGGTGACGCTGATCGTGGTTTTTTCCATGCTCACCCGGCCTAAAATGGGGGCGAACTGACCATGCACCAGCACCTGGCCCCAGTTGTGCGGCTTGCGCCGGAAACCGTGCGAGTAGCCCACCGGAATCACTGCGATGCGCTCCGGCGCGCTGGTGTAATAGGTCTGTCCGTAGCCAACAGGGTGTCCCGCTGGCAGCGTTTTCACCTGCGCGATCACCGTTTTCCACGTCAGCGCGGGCCGAAAATTTTTGGGGATCAGCACCGTTTCCGATGGCGACTGGCCGAACAGCGCCACCCCGGCCCGCACCATGTCCAGATGCGCCTCCGGCACAGTCAGCAGCGCCGCCGAGTTTGCCGCATGAATATATCGGAACTGAAAGCCGCTGGCGCGCAGAGGGTTGACCAGCCCCTTGAACACGCGCAGTTGTTCCAGCGTGTAATCGCGGTCTTCATCGGCCATCGAAAAATGGGTGTAGATACCCTCGATGTCCAGATTTTGCAGATTAATCAGATGGCGAAAAAAGGGAATAGCTTCGGAAGGCAGCACCCCCAGCCGTCCCATGCCGGTATCCAGCTTGACATGCACTTTCAGCGGCGACCCGTATTCCCGCGCCACCCGGTTATAGGCATAAGCCATGTCGAGATCGTACAGGGTCAGCGTGATATTCTGGCGCATGGACTGCCGGACCGCGTACACCGGCACATAATTCATCACCAGAATAGGCGCTTCGATATTCGCGTCCCGCAGTTCAAGCGCTTCTTCCAGCGAAGCCACACCCAGCATGGTCGCGCCGTTCGCCAGCGCGGTAATGGCCGTCGCCACCGCCCCATGCCCGTAGGCATCCGCCTTCACCACCGCCATCAGGCTGACTTTGCTGTCGATCATGCCCCTGATCTGGCGGACATTGTGAGCAATCGCGCCCTGATCCACCTCCACCCATGTCAGGCTGGCCGGTTGAAAAGTGGGCTGCATATCCCAGGCGTCACCCTGCCGGACCAACTGCTGCGCGTCCTGTTCGTCCGCCAGAAGTGCCTTGACCACCAGGTCCATGCGCGCGCTGGAGCCGCCCTTCACCAGCACAATGTCGTTTTCGGTCAGGTGTACACGGTCATGAAAAACGCCGGCGGTGTCCTGAAAACTGTAGCTTAGATGCAGTGTCCGCCGGTCCTTGCCGTGATCGATGGCCGAACGCGCCGCCAGCGCCGCCTGTGGCCCTTCCGTTACCAGCACATCGGCCACTTCCGCCGCGACCTGCCCGACCAGACGGTGACTCCGCTGGGCGAACTGGCCCAGGTTATCCATATCGCCCATCACAAACACAAGTTTGCTGGCTTCGGCGCG
>CAZKIB010000103.1:3203-3768 GCA_964552425.1 uncultured Anaerolineaceae bacterium | reverse complement strand
ATAAGCAGCGTGCGGCGCTCGCTGCCATCGCGCACCGCGCGCAGCCAGTCCAGCGCCGCCTCGGTAGACTGCGGGGTCGCATCGTAAGTGTCGTCGATAATCAGCGAATTGTTGATGCCCCGCAGCGGGTTCATACGACCTGGCAGGGGGTGCATCTCTGTCAGCGCCTGCAAACCATCCGCCAGCGCCACGTCAAGATACAGGCCCGCCGCCAGCGCGAACAGCACACTGTACAGATGATGTTTACTCAACAGCGGTGTCCAGCGGCCTACAAAACGTTCCGGGCCATAGCGCAGGTCAAAGCCGGTCTTGGTCTGGCCGATGACGATATTATAGGCCATCAGGTCCGCGCCGAAATCGCAGCCCACCGTGAACACCTGGGCCTTCGTCCGCGAGGCCATTGCGCGGATGCGGTCATCATCATAATTCAGAATCGCCAGGCCTGCTTCCGGCAGCTTTTCGACCAGCACCCCCTCTTCCTGCGCGATCTGGTCAAGATCGTTGAAGGTATCCGTATGGGCATAACCGATATGCGTCACAATGCCGACATCTGGGCGGACGGTCT
>CAZKIB010000103.1:0-3141 GCA_964552425.1 uncultured Anaerolineaceae bacterium | reverse complement strand
AACTTCATGTTCGGCGCGCAGGCCCGCCAGCGCCATCGGCAAACGCAGCCGCCCCTGATACTCGCCGGTACTCTTATGCACCCGGTAGCGCAGCGACAGCACCCGCCGCACTGCTTCTGTCGTCACGGACTTGCCCGACGACCCGGTGACACCGATCACACGCGGGCGCAGTTTGTTCAACACGTAGCGCGCCCAGTTCATCATGGACGCTTCGGCATCCTTGACGATAATCACCGAAAGGCCGCTGGTATCCATATCGGGTGGTTTGGTACACAACACGCCCGACGCGCCGCGTTCCACCGCTTCACGAATATACTGGTGCGTATCGCCCTGGTCGGTTTTGCGGGCTACAAAAATCTGGTTTTCCTGTGCCAACCGCGAATCCAGACAAAAAGCGGTGAACAACTGAGCATGGGGTTCACCGAATAATTGGCCGTTGGCAGCTTCGAGTAGATCATACAGGCTTATCATAGTTCAGCAGTATAGCATTCCTGTCAGGGCGCTGCTAGCGACAGCGCAGGCAACCTTTGTTATAATTCTATACCGTTCGTAAGGATTTCAATGCTATGACTTTTACCTTCCATATCCTGAAAACCGAGGGCACGGCCCGCGCCGGCGTCTTCGAGACACCCCATGGTCCTATCCCGACGCCGGTATTTGCGCCCGTCGGCACACAGGGTACGGTGAAAGCCGTTCTCCCGCGTGACCTGCACGAACTGGAAGCCACGTTGATTCTGGCGAACACCTACCATCTGCATCTCCGTCCCGGCGATGAACTGGTGCGCGACCAGGGCGGGCTGCACCGCTTCATGAACTGGCCCGGTCCCATTCTAACCGATTCCGGCGGTTTCCAGGTGTTCAGTCTCGCCCAGATCAACCGCATAGATGACGACGGCGTGACGTTTCGCAGCCACATTGATGGCAGCCTGCATCGCTTCACCCCCGAAAGTTCGGTTCAGATTCAGCAGAACCTCGGCGCAGATATTATCATGTGCTTCGACCAATGCCCAACCCCGCGTGACCGCGCAGTGGTCGAACCGGCGGTCAAACGCACCACCCACTGGGCGCAGCGCTGCCGCGACGCACACCCGGACGAAACCCGGCAGGCCCTGTTCGGCATCGTGCAGGGAGGCATCTTCGAAGACCTGCGCGCGCAATCCGCCAGCGCCCTGCTGGACATCGGCTTCGCGGGTTATGCCATCGGTGGTCTGGCGGTGGGCGAAACCAAAGCAGAAATGTACCACACACTCGACTTTACCATCCCCATGCTGCCAGAAAACCGCCCCCGTTATCTCATGGGTGTAGGTGAACCGGATGATCTGGTGGAGGGTATCCTGCGCGGCATTGATGTGTTCGATTGTGTCATTCCCACCCGCCTCGCGCGGCATGGGTCCGCCCTTACCGCGCAAGGCCGTCTGAACATGAAAAACCTGGAATATGCGCGCGATAGCAGCCCGCTGGACCCAACGTGCGCCTGTCACACCTGCCAGCACTTCACGCGGGCGTATCTGCGACATCTGATAAAGGCCAAAGAAATTCTGGGGCACATGCTGTTGAGCATCCATAATATTCACTTCCTGATCCATCATGTGCAGGCCATGCGCGCCGCCATTCTGGAGGGCAGTCTTCACGACTATCGGGCAGACTTTCTTCGACGTTATCAACCGGCAAAGGAAACGTCGCGTTGAACGCAAGCTGTTTTTCGCAGTCCCCTGGAACAGCGGACTAGCCGGCAATGGGGCGAACCAGGCGCACGCTTGCCATAGTGGTCCTGACGCTGGCGGGTTGCAGCACCCCGGTGCTGCCTGCGTCCACCCCCACCATCGACCCGGTGATTTTGCGTTTGAACAGCACCACCGCCACCCTGCCGTTGTTAAGCGATCTCACCCGCACCTACGCGCAGCTTGCGCCTGAAGTGCGTTTCGAGATCAGCACCAGCAGTTACACGGCAGCGGCGGCCCGCGCGATGGCATCTCCGCCGGTCTACTTTCTGACCAATCATCTGCCCCCGCCCGAAGACAGCCCGCTGTGGGGCGCGCCCATCGGCCAGGACGGCATCGCCATTATTGCCCATCCGGGCGTCAGCGTCAGCAGCCTGACCACCGAGCAGATTCGCGGCATTTATCAGGGACGCATCACCAACTGGTCCGCATTGGGCGGCAGTCCGCTGGCGATCACCGTCATCAGCCGGGAAGATGGCTCTGGCACGCGGGCGGAATTTGAACGGCTGGTGATGGGGGACCGCCAGACCACCCGCACCGCGCAGATCGCTCCATCCAGCAGCGCGATTCTGACGAGCATCACGCGCCAGCCGGGCAGCATCGGCTACGTGTCGATGGGTTATCTGAATACCACTGTCAAAATCATTCAGGTGGATGGTTCCGCCCCGACACAGGCCAATGTGTATGCCAACACCTATCCGCTGCGCGCCACGATCTTTTTCGCCGGCCCCCAGGAACCGGAAGACGAGCTGCGCGCCTTTATCGGGTGGGTCCAGAGTCCCGAAGGGCAGGCTGTCGTGGCCCAGCGTTATGCCCCGCTGGTCCAGCCCTGACGATCAGATCGGGAAAATGCCAAAGTACAGAAACAGCATGGCGTACAGCAGGAACAATACCAGCGTCCACATACTGCCCAGCGCCACATCCCGGTAAAAGCGCAGCTTCGTCCGGCGTTTGTGCATTTCCATTTCCGGCATTCGGATGCGATGCAGCGCGCCGGCGGCCGGGGCGTTGTGGGGGTTGACGCGCAGCACGTTATCCAGACAGATCGAACTCTGATCCATCGAATCCACGGCCACGCTTAACCACAGCCACGCGTGTTCAAAATCGTTGTTCTCACGAATCAACTCACGCAGAAGATCGCGCGCTTCTTTGCGGCGGTCTTCTTTGATGAGTTCGATGGCATCCAGCAGACGGTCAATTGGATCCATACGTTACGCCAGCGAATAAATCGTATTCGTCGATGCGGTCAGCAGTCGGGCGCGGGAATACACGTGTAAAGCTCTGATACGGACTCAGATAGCGGCGGACGCTGTTCGGCAGCCAGCGAAAGCCCGTGCCGCCTCCCTGGCTTTTGTGGCACGCGCTGGCGGCATCCCAGGCATCGAAATAGCGCCCGATGTTCACGCGCGTATGCGACGGT
>CAZKIB010000102.1:8388-21916 GCA_964552425.1 uncultured Anaerolineaceae bacterium | reverse complement strand
CCAATAAGGCGGATTCGAGAAGTTGGGGAGTATGATGATGTTGGACGTGCCCTATATCTCACAGGAAAGCGCGGGCGCAAAATGGGCCGGGAACGACTGCGGGGTGGCGTGCGTATGGATGCTGCTGCAATATGACCGCCAGCGGCGTGGGCTTCCCTTCCTGAACGTCACGGTGGATCAGATGGCAAAGCGTATTTTTACCACGTCGCGCCAGTTTGCTAAAGTGGGGGATTTGGTGCGGCTGGCGCAGCTTTACCGGCTCAAACTTGTGCCAACAGATGGCAGCGTGCCTGACCGCCGCCTCACCCCGGAACGCATCCGGGCGGAGGTGGATGCCGAGCGCCCGCCCATTTGCCTGATCGGGTACGGTGAGATCAGCGCAAGGCAAAACCCGAAAATCATTTCAGGCCACTATGTAGTAGTAACGGGTTATAGTGCGGATAAAATGGGCCGGTTTTATACCGTACATGACCCAGCGTTCTACGGGGAACGCGAGGCGGAGGGACAGCATTTACGTGTACCTGAACACGAATTTGAAAAAGCATTGGAACCTCACCCGCCCTGGTTTAGTATCCGCCATCAGGGGTTGTTCTACGTGCCGACGGTTGACGCGCTGGCTCCGGCGCGTTAAACTTCAATTATCCGTTTAGCGAGAAAGGCTGAATACCAATGGCACGCAAAAAGAAAAGCAGCACCAATCGAGTCGGCATCATCGTGGACGAAACCGGCAGCATGTGGCCGGAACGGGAGCGCACCATCGAAGCGGTCAATGCGTTTTTCCGCGCATTGGGGGCGGACGTGCGCGTAACGCTGGCGACGTTCAACAGTGCGACAGGGGTGGCTTTCCGCTGCGGGGATACCCCGGCGCAGGATGTGCCGCCGCTCACATCGCAAAATTATCGTCCTGCGGCGGTGACGCCGCTGTTCGATGCGCTCGGCAAGATGATCGAATATATGCGCGGCGTAGCGCAGCCGGGCGATAAGGTGGTCATTCAAGTCGTCACCGACGGGCTGGAAAACGCCAGTCAGGAATACGATCTGGATGCGGTGAAAGCATTGCTGGCACAACAGGCGGCGGATGGCTGGGCTTTCGCCTATATCGGCGCGGGGCCGGAAGCGTGGGGCGGCGGCAGTCAGGTGAATCTGGCAGCGGATGCGCAGTTGAACGTGCAAAGCAGGCAGGTGAAAAGCGCCTTGCGCGCCAGTTCCCATGCGGCAGCGGCGTTTTTTGCCGGGCGCACGTCCAACGACTCGTATTATAGCCAGAGCAGACATCTGGTCAGCGAAGACGAATAACCGCCTACAAATCAAAAACCCCGGCGCACCGGGGTTTTTTACAATATAAAAGACAGTCTGTCCGTTAGCGAGGCTTCGTCATCGGCATCAAGATGCTGGCGACGATGGCCCACTGTCCAACCCGCACCGGGCTTTCGCCATCTTTAATGCCAATCATCACCGGCAGGTTTTCCACGAACTTGGCATCTAGCGACTCAGTGAACAGCTTCACATCCAGCGAGACTTCTACCGGCCCGCCGTCCAGCGCCAGCAGGTGTTCCGCATCCGCGTCTACTTCGCAATCCAGATCATAGGTGGCGTGCTTCCCGCGATCATTCGTCACGTCCAGCACGGCTTTGCGGAACACCACCCCTTCCGCCGTGTGGTTGGCAATGATGATTTTGCACCAGTCCCCGAACGCTTTGGCGCTTTTCAGCGTTTTTTGCAAGCCGTCATGGTCAGCAAACCAGAGGGTGTAATTGGGCTGGCAGCCCTCCACAATCCCGTCAATCTTCACCGGCTTGCTTTCTTCGGTGGGGTCGTAATCGTCGCTGCTGTGGGCGAAGGGGAAAAACTCGATCAGGCGTTTTTCCGGCCCGCGCCAACTGAGCGCCAGCCGGTAGCCGTTGGCGGCGAACAGCACGTTGCGCCCGTCCAGCACGCAGCCCATGCCCCACGTCAGCATCGGGCGGTTGTCTTCTTTGCAACTGCTCTTTTCCAGAAACTTGTAGTCGATCATGCGGATTCCTTTTCTTTGCGAATCGAACGAATAGCATCAATCACCAACCGCACCAGCGGTGGGCAGGTGCGTTCCGGGCGTGTCAAACCAAGCTGCTGGCGCAGCAGCGCCCGCTGGTGGGCCGCTGCCACAATACTGCGGGGGTACACATCAGCCATCAATCACCACCGGGGCAAAATATTTCGGCGTGCGATCAGGATGCGCCCAACCCAAGCCCCCCGGCAATCCATAGCCGTAATCGTAATCGGGTTCGTTGACCGGGACGAGAGAGGCTGTTTCAGCAGACACATGAAAATTCAGGTGGCAGTCTAACCAGATTTCGGTGTCCGCCGTTCCATCCGGTGCATCGAAGAAGGCGTGCAGGAAATAGATGAACAAATCCCCGTTGGCGTTCCGGCAAAGCGCCCACCGCGCGACGTAGCCCCGTTCGTTGCGCCGCATATTCCAAATAAGCCGTGTGTCAGCAAGCGGTTTCTTGGGTTTGCCGAACAGCACCTTGAGCAAGGCAATCATTCCTGCCTCCTCCATACCGAAATATCCGAACCGCCCGGTGGCTCCCATACGGGCATGGCAATGTTCAGTTGCACCGGGGCATTCGTGCCCACCGCCCGGCCCATCAGCCACAGCGTCCCGCGCGGGGTTTGTTCGATTCGCTCCAACCGCACATCCACCAGCGCCTCACGCCCATCCGATAGCTGCACCCGGCAGTTTTCCAGTACCAGCGCCTCAGTCAGCATCGTCATCCTCCCCTTCGATTTGCACGGGTTCAATGCCCCGTTCCAGTAAACGTTCCAGCGTCTGTTCGTCCTCCTCGCCCGTGACGATATAACAGACGTTGGTGATCCATGAAATCCCAAAAGCCTGTTCGTTCAGCAGGGTGTTTTCTGCCAGTTCCGCAGGCAGGTTGCCGATCAGCTTGTAGCCCTCGCACTGGCGATGCAGCGCGGTCAGCACCGGAACCAGCCAGTGCCCCTCGCCGTGATTGCGATCAGCGGCATACACGCCCCATTCCGGGTGGTCGTGGGTCATACTAATGTCCCAACTGCCCACCGCCCCGGCCCACTTCATGAGTTCATCTTGATAGCCGCTGTCTACCACCGGCATCCAGCTATGGGTGAACAGGATGGGCATGGGCAGGTGTCTGGCAATCGTGGCGGCCATCGCTTCCGGCACGCGCCGCGACGGGCCGAGGCGCTTCACTTCGCTGGCAAATGACCAGGGCGTGTAAAACGACGCGCCGATGTGGTCGAGCAGCGCAAATGCCGGCAGCCGCCCCAGCACATCCGTCGTGAAGGGCAGCGGTTCGCTGCTGACGTAGCGGTTGAACAGCGTTTCCGGCAGGCGAATCAGACCCATCTGCCGGGCCGGGGCGCTCAGGTTCAGGTTGCGCCCGCCGATCACGCCTTCCCCCAAGCACCACGTCCACGCTTCCAGCGTGCCGTTTTTGCCGAACGTGCCGCGCGCGTACAGGCCGCCTTTCACCAGATTGCCGCAGCCGCGTCGTGTATCTGCTACCGATGCTAAATTCACAATGCCCTCCTTCAGAATAAAATTGCCGGTATGAATTGAATAGCGTGCAGGGTTCCATCCGGCGCAATCACCGCCGCGATGCGCAGGCAATCCGCGCTGCATTGGCTTTGGAGGCTGTCCATGAACCGCACCGGGATGGGCGTATCCAGTTCCGCTTCCATCGGCAGGCTGTAACCCGCCGCGCGGATGGCGCGCCCGTCCTCAACCGACAGCAGGATGCCCACGCGCGCCTCGCCGTCCTCGAACCATGCCCGGTGCGGCAGCGCTTCGTGGTGATGCCGCCAACCTTTGCGCAGGCGTCCGGTTTCCACTAGCGCCTGCGTGGTTCCGAGGTAGGCTTCAAACGGATCATCATATAGAGATTTCACAATTGATAAACCTCTGCGCGCGTGATTGCCTGATAAACAGCCGGTACATCCGCTGTTGGAAAGAAGCGGATTCCCAGATAGGCAATCCCGCCGCTATAAAAAAACACGACCTTGATCTGCGTGTCGTCCAACCCCGGAAAGTCCGCCTGCGCGATTTTCGCCAGGCGTTTTACCGCGCCGACATGCGTAGCGGGCACGATGAGACGGATGAAACACATCGGTGTGCCGAATCCGCCCGTTTGTTCGCGGACGATCTTATCGTCATGCATACTACCAATCCCTTTCTTCGTCTATCGGTTCCCCGTAACGGTCAACCGGAATGTCGTGTTTGTCTGCCACGTTGCGCAAAAGGCGGTCAAGGGCGTTGTAATTAGCAGCGCTATGGGGTAATCGCGCCACAAACCCGGTTTCGGCAGCACGCAGGTAGCGGTCAGGCTGTTGCTCAAAGTCCTCACGGGGGAGTTGTTTGAAGCCGAACACCATTTCATCCCCGTTGAATGCGATAATGGAATAGCTTTTCTTCCAGCGCGCCAGCATGATGCGGTAAGGGTCGCCCAGCATGTCCGGCATTAAGTGCGTGATTTCTGCCTGCTGAAAGGGAATTTGTTTCCCGTCCGGGGCGTTCCAGGCTTCGTTTTTCCACAGGATAGTTTCCAACCAGTGCGGTTCATCTTTCTTCCAGAACGGTTTCATCGTATCCCTCCCCAATAAAATCCAGCATCGCGTCCAGCCGCGCGTGAGCTTTGGCCTGTTCGCCCGGCGTGAGTTTGTGCCAGCCCGCCAGTAATTTGAGCCGCACGTCGTTCAGCGCCGTCAGCAGGTCTGGCTCGCTGGCGGCAGTGGCCTGAATCGCGTCAAATACGCCGGTTTGCGCCGTTTTCCCGGCCAGCGCGCGTATCGCAGCCTTCGTGGGTTTTTCGAGGCTTGCAGCCGCGATTTTGACCGATTCAGGCTTGTCGCGCAGCACCTTCCACGCGCTCAGGCTCATCTCACCGCTGTCCACGCGCTTTTGCACTTCCGGCGGCGCAAACGCCAAATCCACCAGTAGTTGCGCTTCGGAGGCCTTCAGCCCGCGCACCGCTGCCACCTTCTCGATGCCCCATAGGTGGTCGCGCGCCAATTGCGCCAGCGCCCGCCCTAGCTCAGACGGTCTGAACGGTTCGGTGACATCGGAAGCCAGCATGAGCGCCAGCAAATCCGCCAGCGTGTCCGGCGCGGGCAGCACCTCGATGCGGATTTCCTTCCATGACAGGGCTTTCGCGGCGGTCAAGCGCCGCTGCCCGTCAATCAGCCCGTAGTATCCCTCCGGCACGTCCAGCGCCGGGCCGGAGAATACCTTAATCGGTACGTCCTGCCCGATGAGGCGCATAGACTGCTGCAAGCCCGCCGTATCGAAGTGGGTGCGCGGATTTACGGGATGGTCGCCGCTTTTAACGACCACAATACGCGCTATTGGCACGTAGTTCATGATGCCCTCCGGCGGGCGGCCTGCTGATGCTTACGGGTATAACAGCGTTTGCACAGGCGCAAATCCTGCGCATCATCCAGAACGGGGCGCAGGCGGGCGGCGGCGACGGAAAACCAGCGTGGGCAGCAGGCGCACGGTTCGTAACGTTCGCGCTTGAGGGTGTCAATCACGATACCCCTCCATGCGGCTGCGCTTGTGGCACTTGGCGGCCCGCGCCTGATCGTCGGCCTGCCGCAAGCGCTGGTAGCAGCCGGGGTGGGCCGGATGGCCCCGGTAGTAGGCGCTGGCGGCCCGCACATCGTCCGCCGTTTCAAACTTGACTCCACAGCCGGGGCATTCGTCCCCGACGTGAATCTGAATGAACGCTTCAACGGCAGCATCCGCCACCGCGCTCCGGTTCACTTTATTCATCCTGCACCCCTTTCTTGTTGCGGCCCAAACCGCGCGTCCCCAGCAGCGGGTTGTCCGCCAACCACTGCGCCAGGTCTTCGCGCTTGATGAACCAGCGCCCGCCTATTTGCGTGGCGGGCAGGTTCCCCAACCGGCAGTGGCGGGTGATGTTCGAGCTATTGATTCCGGCGATGGCCGCCGCTTCTTCCGTCGTCAAAAAGCCTTCCAGCATCGGTGTCCTCCTGCGCTATGGGGAGGGGCTTACGCCCCCACCCCGTCCAGATCAATATAACCCTGCTCATCGGCGGCGATGTCCAGTTCCTCCGCCAGCCGCGCCGCATCCAGCAGGATGTCTGCCAGCCGCCGCGCGTTGTCGGGCGTGGCGTTCTTTTCGCCGTAGCGGTCACTCAGCCAGCGCGTGCCGGTATAAAATCCGCTGCTGTCCAGATTGACTTCGCCCTTCGCCACTTTCACATTCAGGCATTCCAGCCGCAGGCTGAACCGTCCAGCATCGCTGTAGTGCGCTTGCAGCCGCAGCGTCCACTCATCGCGGATGTTGAAGTATCGCCGGAACAGCGCCTCCGGGCTGAACGTGGTGTCCGCGCCTTCGGCTTCTGCCATGTCTAGCCACTGCACAAGCAGCAGGCGCGCTGCTACCCGCTTCTGTGCAGCCTTCAATTCGTATGACCAGCGGGCATAACGCGCCTTTAGCGCTGTCCAGCCCTTCGTGGTCAGGGTGATGCCAAGCGGGTCTTTCCGCACCCCGCGCCCCCAAGAGCGATACGGGTCACTGTAGCGGATGGTCGCCAACCCGCGCGTTTCCAGCGCGATAAACGTGTTGTCTTTCACGTCTTTGATTTTGGCGGGGCGCTGCCAGCGGTTGCGTAAATCCATCGAGCCGCCCTGATCGGCAATCGCTTCAATAGCGGTCAGCATGGTGTCGGTGATTTTCTTGCTCATGAGGTTGAACCCTTTCAAATCTTCACGATACAATCATTATATAGCATAAAGCGCTTAATTGTAAAGCGTTGATTTGAGACAGCGTAATTGCCTGTACCGGCATTTTTGTGTTACAGTGTTCGGAATGCGCCTCGCGCGCAGGTGGGCGGGGGAAAACGCCCCGTCGCGCCCAGCCAGCGGTGGCGTAAAACACTGGCCGAAGCCCCCTGACGAGACGCGGGCCGGGGCGCGTTATCCCCGGCACTGGCGGAACAAATGACTACGATTGACGATCTGAACGACCCGGCCATCCTGCAAACCTACCGCGCCCAACAGCGCGGGCAAGCCGATTCTGCGCCTGCGCTGGTGGAATGCCTGCGGTTGTATTCCTCGCTTCCCGCCCCCAAAACAGAATACCGTTTTCATCCCATTCGGCGCTTCCGTTTTGATATTGCTTACCCGGAACTGCGGATTGCGGTGGAAGTGGACGGCGGGCAGTGGAAGCCGTTTGGCGGCAGGCACAGCCGAAACAGCGATTACGAAAAACGCCGCGAAGCGCAGCGCTTGGGCTGGCTGGTGGTCGCGTTCACTGCTGAAGAACTGGCGATGAATCCGTTGCGATGCGTGCAGGATTTGGAAGCCATTGTGGAGGCAAATCGGGAATGGAAGCCCTCTGGAAAATTTTGACGTGGCGGGGCAATAAACAATTCTGGACGTTTACCAACGGAATGGCGATTGCCATTTTTATGACCGGCGTGGCGCTGTTGGTCGATTCGCCGCTTTCCAACACCACCGCCCGTTACTTTGCGCTTTTTTGGGAAGGGCGCGTGCTGCCGGAATATCTGGCGGTGGGGATGTTATGCAGCGGCGCGGTGCTGCTGATGCGGCGCTGGCACGCCCATGAGGTGTTTGTGCTTTATTTACCGCTGTTTGCCTACACGTTCGTGGTAGTATGGGTTACATTTGAACAGCCCAGCCCGATGCGTCCTTGGCTGCGGTTGTGGTTCTGGTGTATCCCCCGCCTCCTTCCGCTGTTTTATTTTTTGGAGAAATTCGCCCATGCTGGCACAACTCCTGATCGACCCTGAGTTTATTCGGGGGATTCAAGAAAACGGCGGCGTGCTGGTATTTTTTGCGATTGTGATTATCGCGCTGGTATTTTTATACGGGCGCACGCGCATCCTGATGGAAGCGCAGGAAAGCCAGCACGAACGCACGATGGACATGGCGCGGCAGGCGGCTTTCACCGAAGCGCGCAAGGAAGTCAGCCTTGCTTATGAGCGGCTGGTGGGCACGCTGCAAAACGACAAGGACAAACTTGAGGAACGGGTGGCCTATCTGGAACGGCGCATGCGCGAACTGGAATCGACCAATGCGCAGCAGGAGCGTGACCACCAACGCGCGCTGCACGAAAAAGACCAGAAGATTCAAAGCCTGAGCACAGAGAACAATTCCCTGACGGTGCGTGTTGAACGGTTGGAAAGTCAAGTCCACCAACTCCAAAACGAACAGAAATTTCAGGTTGCGCTGGCACTCGAACTGGAAACGCATTTGCGCAGTCTGGATGTGGGCACGGAGGAAATTAAAACGATCCGAAAAGCGGTAGAGGAACGGCTCAAGAAAGGAGGCGACTGATGCAGTTTTCGGCATTAGGGCCGCATTGCGCGGACGGCTATCACACCAGCGCGCGCCAGGCGGTGTGGCGCGTGCGCGACCTGCTCAATCCGATGTACCTCAACATCCTGCGCGCCTCCAACCCGAACGAAGCGCTGCACCTCGCCAACGAGATTGCCAACCAGTCCCCCACGCAGGTGATGGTGCGTCACCATTACGGGCCGCTGGCGGCGGGCGACGAGCGCGTGCTGCACGTGTTTCCGCACCCGCGCGATTATTTCGAGCAGATCGCGCTGCTGTACAAGGGCACGAAACTGATCCTGGTGGTGGGCAACGAAATTACCCTGAGCAGCTATCACACCCCGAATGCCGCAGGATTTTCGTGGCTGTCGTACAACCTGCACCTGATGCGCTGGCTGTTCGAGGCGGGCGTGCGCGGCGCGTTCGGGCGCTTCCCGGCCTGGCATCCTGACCGGGCGCAGTTCGGGCAGTTTGACGGCCCGCTGGTGGTGACGGATACACAGGGCAAAAACCCGGTGACGGTCAACGGCCTGAAACACGCCTTCCAGTTGTGGCCGACGCACCTGTACAGCCCCAACTGGTACGTCGCACCGGGCAACACCGACGCCATCGACAAGGGCATCGAGTTCTGGCAGCACATCGGCAAGCCGCCCATCTGCGTGGGCGAGTTCGGCTGGATTGCCGACCCGACGGCGGCGCGTTCCGGCTTCCGCGTGGCGATGAAAGATCTCGAGATCCGAGGCGCGGGCAACCTGCGATGAGCCAGCGGCAGGCCGCCAACTGGCACGCAGACGTGTGGCGCGACAAGCTCAGGCCGCACGGCATCCCGGCCTGCTGGTACAACATGCTGACGTGGACGGTCACGAACACGTTCCAGACCGATGACGATTTTGTGGATGAACTGGTCAAACGCCGCGCCGATATTCAGATTAATACGACGATCCCGGAGGTTCCCCCCATGAGCGAATACCCTGAATTGCAACCGGCCTATCACGCCGTGCTGACGATTGCGACTCGTTTGCGGCAAGTCGCCAGCACGACGGCGCAGCAGCCGCCCGCGCCCACCATCGCGGCGGGCACGAAACTGTCGGTGGCGCATCCCAAAGTGCCGGTGGTGCGCGATGGTTACACGTGGGTGGCCGTGAAGGTCTTGAGCAGCGGCAGCAGCGGCTGGATGGCTTTCCATAACCCGACTTTGTTCACGAAGGTCGATGAGCCGATGCCCCCTCCCCCGCCGCAAGAAATCGCGGTATCATTGGAGACGTTGGAAGCGCTGCAAGGCGCGCTGCGGCAGATGATCGAGCATCACGAAGCCATCGGCAATCATCTGCAAATCCTCATTGCTGCCGCAGAAGAGATGGAACGCACGATCACGGAATTGATTGGAGAGGAATAAACGATGTATAAGTTTCTAATTGTCCTGCTGCTGCTGGCGCTGGTAATCCCGGCGCTGGCGCAGGAAACCCCCACGCCGGAACCCGAACCCGAACCGCCGCCGGCTGCACCTGCCCCCATCGACGGCGAGGCGGTGGACAACTTCCTGCTGCTGGCGCTCCCGGCGCTGACCGTCCTGATTACGATCATCGGGCAGGTGTTGAAGTGGCTGCTGCCGGATACCCTCATCAGCACGGAAACACTCACGCGCTGGGTACGCGGCATCGCCGTCGTGATCTTCGTCGGCGCGGCGCTGACGGGCCTTGACGAGCAGTTGCTGGCCGGGGTGTCGCTGCTGAATCAATTCAGCGACCCGATTATGGCGATTTTGACGCTGCTGTTTGGCATCGCCGGATTGTGGTACGGGCCGTCGATGGTATATGAGGGTAGTAAGGTGCGGGCCAAAAGCGATGACGTACTGCGCCCGGTGTTTCAGGTATTGGGCGCGAAACAGGGCCATGACATCGCCCGCTTCGATACAGCCGCCTGAAAAACATCGATTCCGCCCCGGAATCCAAAGCCCCCGTTTACCGGGGGCTTTTTGCTGCGCAGAACGCAGGATGGGGCTGAATCACGCGATTCAGGCTATTCGGACTCGAACATGCTTTCCAGCAATTCTTGGGCGTCCGGGTTGGGCCGCAGGTCGCGCGGGAAACGCAGTGCCCCTTTGAGGGCGTGGTACAACGCTTCGGCTTCCGCGTCCTGTTCCGGGGTGTTAGGGCTGCGGGCTGCGATTTCGCTTTCGCCCCCGGCAGCCTGTTCGATCCGTGCGTCCAGCCACACGCACAACCGCATCAGGGAACCGCCGTTCGCTTTGTGCGTGAGCTTCGCAAACCCGATCATCCCCATCATGAGTTCCGCGTCGGTGGGAATCGCCATCCCTTCCGGGCTGGCTCCGCTGATGCGCCGCATCAGCAATTCGCGGACATGGGACGTATACGGCTTTTCCGTCCAGTCCACATTCGGGGGAATCGTCAAATAGATCGATTGTTCAATCGCTTCAGCCTGCTCCGGGTGAACTGCTGCCAATTCCTTGCGAACTGCCGCCGCCGCCTGCGCAAACATCACGGCCTGCTCCAATACGGCCTGCTCCAATCCTTCCAGCAGTGCCTGCACTTCTTTTTGCTCCACGTTATTTCTCCCTTGATGGATAAATTATTCGGGTTTCGCTGCCGCATCCAGTCGCGCTTGCACGGCGGCACGGGTGCGCACCGGATTGCGCAGGATGGCCTTCAACTGCGTGTACAGCATCTCGGCGGCGGCGCGCTCCGCATCATCCAGCACGCCATGATCGTGATTCAGGCGCGTTTCGCTCAGGAACAGCCCCACGTCAATCAGCGCCTCATTGCGGATGGCCTTGCTGCCTTCCGCGCAGAAAAACATGATCTCCATGTCGCTCAGTGGTTCCAGCGGTTCGTCAGCCAGCAGGCGCTCGAACAGCTCGCGCATGTGGGCGGCGATGATTTCTGGCTTGGCGTCCGTGAAATGCGGCATGAGGACTGTCCCGGCAGCATCGAGCAGCGCGGCCTGTTCCGGGTAGCGTGCGGCATATTCCTTCTCGACCTGCGCGCAGGCTTTGGCGACGTGCAGAGAATCCCGCATTGCTTTCAGAATGTGGACTGTCGGTGAATCAGACATCGGTTGACCCTTTCGGTTTTATGGACAATTACCACCTAGTGACGCTCCCAACCCTAAAGGGCATGGGCTTCTGCCGCACGCTTGCCCTTATCTGTCCCTTCGAGAGGGGCAGACAGTGGGGCTGCGTTATGCGACACGGACTCGTCCAGTCCGGCTCGTTTCAAAATGTTGATGGCTGCGTTGTGGTCTCTGTCGAGCGAAAGGCCACAATCGCATTCTACCCATCGCGTGGACAGGTCAAAATCCTCGAAAATCGCGCCGCAATTGGAGCAGGTTTTGGACGTATAGGCGGGATTGACAAACACCACCTTGCGTCCGGCGCTCTCAGCCTTGTACGCAAGCTGCTGTTTGAAATAACCCCATCCACTATCGAGAATGCTCTTGCTCAGGTGCTTGTTGCGCACCATATTCATGATGCGCAAATCTTCCAGCGCGATTGCATCATAGTCCTTCACCAGATCGTGCGCCAGCTTGTTCAGGAAGTCTTTCCGCTGACTGGCGACGTGTTCATGCTGTTTCTGCACAGCCCGTAGCGCCTTGCGGCGGTTTTTACTCCCGCGTTTGGCACGGGCCAACTTGCGCTGTTTGCGCCGCAGTTCGGCTTGTCCAGCCCGATACCACTGCGGGTTATCGGTTTTATGCCCTTCACTGGTCGTAATCAGCGAAGCTACCCCTACGTCTATTCCGACCATTTTACCTGTTTCGATAAGATGGTCAGGCGGTTCCACCTCGCAGACAAAGCAGGCATACCACTCCCCCGCCTTGTGAACAATCCGAACGGTCTTGATCGTGCCCTCAAGCGGCCTGTGCCAGCGCAGGCGAATACGTCCGATGCCGTACAGCTTCAGACGGCGTCCATCAATTCGCACGCCGTTGCCATACTGCTTAAACTCGAAGCTGTGAAAGCGATTTTTGCTTTTGAATCGGGGATAACCCGGTTTTTGCCCCGCTTTAATCCGGCGAAAAAAATGCTGATAGGCCGTATCGACTTGCTTGACCACGCTTTGCGCCGTTTGGCTGAATAGTTGGTCAGCGTAGGGAAAGGCGGCGCGATAGTGTTTGGCAAACTGCTCGGTATCGCGCAGGTTGACCTTGCGTTTTTCAACCTGATAGCCGAATTTACGTTCCGCCAGCGTCATGTTGTACAGGTGGCGAGCGCAGTTCAGGACGCGAAACAAATTGGTCGTCTGTTTCGCGTTGGGGTACAGGCGATATTTGAAAACCTTGAGGGTTGTGCTAGAATCAGCCATGCTTCGGTTCCTATTCAACCGGAGGGCCAGCGGCGGTTGCACCCGCGCGGCTGGCATTTCAATTCCCCTCATTTTAGCACACATTTGCATATCCGGCAACCCATCCATCTCAAGCGGCTGAAGCGTGTGAAAGGCTTATATCCCACCGCTAAAGCTGGTGGGCTTTACGCCCTAATCGGTAAGCATAATGCGCTTAATTGTAAAGCGTTAAGTTTCCGAACGCCGGAACGGATTCATGCGCAGCGGGCGTTTGGGCGCGCCTTCGGCCATCCTGTCCAGCAGCCAGCGCTCGACGTAGCCCCATGCCCAGCGGTGTTCTTCGTTGTTGAGATCAAGTGCCGCGAGTTCGCGCCGGGCAAATTCCTGATGGTGGTCGAAGGCCACCTGCGCCACGTCGCCGTCTTGCAGTTTGTGGAGGGGTTCGGCGCAGTCCAGCCGCACCGCTGCTTCGTGCAGGATGTTCAGCGCCAGCGCCAGCACGCTGCTGCCCTTGTAGCCGATGGCCCACGTCGCGCTGTGATGTTCCGTGACCTGCGGCACGTTGGCGACGGCGGCGTAGGGGTTGTTCTTTTTGGCGCGGCGCACGATGAGTTCGTGATCGCGGGCGGGTGCAGGCGGTTCCGGCGTCAGCACCATGACGGGCGCACGCTCTACCAGCACGAAATAATGCGCCGGGTTCAAGTCGAGCAGGTTGCATATCTTCAGGAAAGTATCCATCAGCGGGTTGGCGCGCTTCAGGTTGGACGGCGATTCAGCGCTGCCCAGCGTTTGCAGGCCGATCATCTGCCCGGCTTCGGCCTGCGTCCAGCCGCGCGCTTCGCGGGCGTGTTTCACGTCCTGCGCGAAGGATTCTTTATCAAAT
>CAZKIB010000102.1:0-8360 GCA_964552425.1 uncultured Anaerolineaceae bacterium | reverse complement strand
AATCGAGTTCTACGTATTGCGTGTCGTTTTGCATCCTCTACCCCTCCTCAAACCAATCCGGTTGCAAATTCCGAAATACCTGCCGCACCAGCGGGTGATCCCAATAGGCGCTGTCACTTTCGCAGTCCCAATCGTGATCCCACAACGCCTCGATCAATGCGCCGATCAGTGCTGTCGCCTGCGTTTCCGGCAGTTGTGCATCCAGAATATGCGCCACCACCGGGTCGAAAATCTCCGTACCGCTGCAAAATCCCACGTTTAGTCTCCTTTCCCCCGTTCCCGAACGGCCTTCGTGATCGGGCGGCGTTCGGCTCGGTACTGGACGGTAATCAGCGCGTACAGCGTCCCCGCGCCGCGCGATTCGCGCCAATAGTCCTCGAATGCCTTGCCGCCATAGGCAATCTCCACGCCTGACAACTGCCGGATCAGGCCGGTATCGTCGATGATGAGGCCGCCGGGCGCTTCGGCATCCAGCCAGCGTTCCAGCGCCAGTCGCACGTCCTGATTGCTCTCAATCGGCGTGTGACAGGCGAAAGTCAGCGTGCCGCCCCAGAACGATGCTTTGGAGCCGCTGGTATCGGCCTGCACGCCTGCGCTCAACAACTCCAACTGATATTCCTTGTTCCCTTTGAGCCAGATGGTCGGGCGCATCACAGTGTTCCTCCGCTGCTCAATACGCGCAGCCAGCCCAAGACCTGCGCGATGGCATCGTGGTGTTTGTGGCGTTTGTGTTGGGCCAGATGCTGCATCGGCGGCACAGTGCGGTGGTCGTACAGTGCCAGTGTGCCCTCCTGTACCCACACCACGCGAAATTGGCCGCTGTTGAACCACGCGACGGGCTGGCTTTTGCCGAGCGCCTCGATGCGCGAGTGCCAGATGACCTGCTGGCGCTGCACGTCTAGTTTGGGACTGGTGGCGGCGTTCATGTGCGTTCCACCTGCCAGGGGTCAAACACGCCCGGCTTGCTGCTTTTTCCGAAGGCCACCAACACCTTGCCTTCCTTGATTTCGATCACCGTGCCGTATTCGGCCAGGTCGCGCACCAGCACCTGCTGGCCGACTTCAAAGCGCCAGTGTTCGCGGATAAAGGCATCCGTCACCCGCAGGCGCTCGAATGTCAGCGCATGGCACTGGTAACGATGCGCGGGGCGCGCCGACAGCGCCACATGTGGCGGGATGCTGCTGAGTGCGTGCAAGTCTCCCGGCAGCACCACCTGATCGAGTGCGTCCGGGTCGTGCATCGGCAGCCAGGCGTCGATCAGGAAATGCCAGGGTGTCTGGTAACCTTCCGCAGCAGCATCCGCGCCGCTGATGCGCCGGGCGTCCTGTTTGCGAATTTCCAGCAGCTTATGCCGTCCCACCGCCCGGCTCAGGCGGCCCGGCTGTACGGGCACGTCCATGCCCACGCGCAAAAACGTGCGCCCGTTGGGATTCAGCAGGGCGACGATGTTCCCCTGCCCATCCAGTTCTTCAGTCTTGTTGGCGTAGATGCGCCGGGATTGCGTTTTGGCCTGTCCGGTGTGCGGGCTTTTGTCCAGCACCCAACAATGACGATCATCTGAATATTGCATGTGTTTCTCCTTCTGTTCTGTTAACTGACGTTCTCAGATGTGAACTCAAAACGGAATATCAGGCACAGTTTCGCGCTCTTTAGTGATTCTGCGCTGTTTCCATGCCTTCCGTAGCCGATACCACCAACCCGGCTTATGCCATTTGAGGCAGGCGCGCAGAGGCGCAAGCTGATGTTTTCGAGTATCGACGCCATGACGCCAGAGGTACATCACTACCACCGCAAACCAGTGTTCGCGCAGCTTGGCACTGTAAAATTCCGGCGTGCCGCGCTCATCACGATTCTCGAACATGGCATTGTCATCCCAATCGACAAGATTGACGTTCAGCCAATCCACCAGCGGCGCGGGCTGATGCCACACATAGCGCCCAATGCGAAACTTGACGAGGATGGTTTCGCGGTAGATGCCCGTTCCGCCGCACTTCCGGCATGGTGAATCGTAGCGATCATCAAAATCATAGTCGTAAGGGTCTATACCGTCCCCGTAGCAAAAGCTACATGTCAGAGATTGCTTTTGTTTTGTGACGGCATCCACAAGCCCGGCCTCATACAGATAGCGCAGCAAGTCACTTTTGAGCGCATAGGTTCGTTCGCTATAGTCGCTGCGCTTGGCGACATAGGCCGAACGGTTCAACCAAAGCATCGCTCTCAGCACATGCTTGAGTGTCGCATTTCTTGCCCGCCACCTTAGCCATATCCAACGCCGGAAGAAGTACCACGCCTGTTTATCGAAGGTAATCATATTAACCTCACAGAATCGGTTTACTCAGTCGTTATCGTTGGCGGCATGATGGGCGTGGGACTGTGCCCCGTTGAACTGCACCCGATCTGCCAGATCAACATGCTCAAAACGCCCCTCGATTAAATCCATCGCGGGCTTGTCGAAATACAGTCCCACCGTGCCCAAGTCGCCGTCGCGGTGCTTGGCAAGATTCACTTCCATCAGGTTCGGCGCGTCGGTGGTGTCCGGGTTGTAATACGCATCCCGGTACAAAAACAGCACCCCGTCCGCGTCCTGTTCCAGCGAACCGCTGTCACGCATATCGCTCAGGCGCGGGCGCTTGTTTTCGCGCTGCTCGACGGCCCGTGACAACTGCACCGCGCTGATGACCGGCACGTCCAGCGTGCGCGCCAGCCCCTTCAGCCCGGTGGACAGCGCGGTGATACGGGCGGTTTCATGCCCTTTCTGGTCAAGCCCCGGCACGCTCATCAACTCGATGCGATCAATCACCACCAAATCCAGCTTGCCGCGCATCTTCAGCGCCATCGTTTCCGCTTTCATCTCCGCGAGGCTGATGCCCGGCGTGTCATCCATAATAATTTTCAGCCCGCTTAAACTTGGAACCGCGTTCAGCATTTCGGCGTACTGATCGGCGCTTACTGTGCCGTTCAGCATGTCACGGATTTGAATGCCGCTGCGCTTGGCTTCGCGTACCATCACCCGGCGCATGATTTCCAGCGCGTCCTGTTCGCCCAGCCACGCCCACACCTGTTTGCCCTGCCGGGCGGCGTTGATAAGCGCGTTCACCAGAAATACCGTTTTCCCACTGCCGGGGCGACCCCCCACCAGCCAGAATTGACCCGGCAGCCAGCCGTAGGTGATTTCATCCAACGCAGCCCAGCCCGTGCTGATGCCGTACATGGGTTGACCGGAATCGCGCTGCGACATGCGGGCTTCCACTTCGTTGAGCAGCGCCAGCAGCAGATCGTTCATGGTATGCGTGCGCCGCGTCAGGCTTTTACCGATGGCGTTTTGCAACCGGGTTTGGGCTTCCTCGCGCACTTTTTCCAGTGGCAGTTCGCCATTCAGCGCCAGTCCCTTGATTTCTTCCGCCGCGTTTAACATCCGGCGGCGCGTGGATTCGCTTTTGATAATCAAGGCGTATAATTCGCCATGCACGCTGGTGGGCGTGTTGTTAATCAGGCGCATCAGATACGGCACACTGCCCACCTCATCCAGATGCCCCATGTCGTCCAGTTCCTGCCCCACCGTGAGGTAATCGAAGTCCAGCCCGCGCCCGATGATGCGACTGACCGCTTCCCAAATATACTGGTGACGCAGCAGGAAAAAATCGTCCTTGCCGATGTGCTGCGCGATGCTGGAATACGCCAGCGGATTGGTCAGCAGCGCCCCCAAGCACGCCTCCTCTACTTCCGGCGCAAACGGGATATTCTGACTTGTCGCCTGATCGCTATTCACTGGATTCTCCCCTTTCGGACTATTATAGCATAATACGCTTAAACGCACAGGACAATTTTAGAACAGGGCGTGCTGGCGCACCCCTTCCGCCGCGATGCGCTGGCGCGCCATCTCCGCGTAGGCGGGGTTCAGTTCAATGCCGATGTAGTTGCGGCCCTGCTGCGCAGCGACCAACCCGGTTGTGCCCGCGCCCATGAACATATCCAGCACCACGCCGGGGCGCGTGCTCGCACCGCAGGTGCAGGTGGGCGCGAAGCCGGTGGTAATGGATTGCGCCGGAGACACCATTGTGCCGCTGCTTTGCGTGCGCCCGTATTCGCCCATCATCGCCTTTCGCCTTGAGCGTTTGATAATCATCGGCGTGCGCTCTGTTTCGCGTCTATAAGGCGCGCCGCATGCCGCACACACCTGCTCCGGGCAGCCTGCCAGCACGCAGGGTTCGATGAGCGCGGGCGGAAACGTAGCGAAGTGCGCGCCGGGATACCCCTTCGGATTTACCAGAAATGCCTCAATTGCGTCACCGCTTGTAATCGCCCCGCTGTATTGTCGCACATGCCTCCAATGGGCGATTTGTTCGTCCATCATTTCAGTGAATGTATCAGATGTGCGCCGGTTGCGCCCATTGGCGGTAATAGCTTTTCCGGCAGTTAAGTTTTCACGGTCGTTTCGGCTTATGTCGCGTCCGTTGACCGTACCGCCCCGCGTATGCCCCGCTGCTGCTCGTCGTTGCATATCTTCGGTATTTGGAACCCTGATCGCACTCGCATCAAACCAGTAGCGTTCGGACTTCGCCAACTGAAACATATATTCATGGGCTGTGCCGGGTCGATCTTCAATGCTCTCCGGCATGGCGTTGGCTTTCACCCAAGGAGCCACACTGCGCACCCACCATCCATCCCGTTGAAGCGCCAGCAACAGGCGAAACGGCATCAGCATCAAATCCTTTGGTTTACAGCCGAACGCGCCTACGGAATTGAACGGCTTATCGCGGAACGTTCGGTCATCGCCCCCGGCTAACTTGGTTTCTTCAGCGCTGCGACCGTTCGCGCTGCTGGCATAACAATCCCCCAAATTGATGAAACACGTCCCGTCCGGGCGCAAGACTCGCTTGGCTTCCCTGAAAACTTCCACCAGCATGTCGATGTACGCCTGCGGGTCGCTTTCCAACCCGATTTGCCGGTCAACCCGTTTCGCGCCGCATAATTTACAGGTGGAGGCGTCCGCGCCGGGACGCACGCCCGCTGTAATCGCGCCCGGCGCTTTACTATCCTGTACCTGATTACCGACTCGGTGCTGGCAGGTCGGGTCGCCGCCTTCCCACGTCGCGGTTCCGTAATCACGCAAATTCCAATACGGAGGCGAAGTCACGATGCAGTTTACAAACGCATCGGGTATCTGCCTCAGTACCGTCAGCGCATCGCCTTCGTGGATGATATTGATCTGGTCAAGCATGGGGTTCTCCTGTTTGTTGCGGTTCATACCGCACGCCACCCACCACCACCGGCTTGCCCAGCGCGTTGGCCTTGATTTGCGCCATTTCCTCCGGGGTGGGCACGACCACTGGCGCTGGCTCCGGCGCGGGGCCGGTGGCGGGCCGCCACTGCGTTTTCGGCGCGGCTTTAACCTTCGATTGCACATAGGCGGGCAAGTCCTCCGCCAGCCAGTCGAAGTCGTACCGCTGTTTGCCGTTCGCCACTTTTTCTTTTAACAGGCCAGAAACCTGTTCCACTGTGTACTCGGCCTTTTCCAACTCTAGCGCCAGCCGTTTGTATGCGTTGGCGAAAATGGGCGGTTGCAGGTAGTTCATCGCGTCGACGTAGGCTTCCCACAACGGATGGGTGTGCATGTCTTTTAAGTGCTGCGGTTTGGGGGAGGTTGCCCCCTTTTCTTTTTTTGGTTTCCCTTGTGTCTCTATTGGTTTCCCTTTGATTTCTGCCTGAGAAATTTCGCCCAGAGAAATTTCCGCCAGAGAAATTTCAAAACGTTGACCCTGAGCCTGCTCAATGGATTTGATAGCTTCAAAGATTGTGACCAGCGATTCGTCGCCGGGTTGAAAGTGTAGGTAATGAACCCACTCGCCACCAAGCTGCATCACCCCCGTGAGTTGGTAAACGCTTTTACGAACCGGGAGGCGCTTTTCTTCGAGCAATCGGCATTCATAAGGCACTTTAAGAATCGCGCCGCGTTCGTGCAGCCAATCCAGAATACCGTCCGTTTTACCGAGTCCGTGTCCTGTTCTTTGGGCCACCGTTTCGACTTTGGGCCACGCTCGGTTCAGCGCGTTGGCGTGCATCCATAGAAAAATTAGAGGCCACCCCGCGTCGTGAAGTTCATCAAAATTCGGGTGATTTTTGAGTTTGAAACTAATCGAACCTGTTGGCATTCACCACCTCCATAAACCGATTAACCGACAGCCTGTCCGTTTCGTGTTGCGGGATTCTAACGTCCTAGTTAGGAATAGGCCACCTGACCGGGTTGATATTCAGCCATTTTTCGGTTATGATGGGGGTGTCTTGAGCAGACATTCTGTGGATATTGATTTACCCCCTTATCCACCCCCACCAACAGCCACCTTCCCCGGTGGCTTTTGCTTTTTACGTACCCTTTTAATCTTAGCTTTGAACGCCTAAAAAGTAAAGCGCCTGCGCTAAAACGGATGCCGTTCGTCCTCCGCCCACGCCTGCTGTTCGGCTTGCCAGCGCGGGTCACTCACCAGCTTGCGCTGGTCAATAAACCGCCCCATTTGCCGCTGCGCCTCCACCATATCCGATAGCCCATCGTAGTCCTCGCAGCGGGCCACTACCGCCCCATACAGCGGGGCGGGATAAGCGTCGTGGGTCAGGATGCGCAGGGTGATGTCGTTTTGCCCGCTTATATGGTCGATAGTTTTGGTGTAGGCCATGACCGGTTGACCACCTGTTGTGCGGCCCTGCCAGAACAGCTTGAAGCTGCTGTATTTGCGCGGTTTGGTGTCCTTTTTCGCCGGGCTTTTCTTTTTGCTCATGTGTCGGTTCCTTTGACCGCTTTCAAGGCGGCCTGATAAGCGAACCACGCTGCGCGCAACTGGCGCACCGCCTGCACGTTCCGGCTGCTGTTCAGGTTCAGGAACACTTCGCCGTTGGGCTGTTCCTCAAAGGTCGAGTCCAGTAATGCGCCCGCTGCCGCCAGCACGTGTTCACGGGCATCGTGCAGCGCTTGCGGCGAACACACCAGCGTGCGCTGCCTAGCTTCGTACTCTCGCTTGCGCTGCGCTTGATAAAAGCCCCACGCCAGCAGTTCGTCATCCGGCAAGTCGTCCGGCGGTTCTTCCCATACAAACCCTTTTTCGTATTCCGCGATCTGCTGCTCCAATTCCGCCAACTGGCTGGCGACAGAGTCCTTGTGGGCTTTCACCTGAATCGGGTGATGAGAGGCATCCGGGGCTTGCTCTAGCTCTGCCAATGCCTTCCTGAATTGTTCCGCCCGGCTTTTGGTAATTTGATACTGCTGTTCTTCTTTAATCATCGAATCCCTTTCTGTGTCGTTAACCCGCTTCTTCCCCGTTTAGCAGCAGGTGCAAATCGCGCAAAATCTGCTCTACATCTTCATCGACCAGCTTGAACTGATCGGTGAGGTAGACCTGATCGCCCATGATCGGGCGAAAGGCGTGGCTGTCTAACTGTTGGTCGAGCGCGCAAATGGCTTCAAGGCGTTCAAGATGCGCCAGCAGCACAGTTGCGGCTGTAACACCGAGTCCGTCCTGCCCGCGTAACCACGCTTTCGCCGGTTCAATGAATAGCTGTTGATCGCTCATTTGAGTGCCTTTTCGAGTGTCTGATAAGCCAAATTCAGCGCCAGCATTTTCTGTTCCGCGTCGGCGCTTTTGTTCACGTCCGGGTGTAATGCCTTCGCCCGCTGGCGGTAGGCTTTTTGCACCGTCTTGAAGTCCGCGCCGTCCGGCGCGCCCACCGTGTCATAGTGGTTTGCCAGATGCGAACGCCGCTTGGGCGGCGGCGGCGCACCGCTGGGGTTGGCAGGATTCGGCCCCGGCGTCCATGATGCTTGGGCGCGTGCCTGGAAGTCACCCCGAAGCCGTTCGTGGACCTGGCGCAGCATGTCTTCCAGCCGCTGGCGCTCAAACGCCTGCGCGTCACTGCTGGTATAAGTACGTTCGTTCCACTCCCGACCCGTGCGCGGGTCATTTTCAAATGTCCAGCGGATATACGGGTCATCCCCCCTGAAAGATGCCGGGTCAGGCGTATAATAGGCATTCGGCGGCCTGCGATGAGGCTGCCATCCCGCCCACCAGTTGCCGTCACTGAAGCGGGCGCTGCGGCGGCCATCGGCCCGGAACGCCGTCAGACATTCGTTCGGCAGCGGCCCGTGCCGGCTGAGTATGGTCGCGTCGCGCAGGTGATATACCCAAAGTAGTTCTTCCGGCTCTAGGTCAGCCACATACACGCGGTCTTCGTGCGCGTCGTGCAGCATACGGAACCACAGCGGCATGGACGGGCCGTAGTAGCCGTTGAGCCAGCGCACCGGCACGATGCAGATGGTATTGTCATGTTCGCTGTACAGGTTCCAGATTTGGTCGGGCGTGGGCGGTTCGTCG
>CAZKIB010000101.1:19255-21918 GCA_964552425.1 uncultured Anaerolineaceae bacterium | reverse complement strand
AGGGCCTGCGAGGCCAACCCGGCGGCGAGCGGATCGACACGGTTGTGCTGGCCTGCACTCATTTTCCGCTGGTCGAGGGCGAACTGTGCGAATCCGCTGGCACATTCTCAGCCCGCCTGCCGGTCAAACAGCGCAACCAGCACTTGCAGCAGCATTTGAATTACCGGGTCGAACCGCTGCTGGCGCTGGCATTTTCGGACGGCCAGCAGCCCCGCACCGATAATCTGCGCGCCCTGCTGCATCACACCTGGCGGCTCCTGCTCAGGAATCAGTCCCCGGCGGCGCTAGGAGGCACGAGCGGCGATTCTGCCCAGGCCGAAAATGAACTGCGCGCACAGCAGGTGGCGGGCCTCAGCGCCCATATGATCCAGCAGGCGCTGCTGGCACTGCCGGGCAAACCGGCGGCCAATGCGGCCCGTACCAGCGAAACCTATATCGTCGTGTGGAACCCCTATAACTGGCAGGCGCAGCAGGCGGTCAGCGCGGCGGTCCATCTGGCCGAAGGGCACTTCCCCATGCGGGTGCTGGACTCTGAGGAACGTGAAGTCCCCTTTAGCTGGCACGAGGGTGTGCTGCGCTTTGTGGCGGACGCGCCGCCGGTGGGTTATACGACCTATACCTTGCAGCTTACGCTGGATTCCACGCAGCTTGAAAAACCCACGCGCGCGGCGGGCACAGGCATCGGCAGCACGCTGAGTGATGACCGCCTGATGGTGGTAGATGACCGGCTGGTGTGGCGTTATGTCGAACCCAACATGGTCGATAAGGACGGCCAGATGGTGCGCGAGAGCAAGGTGATTGACCGCGCCGTTGATCTGCTGCGCTTCTTCGATGGTGGCGATGCCGGGGACAGCTTTCACTACCGGAAACCGGACCCTGATCTGCTGGTGCAGGCCACCCTGCTGACGAACACCGAAGTCGAAACGACCCAGATTTACCAGCGGCTGATGATGCAGCACCGCCTGCGCCTGACACCGGCCCTCAACGAACAGGGAGGCCGCCAGCGCGGGGTCAAATCGCTGGACGTGACGACCAGCATCACCATGTATCATCATCTGCCGGGTATGTATTTTCAGAGCACCTTTGAAAACACGGTCAGGGATCACCGTCTGCGCGCCCATATCCGAACCGGGCTGAAGAGCGCGGCGGTGCTGGCGGACAGCGCTTTTAACCTGGTGCGCCGCCCACTGGCGAATGATCCCCGGCCCATGCACACCGTCTGCGCGGTGGATGATGGCAAGGAAACGCTGGCGCTGCTGGTGCGCGGCCTGCCGGAATACGAAACCATTTCCGAAAACGATCAGATTACGCTGGCACTGACGCTGCTGCGCGCGGTGGGCTGGCGCAGCCGGGATGAAGGGCAGCCTGCCCCTGATGCCCAGAGCCTCCAAACAGTGACTGCCGAGTATGCGCTGCGCACGCTGCCCCTCAGCGACCCGGCGGCCCTGCTGCGCGCCGGCCAGTTATTCAGCGCGCCCTTACAGGCCTATCATTATGAGGAACCGCCGCCGATGTCCACGCAGAGTTATCTGGTGGTCGAAGGCGAAGGCATCCTGCTGACCGCGCTCAAGCCCCCGGAGGATGGGGAAGGCTGGATTGTACGTCTTGTGAACCCCACGCCCCGCACGGTGGAAGCGCAGATGCACACCGCCTCTGCGCTGCAAGCCGCCCGTGTGGTCAGCATGGCAGAGGAAGCGCGCCGTGACCTGCCGGTGAGTAACGGCAGCGGCATCAAAGTCACCCTGCAACCGCAGCAGATCATCACCCTCTGGCTGACCTTCTAGGCAGCCTCGGATAATCCACTTCTGCAGGGGCGATTCGCGAATCGCCCCACTGTACGTGCGGTTTTGAGATGGAACATATCTATGAGAAATTGCCGATTTTAACAAAGGTTGAATTTTATGGCTCAAACATCATCAAAAAGTATGAGATCAGCCGCATACTTGCCCTACCTGTTGGTCATTCTGGGGTTAAGTACACCGTTGTTTCAACTGGTCTTGGGGTCTATTTTAGAAACTTCCGTGCCATTCCCTATGAATCGATTCCTCAGTTTGTGGATTTTCTGGATTATTGCAGGGATTATCCTGTTTATTTCCGTGAAAGTTGAAGGTATCCCCCTCAGTACATTTGGTATCGGAAGAAATCAACGCAGCTTACGTTACCGCCTGATCGAGATGATTGGGGCACTCCTGCTTGGTCTGCTCTTAGCAATCGTCCTGTTCCTGTTTTCAAATACGGTTCGAGAGAACCTGAATATCCCGTCCAGGACACTAGCAATCAATCTCGAAAATGTACTGCCGTTTTGGGTCACATTACCGGCATGGATAACCGCCGCATTTATGGAAGAATTGCTGTTTCGGTCATATCCCATCGAACGATTGAACCTGGTCACTGGCAAGCCCCTCGTTGCAGGGATTATCAGCGCGATTCTATTCGCAGTTTTGCACCTTTATGGATGGGATTGGGTACACGTACTCACGCTCGTCCTGCCGGCCAGTTTCATCATTACAGGAATTTATTTGTGGCGGCGCAGCCTGTGGTTCGTCATGGTTATCCATGCAGTGATCAATTTGCCTATTTTATTTTTGCCATTTATAGCTCCATATATGTAATATTAATAAATAATTTAAGAAGGTATGTGTTCCGAATTCTCAGAATTTTGG
>CAZKIB010000101.1:3961-19198 GCA_964552425.1 uncultured Anaerolineaceae bacterium | reverse complement strand
TTTGGGCGAAGTAAATCAAAGCTGGCTTCCCCCTGAAATAGCTGAAGAACGACCACGCAGATTGCCATTTCACGGGCCAGCCAGCCCTCAGCCGGGGCGGGCGACACTTGTCAAATTGCGCCAACGGGTATAGCATGTCGGGCGCACAGGGGGGCACTGTGTTGGGGAATGAGTGAGGGAAGCGATGAGTATCATCGAACCGCCGTCCCATCTGGACGACACCAATCCGATCCGGCCCATTCATGAGGACAGGCTGCCCGCGTGGCGGCGCGCTGCCGGGTTCATCAGTTTACTGCTGGCGGTGCTGCTGACTATTGGCACAACCGTCCTGCTGGTGCTGCCACCCGACACGGCCAGTTTGCCAGAGCAGCCCACCGAAACTGCGCAGGTCATCGAAGCGACCAGCACGCTGCTGCCGACTGAGGTCGTCCAGACCCAGGACAGTACGACCAGCGGCGGGGCGATTGGTGTGGCGGTGGATGCGCCACAGACCAGCATCCTGCCAACCCTCAGCCCGGACGAACTTCTTACCATCCTGAACAATGCGCCTGCCGAAAGCGCGGAAACCGAGGCAGACTCGATTCGGGTTGTGCGCAACAACTACGACCCGTTTACGCTCATCCCGGATCGCCCGCGCCGCAACGTCATCGGTTATACGATTGTCGAAGGCGACACGATTTTTTCGATTGCCGAGCGTTACGGCCTCGCGCCCGAATCCATTGCCTGGGCCAATGATCGTTCCATCATCGGCAATCTGCGCCCCGGCCAGGTGATTAATATTCTGCCGGTGGATGGCGTCTATCACACCACCATTGGCAGCCGTACTATCGCCGAAATCACCGCATCCTACGGGATCAGCGACCCATATCTTGTGATCGACTCGGAGTACAACAACCTGTTCGGCGCAACACCGGAAACTGTCCTGCCCAGCGGCACACAGGTCGTCATTCCCGGCGGCGTGGCCGAGCAGATTAGCTGGAACCCGGTGGTCGAACGGGAAGGCGGCGACAGCCAGAGCGGCGGCAGTTTCGTGTCGTTCGCGCCCGGTGAGGCCGGAAGCTGCGGACGAGTCGCCAATGTCGGCGGTTCCTTCTGGGCCAGCCCCATCGACAGCTACTCATTTGTGCGCGGGTTCACTTCCTGGCACACCGGGGTTGATCTTTCGGCACAGGTCGGCGCGCCAGTCAAGGCGGCCAACGGCGGCGTGGTCATCTTCGCCGGGTGGAACAGTTGGGGCTATGGGAACACTATTGTGCTGTCACACGGGCCGTTCACCACGCTCTACGGCCATCTCAGTTCGATCAACGTCGGCTGCGGCCAGATCGTCAGCGCCGGGCAGTTTATCGGCGGGGTGGGCAGTTCAGGCAATTCGTCCGGCCCACATCTGCATTTCGAGATTCGTTATCTCGACCAGCCCCAGAACCCCACTTCAACCATTCCGTTCTAAGGTTGTGACGAACCGCGCAGATTGACGGGCAATGACGGAAGCAGAGCGCAGTGCCACGATCACCGGCGTTTCAGGGGGTGGTCAATGGGACGCCGGTAGCAGGCAAACAGTGGGGGGCCGTCTTCCCGTTCACCATAAGGTTCCCAGCCGTTGACGAGCAGACTCTGGTAGTAACCGTTCAATTCTTCCTGCGACATATTGCGGATGCGCTGGCCGTTGCGCGGCCAATCGTTCTCATCATGATCGTAATCATAAATTTCAATTTCTTCCCAACGGTGATCAGGCCTGCGCCGGATGCCCATAATCAGACGGTAATCGTAGGCGCGTTCGTAGACCCGCCCCGACGAACGGTGGTACACAGAGGGTGGAGCGGGTCTGCGCGACGGTGCGGAATGCGGATGCCGGCGCTGTTTCCACCAGGCGACACACACCGCTGTGAACGCGATGGCAAGCCACACCACCAGGATAACGCCGAGAATTTCTTCGATTTCCATCGGGATCGTCCGGTCATATCAACAGACAGTTTTATTGTACTGCGTGCCAAAAAATTCGGGCGACAATGAGTGGGTCGAAACCTGAAAAATCGCTTGCGCTGTCCCCCGATCAGGCTTATACTGTTTTTCGGGTGTGCAGATACCCCGCGATGAGGCTCACGTATACCTTTGAAGGTTGATAGCTTCTACCTGGCAGTTTTGGGGTAGAGGCTTTTTTGTTTTGGGGCACAGCAGACGAGAGAAGCTATATGTTCGCGCATTTGAAAACGTGGTGGCGCAACCGCTTCGGACTGTACAGGTACGCGGCATCTCACCCGGAAGCGGCTGCCGGGCTGCGGGCCGAACAGGCGCGGCATCGGGCCGAACGCCGCGCATTCTGGCAAGGTGTGTTTCACACGGTTGACGAGATGTTCCATATCAACCCGGCAGATTTTTTCGCGTTTTTGCGCACCCTGTTGAAATGGACCCTGCTGGGCGGGGCGGTAGGTATTTTCGCCGGGACCGCGTCGGCGATTTTTCTGGTCAGTCTGGATTGGGCCACGCGCACCCGGCTTGCCAATCCGACCCTGGTATTTCTGCTGCCGCTGGCCGGCCTGATCGTCGGCTGGATTTATCACCGTTTCGCCGGGGCAGCCGCCCAGGGCAACAATCTGGTTATTGAGGAAGTGCATTCCAATCAATCGCGCATTCCCCTTCGCATGGCTCCGCTGGTGCTGTTCGGCACGGTCATCACCCACCTGTTTGGCGGGTCGGCCGGGCGGGAAGGGACCGCGATTCAGATGGGCGCGAGTCTGGCGGATACGCTGCGGCGCGCGCTGCGCCTGAATGCGGATGACCGCCGCCTGATGATTATGG
Source organism: uncultured Anaerolineaceae bacterium (assembly GCA_964552425.1). GTDB lineage: Bacteria > Chloroflexota > Anaerolineae > Aggregatilineales > Phototrophicaceae. The sequence continues at coordinate 16,402 of CAZKIB010000101.1, read as the reverse complement.
CCGGGATCAGCGGCGGCTTCGGCTCGGTGTTCGGCACACCGGTGGCCGGGTTTCTGTTCGGCATGGAAGTCCAGAGCGTCGGGCGCATTCGCTACGAAGGGATTGTCCCCTGTCTGGTGGCGGCTTATGTCGGCGACCTTGTGACGCGCCTGTGGGGAGTCGGCCACACCCATTACCCGATTTTGGCCCATATCGAAATCGAACCGTTCATGCTGCTGAGGGTCGCGCTGGCCGGCATTCTGTTCGGGCTGACCAGCATTGTATTCGTTGAACTCACCCATGGTATCCGACATCTGCAAAGCCGCCTGGTCCGGTATCCGCCGCTGCGTCCGCTCATCGGCGGCAGCGTAATTATTGCGCTGACACTGGCGCTCAATACGCAGGATTATCTCGGATTGGGTATTCCCCTCATCCAGCAAAGTGTGAGCGGCGCGGGTGTCGTCACCTTTGCGTTTTTATTCAAGCTGATTTTTACCGCCATTACATTGGGATCAGGTTATCTGGGCGGGGAGGTGACACCGCTGTTCGTCATCGGTTCGACTCTTGGCTATACGCTTGGCGGACTGCTGGGCGTTGATCCAACCTTTATGGCTTCGATAGGATTCGTGGCCGTCTTCGCCGGGGCCAGCAATACCCCGCTGGCGTGCGCGCTTATGGGGATGGAATTGTTCGGCGGGGGTTCGGCGCTGTATCTGATCCTGGGCTGCGTGGTGGCTTATCTGGCGTCTGGACATCGCGGTATCTATGTCACGCAGCGGATCGCTTCGCCCAAAGCCGTTGGAGTCGACATCCACACAGATGAAAGTCTCAAGACACTGGCGGAACGCCGGGGTGGATGGCTGCCACCTCTGCCGCGCATGACCGGCGAACCTTCCCGGCATCTGGTCCGGGCGGTGATGTCCCGGCAGGTCGTGTCCGTGCGTGAAGACACCTCTCTGAATGAACTGGTCGGGCTGGCGCTGCGCGAAGGATTACGCGCCCTGCCAGTTCTCAATGCTCAGAAAATCATCGTCGGGATCGTGACCGATAATGACCTGCGCCGGGCGGGCCTGGGCGTGAATCTGACGCGGCTCAAACAGATGACCCCCAACGAACGCGCCGCAGCGCTTCAGAAAGTACCGGATATTCCGGCAAAATCGCTGATGTCGCAGCCGCCTGTCACCATCTCGCATGTGGCAACCCTGGCAGAGGCGGTTGATCTGCTGGTGGCTGCCAATCTGAAACGACTGCCCGTAACGGATGCCAGCGGGCATTTGATGGGAATGCTCACCCGTTCCGATATTCTGCGCGAGATTGTTTTTTCTGACAGGGCATCTATCCACAGCGCGGAAGCTGTGTTTGACTGGGATGCGCGGGTGGGCGAGGTTGAGCTGGAACCTGCCGTGACAGTGGAGCAAAACACCCCGCTGAATGATGCGCTTGAACTCATGCTGGCAGCCGGGCGCAAACGGCTGGTCGTCACGGATTCAACGCAAAAAGTGGTTGGGATACTCACCGAAAGCGACCTGATAAGCCGGGTTCCCAATGGCGAACGGGCAAAAGTATTGGAGATGCTCGCTGGACGTGTCCGGCGTGAGGATTTCAGGCTGTCAGGAACCGTACAGGAGGTCATGACCGCGCCCGTCATGATGATTCAGTCAGACAGTCCCGCTGTCGCCGCGCTGCGACTGATGATTGAAAATCAGATCAAACGACTGCCTGTTGTCGACTCGGATGGCCGTGTTCAGGGCATGGTGGGTCGTGCTGGTCTTATGAGGGCATTATTGACTTTGCGAAGCCCGGCATATCCCGGATCGAAATAAGCCATCTGTCCCTTCTCAGAAAATTGAGCTTCAGGGTACTGTACCTTAACAGATTTATGCTATGATGGGCACATGCAGGCCAACAGTGATTAAAGGCTGTTATGACCGATAAAACCGACCCTACACAATCCGAATCCGTCCAGAACTTTCTGAAATCCATCTACGCGCTTCAGCAGGGTGGCAATCGCGTTTCGACCAACGACATGGCCGCGCTGCTGAGCATCTCCGCGCCCTCGGTGACGGATATGGCCCAGCGTCTCGAAGAAGCCGGGCTGGTCGATTATCAGAAATATCGCGGGGTGATCTTAACCCCGGCAGGCGAAGAAGAAGCACTCAAGATTTTGCGCAGACATCGCATGATCGAGCTGTATCTGGTCGAGGAACTGGGCTACGAACTGCACGAAGTCCACGCCGAAGCCGAGCGGCTGGAACACGCGGTTTCGGACCGCTTTATTGAAGCCATCGCGGACCGGCTCGGCCACCCGGACCTGGACCCGCATGGCGACCCGATCCCCACGGCGGACGGGATCATCCAGAGTCGTGAGCTGACCCCGCTAAGTGAATGGCCGCTGAACACCCCGTCGCTGGTCTCGCGCATTCAGGCCACCAGCGACGACATGCTCCAGCACATCGTCGGGCGCGGACTCAAACTGCACACCCATGTCGTGGTCATCGCCCGCGACCCGTTTGAAGGCCCGCTCACCGTCATCGTGGATGGTGAACAGCAGATTGTCGGCTATAATGTGGCCGGCTGCATTTTCGTGGAAACGCTACCCTGATCCATGAAAATTCTGTTTGTCGCCGCGCTGCATCATCCCGATCAGCTTCAGGCAGCCATTCAGCGCACCCCACCTGGCGCGCCGCCGCCGCTCTTTCCGCCGAGTGTCTTGCAGCACTTCTGGGAGCGCGCACTGCGCCGGCGCGGCTTTGAGCTGGCGATCTTTTATCGCAACCTGAACGCTTCCGGTCAGGTGAGGGCGCACCGGCATCAGGAAGGCATCACACCGGGCAAAGTGATCGCGGCAGTCAGCAGCCGCATCCCACCTGAAGCCAACCCTGAACTGCGCCGGCGCAACCGTAAACTGATCGAGCAGGCGCTTGACTTTCGCCCCGATGTGCTGTGGCTGGTGGGCGATAATACCGTCATTTATCCCGACACCCTCAGCCATATTAAACAGGCGACCAACTGTAAGCTGATCTACGCCAGCGGGACATCGCCGATTGTCTTTTCACGCCCCATCGAACGCCGCGCCGCGCCGCTGTATGATCTGGTGCTGGTGAACGATTATTATCACGGCATCCAGTGGCTGGAACTCGGCGCGCAGCGGATGGTCTGCCTGCCCCTGACCGCCGCGGACCCGGACTTTCACCGGCCTTACGATCTGACCGACGATGAACGCGCGAAGCTGGCCTCGGAAATCTCGTTTGTCGGGACGCTCATCCCGGCGCACCTGTACAGCCAGCGGGTGCTGGCGCTGAAGGCCCTCACGGGATTCGACCTGGGCATCTGGAGCGTTCATGAGGTCCCCGCAGAACTGAAAGCGCACCTGCGCGGCGCGGCATTGGGCGAATCCATGCTGCGGGTCCTCAGCGCCAGCCCGATGACCGTCAACACACACGGGAATTTCATGCGCTACGGCGGGAATATGCGGCTGTTCGAAGCGGCGGGGGTGGGCACGCTGCAACTGGTTGATGACTTGCCAGGCATCCGCGAATGGTTCAGCCCCGGTGAAACAATTATCACCTACCGTGATGGTGATGATCTGCGCGACAAAGCCGCCTATTATCTGCGGCACGATCACGAACGCGAGACCATTGTCCAGCGCGCCCGTGAGCATGTCTGTGCGCATCATACCTACGAGCAGCGCGTGCAGCAGTTTCTGGACATTCTGTGAGCGAGTGGGGCACATGCGCTGCGCCCCACTCTGAACGATACTGGATTAACCCTGCGCGGCGGGCGAACTGCTGTTCAGCGCTGCGAAGGCGATCTCGAAGCTGTCGCTGGCGATGACCGCGCCACCTGCGCCGCTGGCATACACTATCATCCGTCCTGTAGTGCCCGGTTCTACCGAGACGAGCGTGAGCGGAGCCTGCCACACGCCGGTTTCAGAATCCACCGGGGCGGTGCGCGAAGCCAGAATATTGCCGGCTGCGTCGATTATCTGCACGGTGACATCGCTGGTCGTCAGCCCGCTGGCGTAACCGGACGCCACAACCCCGCGTTCCGCCGTCACGGGTGAGTTCGGCAGCGGCGCGGTAATCAGCACAAAGGGCTGGCCCGGCTCTGGCTGGCCGAAAATGACCGGGATGCGCGCCAGAGCGTTGATGCTGCCGTCTTCCGCTGAGGTGGAATAGGCTTCCAGCGCGCCGCGTGTGCCGGGGGCCACCACGATATTCAGGGTGATTTCCCAGGGGCCGCTCCCGCCGACTTCATTGGTCACGGCGATGGTTGGCTGCTCCACCAGCACATTGCCGGCGCTGTCCAGTGCGCGCACGACGACATTGTTTTCGAACAATCCCCCGCCCATGCCAGAGACCTTGAAGCTGGCCGGGTCGTTGATAGTGCTGTAGGGCAGCGGGTCCGTGATGGTGACAAAGGTGGGCGAAGCCGCCGCGCCAAACAGCACATTCACGGCGTCCGCCAGCACGACACTGCCATCCACCGGTGAAACCGAGTAAGCATATACCACGCCGCGTGTGCCGGCCGGGGCCGGGATATTCAGGTTCAGCGACCAGATCGACTGCCCGGCGGGGATGGTCGCGGGCTGTTCGGCCAGGACTCTGCCTTCGTTATCCAGCGCGCGCGCGATGACGTTGTTTTCAAACAGACCCGATCCTGTTCCGCTGATGGTGATGGGCGCTGCCGGGTTCAGCACCGCGTTTTCCGTCGGGCTGGTGATGACCAGCGCGGCTTCGGCGGGCTGCGGCTGTCCATAGGTGACACTGATCGAAGCGGACGCGATCACGCTGCCGTTGGTCGGCGAGGTGGCAAAAGCGGTGATGCGCCCCTGTGTCCCCGGTGTCGCGGCAATCGCCAGATTCGCCTGCCAGCGGCCTCCGCTGACGACCACCGTTTGCGCCGCCAGCACATTATTGATGGCATCCAGCGCCTGCACTGTCACGCTGCCGAGTCCGCTGCCTGTACCGGTCACGACTGTCTGGATACTGGTATCCAGTACCGTGCCGGTCTGCGGCGCGATGATGGTGATGATCGACGGTGAAGGCGGCTGCGTGGGCACAACCGGCTGGCGCGGAACCCGAAGCTGCTGGCCGACCTCGATGATATTGACATTGTTCAGGCAGTTGGCCTGTGCCAGTTCAGCAGTGCTGCTGCCCACCCGCCGCGCGATGCTGGACAGGGTATCGCCGCGCTGCACGAAGTAGGTCGGCCAGTCACCACGCGGCGCGCAGTTGGCCTGGAAGGTCACGAAAATCGTGTCGCTCAGGAACTGGCCGCCATCGCCCACACCGGGAGCAAAAGCATAAATCGAACCGCTGGTATTGGCGGTGAAGAAGGTCGTCAGCACGGCCTGCCAGTTGCCATTGCCCTGCGCCGGGGTGGTCTGCGTCTGACGCTCGGCCAGCACGCGATTGTTGCCGTCGCGCACCTGCACCACCACACGGCCATCACTGATGTTGCGGCTTGTGCCGGTGACGGTGATACCATTGACCGTATTCACTGCCGAGCCTTCGGTAGGGAAGGTGATCTGCAAATCGACATCCACCGGGATCGCCCCATAGGACACATTGATGACCACTTCGCCCAGTTCCCGGCCGTCCGCTGGCGAAGGTGAAAAGGCGCGAATGGTGCCATGTGTGCCAGCGGCGACGTTGACGGACAGTGAAACCTGCCAGCTGCCATTGGTCTGCGCGGCGGCAGTGGCAGGCTGCTGCGCCAGCACGTTCCCGGCGGCATCGCGGGCCTGCACGACGACATTACCCTCAAAGGCGTTGGTGGCTACGCCGCTGACCAGAAACGAGCCGCTGTTTGGCAGGATAGAGCCGGCTGCTGGCGTGTTGATCGTGATGCTCACCGGGTCCGCCGAACTGCCATAGGTGACGTTGATGATCGCCTCGGCCACCAGACTGCCGTCGTTGGCGGAGGTGGCAAAAGCGCGGATCGTGCCGGCGCTGCCCGGCGTTACACTGACCGCCAGCGTGACCTGCCAGTTTCCTGTGCCGCCCACTTCCGGCGCATTCGTGGTCACGGGCTGCTGCGCCAGAATGCCACCGCCGGCGTCCCGTGCCTGAACAGTGAGGCTGTTTTCGAACAGGGCGGCCCCTGTGCCGGTGATCGTGATGGCGTTCAGGTTCGGCAGAATCGCGCCGGGAGCCGGTGAAGTAATCGTAATCACCGGGACGGGGACGGGCACATCCTGATCGGGCGGTTCCTGTGTCACCTCCTGCGCGGCGGCCAGCCCTGCCGAAAGCAGAATCAAAAGGATCATCATCAGACTGATGAGTTTACGCATCGTTCCTCCTGTAGAACGTGAAACATCCTTACCTTCATTATAGGGACTATGCGCGGATTGTGTGTCTGCCGCTGGCTGAAAGTGGGTTAATCGAAGGGCAGCGGTACAGGCGGGGAGTCTTCCGTCGCGATCATCCAGTCCGCCAGTTTCAGCCGCAGGTCCGCGATCACATCCCGGTAGAGGGGATCGTCGATCAGGTTATCCAGTTCCGCCGGGTCACGCTGCAAATCGTAGAGTTCGTCCTTATCGCCCATCGGATCGTGAACGTATTTCCAGCGCGCGGTACGGACCATCTTGCGGCGGCCCTCTGCCTCGCGCCATTGCAGCGACTCGATCAGCGTATCGCGGCCATGCGGCAGCGGCATCTGCTCCAGGTCGCTCAGGTGAAACGGCGGCCCACCCGCGCCATATTCCGAAAAGGTGGCGTCACGCGCTGGCGCGTCGGTCACGGTGGGCAGCGGCTGGCCGTGCATCGAACGCGGAATATCCAGCCCCTGCAAACGCAGCAGGGTCGGCACAACATCCACCAGGTTCACCATGCTGCTGTCGCGCTGTCCGGCAGGGATGTGACCCGGCCAGGAGACGATCAGCGGCACGCGGGTCAGGCAGTCGTAGAACACGCCGCCCTTACACTGCATCCGGTGTTCGCCGGCGAAATCGCCATGATCGGAGCAGAAGACGACGATGGTGTTTTCGCGCAGGCCCAGCCGTTCCAGCGCATCAAGAATCTGGCCGAGCGCGTCGTCGATAAAACGCACCATACCATAATACACCGCCAGCATTCCGTAGACATCCTCAATCGGGTCATCCGCCACACCGAGCATTCGGTACAGCACACGATTGCGCTCCGGTGAACGAGCGTCAAATTCGGTTTCGTCCCAGGGAGGCAGGTCAATCTTCTCCCGCGGGAACAGAGCAGCGTACTGCTGTGGGCATACCCAGGGTTCGTGTGGGTCCGGGAACGACACCCACAGCGCGAACGGGTCGGCGCGGTGCTGTTCCAGAAAACGCACCGTCTGCCCGGCCACCAGTCCGGTGGAATAGTCCTCCAGCGGGAAATCGGATGTGCCATAGGCGAAGCGCGGGTTCTGGGGATTTTGCGTAATTTCGCGGCGGAGCGCATGAGCCGCGTGGATGCCCTCAATGGGTCGGAACCAGTCCATGCCTTTGGTGGTTGGGTCTTTGGGCAGACCCATGTGTGAAATCTCGCACCAGGTATCGAACAGGTCCAGGTCAGTCTGTGTCTCGAAACAGTGATTCTTGCCGATCAGCCCGCAGTGATAGCCCTCGGCTTTCCAGCGCTGGAAGGCATGAACCGCGCCGGCGGGCATCAGGGTTTCGTTGAGCCGTCCGCCATGTGAATGCGGCCATTGCCCCGTCCACAGGGAGATGCGCGCCGGCACACACAGCGGGTGCGGGGTGATGGCGTGTTCGTACAGCACGCCTGTGTTCGCCAGCCGCGCCATATTCGGCGTTTCACAGAATGTGCTGCCGTACAGATGGCTGGCAGTGGCTTTCTGCTGGTCGGTCATGATGACGAGGATATTCGGCTGCGGCATGATTCTGGCTCCTCTCAGGGTTGTGCCGGCTGATAAACCGTAATGGTAACGAAATTCCCCGGACGCGGAAACTCGGCCAGGGGTTGCAGCGGCGTGCGGGTGATTGCGTCGACCACTTCGAGGCCGGGCCGTTCAAAAATCACATAATAATGCGCGTGCTGCGCGGCCATCTGCGCGACGTGGGCATCCAGCGCGGCCCCGCGTCCTTCCGGGGCGAAGGTGCGCGGGCAGTCCAGCGTGATCGGCGCATCAGCGGGCAGATACAACGACAGTCCGAAACACTGGCTGATGGCGGCGGTCACGACGATGGGCTGCTGTGCGGCTTCATCCACCAGTAACGCTGCCAGTTCGGGCAGCATCGTCCCGGCGGAGTCTGCTTCGAGGTATTCGAGCCGGTCCTTCGCCGGCAGGTTCAGCGCATCCGGCGCGGTGTAAGCGGTCCCAATAAACGGCAGGGCGGAGAAAATCACCCATACACCGAGCAGCCCGGAGGTGATGATCGTTCCGAAGCGCCAGCGGCTCATCACGGCCAATCCGCCGCCGACCAGCGCCAGCGCCACCGGCAGGATGCCCACCCAGTAGCGCATCGAAACCCCTTCGTTCCCGGCGACAATCACGCCGATGATCGTGCCGCCTACCGCCATCGCCAGCACGATGCCCTGACGCGGGCGGGCGCTGATTGCCAGCAGTGAAGCCGCCGCCGCGATGAGCAGGGGGATGGGGCCGAAATACACCAGCAGGCCATCCAGCAGAAAACCAAGATTGCTGACAAGGCGCGGCAGCAGCAGCAGATCGCCCGCGTCCGCGCTGTGCTGCGCGATGGGCACACCCAGATAGTTGATGTCCCGGCTGCGCAGGGCGACCAGCAGCGGCAGCCAGATCGCCAGCGCCGTGCCGGACAACACAGCCAGCGCCCTGAGCCGGTCCAGCAAACGCCAGCCGCGCGGGAGAATCCACACCGCAATGAATGGCAGCGGGATCATCACCAGAGCGGTAGCTTTGGCGATGATCGCCAGCGCCAGGGCCAGACCGCACAGCGCCGCCGCCCGCCAGCGAAAATGCCCATGATCCATAAGGTGAAACAGGCTGAGGATGAACAGCGCCAGCAGGGGATGCAGAGTGGTATCCGCCAGTGACAGGCGATCAAAGAAGAACAGCATAGGCGCGAAGATGAGCAGCACACCGGTATACAACGCTGCCACATGCCCATAAACCCGCTTTGCCAGCGTGAGAACCGCCGCCGCGCCGACCAGCGTGAGCAGCAGAATGGAAGCGCGCAGCAGCCACGGCCCTGCCGGGAAGGGGTAAAACAGCGCCACCCACCACGCCCCCAGCAGCTTGCCATTCGCCCCGAACCACAGCGCGCTCCCCCGCCAGACGGACGCGGCCCGGTCTGCGTGCAGTGTTTCATCAATGAACAGCGGCAGCGCCAGCAGGTCGTGCAGTCGCAGCCCGAAGTACAGCAGCAGAATAAGGATCAGCAGGGGAAATTTTCTTCTTGCCACGCGGCGCGCTCAGGTTCAAAGGCTACAGGTCGCCAATGGTAGCAGACTATCGGCACAAAACGTAAGGGCACGACCTGTCTGATCGTGCCCTCGCGTGCTTTGAAGGGTCAAACGCGCATTACTGGCCGACGATGATCCCGATTGCGCCCAGGTCGATGCGATGCGCCGCGCCTGTGCCGGCGAAGTTCAACCGCAGGCTGAGTGTCACCGCGCCGTTGGGCTGATAGTCACTCACGGCGCTTTCTGCGCAGACCGGGTCTACACTGGTCAGGTCAGTGGGGTCATCATGCTGGACCACTGCCGAAGGCGGCACGGTTTCCTCACTGAGGCGTACCTGCGAAATATAGCTGCTGGCGTCGGACAGGTCGTAACAGACCTTGACACCCTTAATCACCAGATTATCTGGGGCGACCAGCGGCAGGCTGATCCACTGCAAATCCCCGGCGGCGGTAGTCGTCACCCGCAGTGTGTTGCCAAATGCCCCGCGCAGCAGTTGCAGATTGGTATTACCGGAACCGTCCACATCGGCGTCCATCGCCAGAGGGCTGTACCAGATGGTAAAGTCGTCGATCATGGCGGGTTCACCGGGCGGGCCTTGCTCACCTTGCGGTCCCTGTGGGCCAGCGGGACCTGCTTCACCCGCCGGGCCAGGTTCGCCCTGTGGACCCTGCTCACCCTGCGGTCCCTGTGGACCTTCGGGACCTGCTTCACCTGCCGGGCCGGGTTCGCCCTGTGGGCCGGGTTCACCCTGCTCCCCCGGTTCGCCCTGTGGGCCCTGCTCACCAGCGGGGCCGGCCGGACCTTCGGGACCTGCTTCACCTGCCGGGCCGGGTTCGCCCTGTGGACCCGCTGGTCCGGGACCCTGCACCGCAGGCACGATAATGACGCTGAGAATCACGGCGATGACGATCACCGCGATGGCCCAGATCACCTGATTGTTGCTGCCGGATGATTGGCTCATCTGAACTTTCCCCCTTTAACCATGTGCGGGTTATTCTGCGAAACAACCTTCTATGATTCTACCGGAATGCGGGAATTTGCACCAACCGAGTCGCGGAACGGGTGCATTCGGGTTTAGGGGCAGGATCAGGCTCCGCCGCCCGGCGTTCACAACTCCACCCATCAGGGTGCAAACAGTTTCCAATGGCCTTCGGAGATGACTTCGACGGTTCCGTCAACCACTTTGATGGCAGTCTCATCGTCCATCGCGTAGCCGGGTACGGACAGGTCGGCGGCCCATTTTTCCGCGTATGCCATCGTATGCTCCGGGAAAGTGGGGTAATTCAGATGCGGAAACATCTCAAAATCAACCAGTCCCAGCATTTCATCACCACCCGTAGGCGACTTCCAGGAGACGAATCGCTGGGCAATGTTGGGGGACATCACCAGGCTCCCGGCGCTCAATCCTACGTAGACCGCGCGCAGCGAAGGCAAGAGATCGGCCAGGCCGGACTGGCGCATCCAGTAGGCCAGATACGAGGTTTCGCCACCATTTACCAGCAGCACGTCGGTCTCGCGTACCCAGGAGACCCAGCGTTCTTTATCGATGCTGGGCAGCGCGGTGAGTTCCAGCACGCCCACCGACTTCCAACCCAGCTCGGTCATAGGACATTCGTCTCGTCCGCTGATAAAACTCCATGCCGGGCCAGGGCCAGCATGGGGATGAGCGTATCCAGCAGTGGGGATGCACAGGGCGTTGCAATCGGTAATTGGTTTGCCCAGAAGGTCGACCAGTGCCTTGTGGATACTGGCGTTTCTGATGCCAGCGGAAGTGAGCAGCAATTTCATGACTCATCTCCTCGGTTCTGTGATTATCAAATGGTTTCTCAGCGTATGATACCCGTCGCCTCGTCGGGCATCGGCTTCTCCTTCAGCGGTCCGACACGGCCCGACTATTCAATATCTCTGGTTGTCAGCGCACCTGCACGCTCGTAATTCACCATCAGGATGCCATTCGGGGAAACCTGGCCCTCCGTCACCTTGAATGCCGCCGGGATGGTGCCTTCGGCAAACAACCGTTTTCCACTGCCCAACGTCAGCGGATAGATCTTGAGCCAGAACGCATCGACCAAATCATGTCTGAGGAGCGTCTGAAGGAGATTCGCGCTGCCATAAACGTGCAAATCCGGCCCCGGCTGCTGCTTGAGCTGGCTGACTTTTTCCGCAATATCTCCGCTTAAAATCACGGAGGGCTGCCACTCGGCAGAAGTCAGGGTATTCGAGACAACGTACTTGGTCGCTGCATTGACGCCCGGCCATATGTCCGCATGGTGCGGCCAGTACGGCGCCCAAATGTCAAAGGTTTTACGTCCTATCAACAGATCAAACGGCAGGTTCATCTGCCTCTTTATGGCGGCTCCAAGAACGTCGTCGGAATAGGGAGCTATCCACCCGCCATAGGCAAAGCCATCACTGGTATCTTCCTCTCGCCCGCCAGGGGCTTGTATGACACCATCAAGGGAGACGAATTCGATTGCAATCACTTTTCTCATAACAGAGTTCCTTCAATCTGTAGCGACCTTCAGGGTAAAAATAGCACATATGTTCAGAATGCGCAACTTCGACTGCGATCAGGTGCATTCGGGTTTAGGGGGCGGGTGAGAGCGCCTTCAGGAACATCCCGCGTTTTTAAGGTCTGGCAGCAAGCCGGCAAATGCGCCCCGGTTTCCGAATGTCCCCTCGCCTATGCCCGAATCGTGCGTTGCGGAAAATGTTGCTATACTACACACAGCATCGAAGAGGGGCATTGTGCCGCAGGGTCTACACATCACCTGGAGGAAGGTTATGCGCAGGACGGCATTCTGGTTCGTGATCGGGCTGGCAGCGCTGAGTCTGGCTGTAGGGCTGGTCGGCGCGCAGTCCGGTGGCGCAGAAATCCTGGTGAACCGGGATGGCGTCAATGTGCGCCTGTATCCGGCCATCGGCGCGGAGGTGCTGGGTTTTGTGCAGGCCGGCTGGCGTGCCCCGGCCACCGGGCGCAGCCCCGACAACCAGTGGATTCGCATCGATTTCAACGGCGAGGAAGGCTGGATCGGCTTCCCCACAATTAACCTGTTCGGTGACATCAATACCCTGCCGGTAGCCGACCCGCGCAGCATTCCTT